>NZ_JAELUI010000090.1 GCF_016429285.1 Ralstonia sp. ASV6
ACTGCCGGCCAACGCGTTCCGCTTCGTGCTACCCAAGGGGGCAGACGTTATCAAGCAGTAACGCGTGCAGGCCGGTTTTCGACAAGGAGACCGACCATGCCTTTGCCGTTCACCACATCGCTGCAGCGTGCGGCCATCGTTGCAGCAGCGGCGGCGGTGTTTGCGGGATGTGCCTCGACAGGCGTATCCCGTTTCGATGTTGATTCGTTCCTGACCGCGCCCGACACCGTGCTGGCCGAGGCGTTGGTCAACAAGGATTTCCTGCGCGCAACGGAGCTATCGAACGCCGAGTGCAGTGCCCTGGTAAAGGGTCATGCCGGCCAAGTCGTGCCGATTCAGGCACCGGCTGATCCACGCATGCCGCAGGCATCGGCTCGCCAGCCGTTTGTGATCCAACCGCCGGGCAGCGAGAACGTCTGGTTGCTGCTGCGCGGGGCTGAAGGCATGCAGTCGTGCCATGGCCCGCTGCCAGCCAAGGAGTTCATGGGGCTGGTGCAGCGCGCATCGAACTGAGCGCGCAGCCAACCGCTCACGCATGGGCCGCCTTCATGTCGGCAATGAAGGCGGCCAGCAGGTCGTTGCGTCGTGCATCTCGGCGTACCACCATGTCGAACGGTACGTCGTAGCGCATCGCCGCCGGTGCAAGCGGGGCCAGCAGGCCCTGCGCCACATAGGGCGCTGCAAAGTGTTCGGGCAGATAGCCGAGGTGCCTGCCCGAGAGCACCAGCATCGCCACCGCTTCCATGTTGTCCGCCACCGCTGTCACTAGCCGCTCGGCCGGTGAGCCCGCTGCCTCCGGTAGCGGATAGCTGCGCCACGCCCATGCGTGGGTCAGGGCCTCTTCCGGTGACACGTTTCCGACCTTGCTGAACAGCGGGTGCCCCCGCCCCGCATACGCAAGCTGCGTCTCGTGAAAGACCGTGGTGTACTCCAGCGCCGGTACGCGATGCCAGAAATAGCCGATGGCCATGTGGATCTTGCCGTCGAGCAACAACCCTTCCAGCTCGCCCGGTGGCCGCACCGACACCGTGAAATGCACCGACTCATCCCGCTGGCGAAAGCGCTCGATGGCCTGGCTGATGCGCGCGTTGGCGTTGACGGGCGCGTGGCCGATCAGCCCCAGGTTGAGCGTGCCAACCAGCGTGCGCCCCACCTTGCGCGCCTCCGCGCTGAACGCGTCCAGCGCTGTCAGCAGCTTGCGTGCCGAATCCACAAACTGTTCGCCACGTGCGGTTAGCCGGAAGCCACTGCGTCCGCGCTCGCACAGCCGGTAGCCCAGGCGCGTCTCCAGCGTCGAGAGCTGCGTACTGATGGTCGATTGACCCACATTGAGCGTGGCCTGCGCAGGCGTCACGCCACCTGCATCCACCACGGCCAGGAAGACGCGGATCAGCCGCAGATCCAGATCAGAGGGTTGTCCCAACACTGTGATTGATACATCGATTGAGATCGATGTTTGGTTTTCGGATTTCGCATTCTACGCAGCAAAGCCATCGGCAAGAATGCGTGCTATCTCCACTGATCGCATCGCCGTAACGCGATGTGACGAATCGACTGCCATGAACGACCGCGCCGAATTTCTCCAGCCGATGTCCGGCAACGCCATGCCGCGCTTTGGCGGTATCGCCACCATGATGCGGCTGCCCGCCGCTGAATCGACCGCCGGGCTGGATGCCTGCTTCGTGGGTGTGCCGTTCGATCTGGGCACGTCCAACCGCAATGGCGCGCGCCTCGGGCCTCGCCAGATCCGTGCGGAATCCGTACTCCTGCGTCCGTACAACATGGCCACGCGCGCCGCGCCGTTCGATTCGCTGCGCGTGGCGGACATTGGCGACGTGGCGACCAATCCGTACAACCTGCACGACTCCATCGGCCGTATCGAAGGTGCCTACCGCGAGATCATCGCCAGCGGTTGCCGCCCCATTGGCCTGGGCGGCGATCACACCGTCACGCTGCCGATCCTGCGCGCCATGCACGCCAAGTACGGTCGTATCGGCTTGATTCATGTGGACGCGCATGCCGACGTGAACGACACCATGTTCGGCGAGAAGATCGCGCACGGCACGCCGTTTCGCCGCGCGGTGGAAGAGGGCCTGCTCGATTGCAACCGCGTGGTGCAGATCGGTTTGCGTGGCACCGGTTACGAGGCAGAGGATTTTGACTGGTGCCGCCAGCAAGGTTTTCGCGTGGTGACGGCCGAAGCGTGCTGGCACCAGTCGCTCGTACCGCTCATGGAAGAAGTGCGCGCACGCGTGCAGGGCGGCCCGGTCTACATCAGCTTCGACATTGATGGCATTGACCCCGCCTATGCGCCCGGTACCGGCACGCCCGAGATCGGTGGGCTGACCGTGCCGCAGGCGCTGGAGATCGTGCGCGGCGCGCGCGGGCTCGACATCGTGGGCGCGGATCTTGTTGAAGTCTCGCCGCCGTACGACCCGTTTGGGACGACTGCGCTGTTGGGCGCCAACCTCGCGTTCGAGCTGCTGTGTGTGCTGCCGGGCGTCGAATATCGCGCCTGACGTATCGACCAGATAGCGCCCAGACCGCGTCCATAAAAACAACGAGGAGACACGATGACCACCCCCCAACCTGTTGCCCAGCCGCGCAGCGCCGCGATGGCGTCTTTCATCGGCACCACCATCGAGTGGTACGACTTCTACAGCTACGCCACCGCCGCGGCACTCGTCTTCGGGCCGCTGTTTTTTCCGGGCGAGAACCGTTTGCTGGGCCTGCTGGCTTCGTTCGGCTCGTTTGCCATCGGTTTTCTCGCACGGCCGATCGGCGGCATGTTGTTCGGCCGCATTGGTGATCGCCTTGGCCGCAAGCGCGCGCTTATGGGCACGCTCACGTTGATGGCGATTGCGACTGTGCTGATCGGCTGCTTGCCGACGTACGCGCAGGCTGGCTGGATCGCGCCGGTAGCGTTGGTGGCGCTGCGCGTGCTGCAGGGCATTGCCGTCGGCGGGGAGTGGGGCGGGGCAGTGCTGTTGGCGGGCGAGCATGCGCCCAAGGGGCGTCGCACGTTCTTTGCGTCGTTCGCGCAACTGGGCAGCGCGGGCGGGCTGATTCTCTCGATGCTGGCGTTCTCCGCCGTCAGCCGACTGGAGCCGGATGCCTTCATGGCGTGGGGCTGGCGGCTGCCATTTCTGGCCAGTGCTGTGCTGCTGGCGGTGGGTTTCGTGATCCGCATGTCGGTCAATGAGTCACCGGAGTTCGAGGCGATGCAGGCGGCCGGCGACGTCGCCAAGCAGCCGCTGGCCGAAGCCCTCAAGGCGTGGCCGCTGATTGTGCTGGCCATTGGCGCCAACGTGTACGGCATCGCGGGCGTGTACTTCAGCAACATCTTCATGATCTCGTACGCCACGCAATACTTGCAGCTGGATCGCGCGATGATTCTCGACTGCATGTTCTGGGTGGCGGTGCTGCAGTTCTTCGTGCAGCTGGGCGCTGCGTACCTGGCCGACCGCTTTGGTACGCGCCGCATGCTGACGATGCTGGCGGCCTTTGCCATTGTTGTGCCGTTCATCATGCTGCCGTTGGTGCGCATGGGGCAGCCGGGTACCGTGTTTGCGGGCGTTGCCATCGCCACGCTGGCTGAATCGGGCTACTACGCGATCATCGCGGGCTTTGTCACCGGAATGTTTGCGGCGCGCATCCGCTACACGGCAATCTCGCTGTCGTACCAAGTGTGCGGCGCATTTGCCGGCGGCCTCACGCCGCTGCTGGCAACCGTGCTGGCGGACCAGTTCTTTCCTCAGTGGTGGCCGATGGCGGTGTTTTATGCGGGATTTGCGGCGCTGTCACTGGTATGTGTTGTTTGGATTGGCCGGCGCCAGCCGGCGGTCACTGAGTCGCCCCTGCGGGTGCGCGCTGCCTGAATCGGTAGGGCGGGTCCGGCTCCAGAGCGGTTTCTGCGACAATCCCTTGCATGAACGCTTCTGCTTCTCTCTTCCCGGACGCGCCCGCCCACATGCCGCTGGCCGAGCGCCTGCGCCCGCATTCCGCCGATGATGTGATCGGCCAGCAGCACTTGCTGGGGCCGGGCAAGCCGCTGCGCGTGGCATTTGCTTCCGGCGAACCGCATTCGATGATCCTCTGGGGCCCGCCAGGCGTGGGCAAGACCACGCTGGCACGGCTGATGGCTCACGCCTTTGATGCCGAGTTCATCGCGCTGTCGGCCGTGCTGTCGGGTGTGAAAGACATCCGCGAAGCCGTCGAACGCGCCGAGCAGTTCCGCGCCAACGGCCGTCGCACGCTGGTGTTCGTCGATGAGGTCCATCGCTTCAACAAGAGCCAGCAGGATGCCTTCCTGCCGCACGTGGAAAGTGGGCTGTTTACCTTCATCGGCGCGACTACCGAGAACCCATCATTCGAGGTGAACGGCGCGTTGCTGTCGCGTGCCGCGGTGTATGTGCTCAAGAGCCTGTCGGACGACGAGCTCAAGCAGTTGGCTGAACGCGCGCGCCAAGAGCTAGGCGGCCTGGAGTGGACGCCCGCCGCACTCGACGCCATTGTTGCCTCCGCCGACGGCGATGGTCGTAAGCTGCTCAACAACGTCGAGATCGTCACGCGTGCCGCGCGCGCGCAGGCCGAAGGCGACATCGCCCCGGTGATCGACGAGGCGCTGCTGGCATCTGCACTGTCAGAAAACCTGCGCCGCTTCGACAAGGGTGGCGATGCCTTCTACGACCAGATCAGCGCGCTGCACAAATCCGTGCGTGGCTCCGATCCGGATGGGGCGCTGTACTGGTTTTGCCGCATGCTCGACGGCGGTGCCGACCCGCGCTACCTTGCCCGCCGCATCGTGCGCATGGCGTGGGAAGACATCGGCCTGGCCGACCCACGTGCCGGGCGCATTACGTTGGATGCGGCCGAGACGTATGAGCGCCTCGGCTCGCCGGAAGGGGAGTTGGCGCTGGCTCAAGCGGTGATTTACCTGGCTATCGCACCCAAGTCCAACGCCGGCTACAACGCCTACAACGCGGCGCGCGCGTTCGTCAGCCAGGACAAGTCGCGCACCGTGCCCGTGCACCTGCGCAATGCCCCCACCAAGCTGATGAAAGAACTCGGCTACGGCCACGCCTACCGCTACGCCCACGACGAGCCCGAGGCCTACGCCGCCGGTGAAACCTACTTCCCCGATGATCTGCCCGCGCAGAACTGGTACGTGCCGACGCCGCGCGGCCTGGAAGGCAAGATCGGCGACAAGCTGCGGCACCTGCGCGAGCTGGATGCACAGTGGCATGCGGAGCAGGGCAAATCCTCCCGCAACAAGTAAGACCCGCTGGCCGGTGCGATAAAATCGGCTTTTTCGATCCTTCGGATCGTCCGCAATCCTCGGCTTCTTCTCCCCACCATGCTTGATATCCAACTGCTGCGCAAAGACATCGACGCCGTCGCTGCGCGCCTCAAAGACCGCGGCTACGTGCTCGACGTGGCAGGCTTTGCCGCGCTCGAAGCGGAACGCAAGGCCATCCAGACCCGCACCGAAGAGCTACAGGCTCGCCGCAACAGCCTGTCCAAGCAGATCGGCATGCTCAAAGGCAAGGGCGAGGACGCATCGGCCGTGATGGCCGAGGTGTCCGGCATTGGCGACGAGTTGAAGGCTTCGGCCGCGCAGCTCGACGTGGTGCAGGCCAAGTTGCAGGATCTGATGCTGTCGATCCCGAACGTGCCGCACGAAAGCGTGCCGACCGGTCGCGACGAAACGCAGAACGTGGAAGTGCGCCGTGAAGGCACGCCGCGCGCGTTCGACTTCCCGGTCAAGGATCACGTGGATCTGGGTAGCGCGCTGGGGCTGGATTTTGACGCGGGGGCCAAGCTGTCGGGCGCGCGATTCACCGTCCTCAAGGGGCAGGTGGCGCGTCTGCATCGTGCGCTTGCGCAGTTCATGCTCGACACGCACACGCTGGAGCACGGCTACACCGAGGCCTACGTGCCTTACATCGTCAACGCCGCGTCGATGCGTGGGACTGGCCAGCTGCCGAAGTTCGAGGAGGACCTGTTCCGCGTGCCGCGCAAGATGGGGCACGGCGCTGAAGATGAGGCGGGTGAGCACGTCGAGAACTTCTATCTGATCCCGACCGCCGAGGTGCCGCTCACGAACCTCGTGCGCGACGAGATCGTCGCTGCAGATGCGTTGCCGATGATGTTTGCCGCGCATTCGCCTTGCTTCCGTTCCGAAGCCGGCTCGTACGGCAAGGACACGCGCGGCATGATCCGCCAGCACCAGTTCGACAAGGTCGAGATGGTGCAGGTCGTACAGCCCGAAACGTCGTTTGCCGCGCTGGATGCCATGACGAACTGCGCGGAAAACATCCTGCGCAAGCTCGAACTGCCGTTCCGCACTGTTGTGCTCTGCACGGGCGACATGGGTTTCGGCAGCACCAAGACGTACGACATTGAGGTGTGGATTCCGGCGCAGAACACGTACCGCGAAATCAGCTCGTGCTCGAACATGGGCGACTTCCAGGCGCGCCGTATGCAGGCCCGCTTCCGCAATGCGCAGGGCAAGCCGGAGCTGGTGCATACGCTCAACGGCTCGGGCCTCGCCGTGGGCCGTACGCTGGTGGCCGTGCTGGAGAACTACCAGAACGCGGATGGCTCGGTCACGGTGCCGACCGCGCTGCGTCCTTACTTGGGCGGCCAGGAAGTGCTGAAACCTGCAGTTTGATGGAAGTTGCGTCGCCCTCTTGATATGGGCGGCGAAACTCTGTTATAGTCGCGGTTTCGCGATTCAGCGACCCAGTTACCGGAGAGGTGGCAGAGTGGTCGAATGTACCTGACTCGAAATCAGGCGTACCGGCGACGGTACCGTGGGTTCGAATCCCACCCTCTCCGCCAGCATGTCCAGCGCTCCCGTCAAACGGAACCTGGTTCGAACAAAGCCCCGCCAATGGCGGGGCTTTGTCGTTTACGCGTTCTCGGCGTTACTCCCGGGTGGCGCGTTGGCGGTCCCGCCCAATTCAGCCACTCATCGCCCCCAGCACGCTCATGATTTCCTCTGCGAGCAACAGGCTCGCAAGGCCATGTCCGTGCTTCTCTCGGCGGACCAGGGACAGGGCGTTCTTGCTGAAGGCCCGGTCGCGGATCTGCCGGTAGGTCAGCAGCTCCTGGCGATGCTCCTCTGCAATGTCGAATCGGCTGAGAAACGCAATGCCCTCGCTCGCGGCAGCCAGGCGCTTCATCGTCTCGATCGAGTTGGTTCGGAAGGCCGGCTCGACGTCCAATCCCGCTTCTGCGAACGTATCTGCAACGATGCCGTGCATCAGCATGGACCGGTCTGCGAAGATCAGCGGATACGAAGTGCAGAAGGCCAGCGGTATCGATTCCATGCGCGCCAATGCGTGCTTGGTTGAGATCACCGCCCCAAGGCTCGTATCCATTTCCCACAGGCTTTCGAGTTGCGGCGAAGGCGGCAGGTTAAAGCCGAGGCCCAGATCGGCTTCCCCGCTGATGAGTGCATCCGCGATTTCGCGCGTGGACATCACGCGGATCGAAATCTGAATGTGCGGGTGGCTCGCACAGAAATTCGTCGCAGCGGTGGAGGCGATGCCGCTGGCCAGGCCCGTCACCGTTGCGATGATGACTTCGCCTTTCTGCAGCGTCTTGAGATCGCGTATCTCGGCTTCAACCTGACGGTATTCGAGGATGGTCTTACGCACGTGGGCGAGGAGGATCTCCCCCGCTGGCGTGGGCCGCAGCCCGCGCGGCAAGCGCTCGAACAGTGGCTCGCCGATCTCCTCTTCCAACTGCAGCAGGTGCTTGTTGATCGCCGATGGGGCGATGTGCAGCTTTTCTCCTGCGGCACGGATCGAGCCGGAACGAGCGATCTCGTCGATGTACCGCAGCAACCGTGAATGCAGCATGCGAGCCCGCTCCTAAGGTTGGATTGAGCGTACTCGAAAAGTGCACACTCCGTGCGAAAAACGCTTCTTTTTGGAAACGCTGACTTCGGTCTTAATGGCACCAGTCGCAGCCGCAAACGCGCGTTGCAGTGCGGCAAAGACAGATCCAAACCAATTGAGGAAGCGTCAATCATGTACCAAGAAGTCAGCGGACGAGGCGTCACGGCGGCAGGCACAACGCAGAGCGAAGTCGATGCCCACTATGACCAGGTGAGAGCGATCTTTGATGTGCTCAACGGCAAGAAAGAGGCCGATCTTCTCCTGAAGAATCTGAACATCCTCGATGTGCATAGCGAGTCGGTGTATCAAGGGTCCATCCTCGTCTACAACAAGCGCATCGTTGCGTTGAACCCCGACGAGACGGCCATCAAGGTGCGCGAGGTGTTTGATGGCGAAGGTCTCTATGCCATTCCGGGTCTGATCGATGCGCACGTTCACTTCGAAGCCCAGTTGGCGCATCCGGCCGCCTTTGCTGAGGCCATCGTCCCCTGCGGCACGACCACCATCTTCTCGGAATGCCTCGACTTCGTGAGCGCGGCGGGCGACGAAGCGGTGCAGGCCACCGAGCAACTGTTCAAGCACCACGAACGCCTGCCGTATCGGGTGTTTGCCTTTGCGCCGGGCAAGAAGACGTCTGTGGAAGTGACCGACGCCTTGCTGAAGATGGACCCGGTGATCGGCCTGGGCGAACTGGCGCATCTGACCTACAGCGTGGGCAACGACGACGACTTCCGCAAATCGGCCCTGGGGCGCGCCAAGGGCGGCTTCATGAACACGCACTGGGGCGTGACGACGCTGTCGGACATGATGCTGAACTACATGCCCGCGATCGGCGCCTTTGCCAACCACGATGTGTGGAAAGAAGACGATATCGAGAAAAGCGTGCGCTACGGCCTGCAGACGCAAATCAAGTTCGGCGTGGGCAGCCCCGAAGTGATCAAGATCATGCTGCGCGCCATCGTCAAGCGAAAGTGGCCTGCCGAGAATTTCCAACTCTGCGCCGACAACATCTCAGTCGACCGTCTGCTGACCAAGGGCCACATGGACTGGATCGTCTCGCTGTGTGCGGAGATGGGGATCGAGCCGATCAAAGCGATCAAGATGGCGACGCTCTACACGGCGCGCGCATTCCGCATGGACAACAAGTTCGGTTCGCTCACGCCGGGCCGCTTCGCCGATATCGTGCTGACTGACAGCCTGTCGAAGATCAACCCGCGCTTCGTCTTCAAGGACGGCGAGCTGGTGGCCAAGGATCGCAAGCTGCTGAAGCAGGCCGACATCGATTACTCCGGCATGGTGAAGAAGGCGGTGCCGGGTCTGAGCGACCTGACGCCAGAGCAACTGGACATCGTTCCGCTGGAAATCTCGGCAGATGGTCAGCAGGCGAAGGTGTACCTGTTCGACGTCTACGGTCGCGGCCACGAAAAGTTCTTCCAGGAAGTATGGGTGCCGTACCGCGATGGCACGGTCGTTCCTGAATTCGGGGGCGTCAATCTCAACCGCATCTCGGTTGTGCAGCGTTACGCGAAGGGCAAGCGCCACGTCGTCAATGGCCTGTTCAAGGGCGTGCATATCGATCGGGGCGCGGTGGCGACGTTTTGGCCGGCACCCAAGGCGTACTTCGTTGCCGTGGGGCAGGACAGCACGGAAATGTGCCACTGCCTCAAGGAGGTCGACGGCTATGCAGGCGGCTGCGTGGTCACCGAGAACAAGCAGGTGAAGGCCGTGCTGCCGCTAGAGATCTATGGCGTTCAGGCCAACATGAACCTGACCGAACTGCTGGCGGCAACCCGCGACATTGACGCCTCCCTGGCGGCGATGGGCAACCACAACGAAGGCGAGCCCGTGGTGAACAAGCTGCTGACCTTGTTCATCTCGCTCGACCGCTTTGGTTTCATGGTTTGATGAGGCACCGATAGCAAAAAGCGTATCTGCCGGGGGTTAGACCCCGGCGGCCTGGGGAGCAAAGAACAAAAAGCGGCGACCGTCGTCGACAGTCACGAACGGCACCGTACAAGGCGGGCAGACAACGGAGGGACAACCATGGCACACCACGCAAGGGAAGCGGAAGTCATTGATACCGGCAGCCTGACACGGCGCTGGTTCACATACGTCGTTGGTATTTACATACTGACCCTGGGGATCAGTCTGGCCATCCGGGCCGGCATCGGCATCTCGCCGCAAAGCAGTCTCACTCGCACCATGACGCTGGTGTACCCGCCGCTCAGCCAGGGCACGTACAACTTCATGCTCGAGCTGTTGATGCTGCTCCTTACGTATCTGGTCGCGCGCAAGGAGTTCACGGTGAAGAACTTCGCGGCGTTGATCCCGGCATTCGTGCTGGCGACGTGCCTGGACTTGAACCTGCTGCTGACGAAGTCGATCGGGGTCCAGGACTACTACATGAAGTTCCTGTTGCTGGTGTTTGCTGATGCGTTGCTCGGGTTCGGCCTGTTCTTGATGATTCGCGCCAACCTGGTGCTCATGCCGATCGACATGTTCGTCAACACGCTGTTCAAGCGGACCGGCTTCAAGTGGGGTGACATCAAGACGAGTTTCGACTGCACGCTGCTGATAATCAGTGCGGCAATCGGCTTCGCGCTGCTCGGTGGCCCCAAGTTCATTCGCGAAGGCACGTTCATGAACGCGATTTTGGTGGGGCAGTACATCAAGCTCTATTTCTTTCTGTTCCAGAAAATCAAGACGGCGGTTTCGTCCTACCAGCAAAGAGCGCTGGAACATCGAACTTACTGATCCCGGAACCCGGGGGATGTGATCACCCGCGCGCCGCTTGTGGCGCGCCCTGCGGTACCTGATCAGCAGCCGCGCGACAGGCTTCGACTCCTGTCCTGAGCGCTTTCGGCTGCGCCTGCCATGACCCCAATTTTGAGACGTCGAACACGACGTCGGGGGTCGCTCGTCCTTAGAAAAAATGAGAAGAGGTCACACCATGCTGAAAAAAATCTGCTGGATTGCCGCAACCATCGCCGCGATGGCGATCGGCGCTCAGGCACACGCGCAATCCAGTGTGCAGTTGTACGGAATCGTCGATACCTGGGTCGGCGTTCAGCGGTACCCGGGCAAATCTGCCGTCTGGCAAGAAGGCGGTGGTGGAATGTCGACTTCATTCTGGGGGGTCGGTGGCAAGGAGGATCTGGGCGCCGGCTATAAGGCCATTTTTGCGATCGAGGGATTCTTCCGCCCACAGAACGGCGCCTCCGGTTCCTTCAACGGTGATCCGATGTTCTCGCGCAACGCCTATGTTGGGCTCTCGACCCCCGCAGGCACGATCACGCTTGGGCGTCAGAGCAGCCTGCTATATCTGCAGGCGTGTCAGTTCAACCCGTTCTATGCGTCGTTCACGTTCTCGCCGACCATTGTCCAGATGTACGCGGGGCTGGGGACGTATCCGGCGTACAAGACGGACCAGGGGATCATTGGCGGCACCGCCTGGAGCAATGCCGTCCAGTACGCCACACCCGAACTGCACGGTTTGACCGGTCGCGCCATGTACGCGTTCGGCGAGAGCGGCACGGGCAATGGCAGCAAACAGTATTCGGCGCAGCTGTCTTATCAGAATGGTGGTTTCGCCGCTGGCGGCGTGTATCAATACGCGAACTTCAACTCCGCAGCGGGTGACCTGAACGGGTTGATCAGCGGATTGCACAGTCAGTCAGCAGCCCAGTTGGCTGCGTCGTATGAATGGTCGGTCGTCAAGTTCTACGGCGAATACACGTACACGAACAACAACGTGATCAACAAGAACTTCCACGTGAGCATGTTCGAGGGCGGCGTGACGATTGCGCTCGGCACCGGCAAGGTGCTCGCTGCCTACGCCTACTCACGCGATTCCGGCGGGCTCAATCAGACGCGCGGGACTGCGTCGCTGGGGTACGACTATCCGCTGTCCAAGCGCACCGATCTCTACGCGGTGTATATGCTCGACCGCTTCTCCGGGATGTCGTCGGGCGAGACTGCGGGCGTTGGGATTCGCGCCCGGTTTTAGGAAGGACTCGCCGCTCCGTCACAATGGGAAAAGCCCATTGGCCGTGAGACCAAAGGGCTTTTCGTTTGTCCTGCGTTGTGATGAATCTGGCTGGGCGGCGCTACAGCTTCTCAGACGCGACGTGCTTGGCCTGGGGAAGCGGATTGCTGTCGAAGTGCGAGCCCGCGGGAAGCTCCGAGAGATGATGAATCTTCGGGGCTCGGTGCGTGTCTGGCCCATCCTGCGGATCGAGGAACGACATTGCCGTGCGCCGCCGCAACACATGCGAATCACGCGATTGCGCTTGCGACTCGCGCCACAGTTCGGCAGTGAACTTGAGTCCAGCGCGCAACGCGTGCGCACTTTCCTGCTTGCCCTTGCGTTGATCGGAGACGCGCTCGATGCCTTTCTTGACGACCTCTTCCAAGAAGGTGATCCGCGCACGGTAGTAGTCTGCATGCATCTGCGCGTCCATCACGCGCTGTTCCGCCTGATACAGCTCCATGCGCAGCTCGTTCAGCGCACGCTCAGCCTGCTTCTCCGGAGAGGGAGCATGGTTCATCGCCCAGTGTGCAATCCATCGCAACATGGTGAGGCCCTCCTGTCTTGCAAGTGGTCATCCACTTGTTTGAAGGCATCGATTGCTGCCGCGCGCGTTGATCGGAAGCGATCGTCTGCTTGCAAAACAGACTACCAAAAAAAATCACGACGGTTGAGGATGATTGCAAACACGCCTGTTGCGAAAAGGTGGCATGGTCCTTTTGGGGGAGAGGCGCGCGGCGGATGTTCTGGTCTGATAAGTGTTTGCCTCATGCCGAAGCCGCTGCCACGGCAGGTTCGGCGGCAATGCAACCGATTGCGCTAAGCGCCAAGCCGGTTTGCGAGCTCTTCCATGTCAGTCACGTTACAGTCGAACGTCGGATCCGGCGTGACATCGACGGCAATACCCGGCCCGAACTCCAGCGGCCGCGCGATGAATGCCGTCCGAAAACCCTGTGCACGGGCCGCCACCAGATCGTACTTGTGCGATGCGACCATCATGATTTCGTCGGGTGCCACACCCAGCGAACGGACGGCGAGGGCATAGACCTTCGGGTCGGGTTTGAACGACTGCACGAGTTCGCCCGTGAGGATGGCGTCAAAGGGCAGGGCCCCATGCCGCGCAATCCGGATCACCGAAGCCATGCTGCCGTTCGAGAGCGCCGCCGTTAGATAGCGAGAGTGCAATCGGCTGAGACCGCGCTGGGTATCCGGCCAGGGGCGCAAGCGGCTCCAGGTTGTGTTGAGCGCATCGCGGTCTTCCGCGCTGACCTGCTGGGCCCACGGGTAGTCGGCCAGCAGCGTATCCAGTGCTTCGCGATAGATCGTGTCGGTGGAAATCCAACCCCGTTCCCCGGCCAGGAACGCGTCCATGCCGGCGCGGTAGCCTGCACGCCAGCGCGTGATGACTTCCGGCCAGTCGGCATCGAACTGGCGGCGTGCCGCCAACGTTTCGCCGGCTTCGATGAGCGGCGTGGTGAAATCCACCAGCGTGCCCTGTACATCAAAGCACAGCGCTTTCAATGAAGACGGATCGAAGGTCATGCGTGGCTCCCTGGAAACACGCGCGGCAGGTTTAACGGAACCGGTACGTGAGCGATGCCATGGCCGTGGTCTGTTGGCGGCGCTGCGTGATCGGGCTGTCGGCGGCGTCTCCACGCAGGCGCGCCACGGTGAGCGAGCCGTTGGCGGTCCAGCGGTCATCCAGCTTGCACGTGATGATGGCGTTGAAGTGGATGTCGCGCACACCAGCGTGCGTGGCGAACACCGGCAGGCCTGACGCCGCGCTTTGGCCCCCATCCACGCCGAAGAAGGTGCGCATGTATTGGCCGTTGGTCCACGACACGCCGGAGCCGAGGCTGAAGAGCCAACGGCCGAGCGGGGCGCTGGCGTACACGTCGGCATTGGCGATCAGGCCCTGACGGTTGCCCAGGATGTCCTGCTCGGCGTCGGTGGAGAGCGTCAGGAACGACACGGTGTATTGCGCGAACGCCTTGGCGCGCACCGTGGCGTTGACGTTGCCCAGACCATTGAGGCGCGCGTCGTCATGCGCATGGCGCCAAGTCGGATCGAACTGGAAGTTGCCACCCACCTGCCACGTGTCGTCGTTGGCGAGGTAGGCGCCCAGGAAGTCCATGCCCTTCGAGAAATACCGGTGCTTGTACTCGATCTCCTGATCGATCCACGGGAATACGAAGCTCGATTTCGCGCCAGGGTATTTCGGTGCCACATAGACGGACGGGCCGACGGCGATGCTCCAGTCGCTGGGTTCCGCGCCAGCGGCGGGCGTGGTCTGGGCTGCGGCGATGGAGCCGGTCAGGGCCAGCAGGCAGGCAAGCGCGAAGCGGGGCAGAGCACGCAAAGAGAGCATGGAATCGAGCAGGTGAGCATCAAGGAAAAAGCGGTGGGCACGCCATTCTAGTGGAATCATCCGTACGGTCGATGACACTGCAAACGTTGGCTCAACCGGGTAGTGGAGGCGACGTTACATTTGTCACCGGCGCGACATGGGCAGGTCGCCGCGCAGACATACGGCGGGCATAGCGTGACCGGGCCGCCTCATGGCGGTATCCCAGAGGAGAATCCCGTGTCCCCGAAGAAACACCTCGCTCTCGCTGTGCTCTCCACGCTTGCATGTGGCCTGTCTGCGCATGTGTATGCCGATGACGATGATGCGCGCCACGCGCACGCCAAGCATGTCCTGCTGATTTCGGTCGATGGTCTGCATCAGTCCGATCTTGACTGGTATGTCGGCAACCATCCGGGCTCCACGCTCGCGCGCCTCGTGCATCAGGGTGTGAGCTATCGCAACGCCCGCACGCCGTTCCCGTCCGACTCGTTCCCCGGCATGGTCGGCCAGGTAACCGGCGGCAACCCCAAGACCACGGGCATCTACTACGACGACGAATACAGTCGCAGCCTGCTCCCAGCCGGCACCTCGGCCGCCAACTGCCACACCACCAAGCCGGGCGCCGAGGTGTTCTACGCCGAGGTCATCGCCAAGGATCTGAACCGTCTCGACAGCGGCCAAGGCATCCCAGGCCTGTATGCGGATCTTTCGAAGATCTCGCAATTGACCGGCCACGCGCAGGACCTGATCGACCCGGCCTTCTTGCCGGTCTCGCCCATCACGTGCGCGCCGGTGTATCCGCATCAGTACCTGAAGGTGAATACGGTGTTTGAAGTCGCGCGTAAGCACGGCCTGCACACGGCCTGGTCGGATAAGCACGCGGCCTATGAAATCCTCAACGGCCCGAGCGGCCAGGGTATCGACGACTTGTTCGCGCCCGAGATCAACAGCTCGGTAACCGACCCGTCGCTGCCCGGTGGCCCCGGCCCGGACTGGACCAAGGACAACACCAACACGCAGCGCTACGACAACTTCAAGGTGCAGGCCGTGCTGAACTGGCTCAAGGGCCACGACCACGCCGGCAACGGTACACCGGGCGTGCCGGCCATCCTGGGCATGAACTTCCAGGCCGTGTCGACCGCGCAGAAGCTCAACACGTCGAGCTACTACCCCGATCCGTCCAACACCGCCAACAAGGTGACGGGCGGCCTGGGCGGCTACACCAACAACGGCACGGTGCCGGGCCCGGTGCTGCAGAGCGCGCTGACCTTCGTTGACAACAAGCTGGGCGAACTGGTCAAGGCGACTGACCCGTCCAACACCGTGGTGATCGTGTCGGCCAAGCATGGCCAATCACCCAACAGCCGCGCGGACCTCACCATCGTCAACGATGGCGACATGATCGACGCGCTCAACTGCGCGTGGGAAAAGTACGCCGCCACCTGCAAGGATGCGACCAAGCCGCACCTCGTCGCGCATGCAATGGATGACGACGGTATCCTGCTGTGGCTGAACGACCGCTCAGCAGCCGCGCTGCGGTTCACCAAGCAGTTTCTGCTGGGCTACTCGGGCACGGGCGTGGGTTCGGACGCCGCGGGCAACGCAACGTCCAAGCCATTCACGCAGGCCGGCGCGAGCCGCTTTGTGGTGGGTGAGGAAGTGGCCGATCTGTTTGGTGTGAAGCCGAGCGATGACCGCTTCCCCGACGTGGTCGGCATCGCACAACAGGGCACGGTGTGGGCGGGCAGCAAGCTGTCGAAGATCGCCGAACATGGTGGCTTCCGTCAGGAGAACCGCCATGTGCCGATCGTGGTCTGGGGTGCTGGCATCAACGCAGGCATCGTGGATGAGCACGTCGATACCAACCAGATTGCGCCGACCATCCTGAGTGAGTTGGGTCTCAAGCCCCACGAGCTGCAGGCAGTACAGATCGAAGGCACGAAGCGTTTGCCGCATCTGCATTGATGCGGTTTAAGCAGGCATAAAAAACGCCGGGAACTTCCCGGCGTTTTTCACAGCGCGATCGCCTTATTGCTTGGCGGGTTCAGCGGCCTTCGGTGCCGAAGCAGCATCGGACTTCATTTCCGACTTGCCTTCAGTCTTGTGTGCGGCTTTCTTGTGCGCGTGGTGCTTCTTCTCGTGCTTGGCTTCAGCCTTCGGTGCGGAAGCGGCATCGGTGGTCGCCGTCGTCGCAGCAGCAGCGGCCGGTGCGGGAGCGGCAGCCGGTGCGGACGCGGTGCCAGCTGCGAACACGGGGGCGGCAAAGGCACCAGCAACGATCAGAGCGGCCAGGGATTGAGCGACTTTCATGTGAGACTCCTTGAGGATATTGCGGGACTTCAGATACATGGATCTCGTCCCATGTGCGATCCATGCCTCCAAAAACGCTTCATACCGTGAGGGCGTGCACCGCTGTTTGTAAGCGTTCTTCCCACGATGTAAGCACGCGTAACAATGTAGAAAGCGTGTCACGCGATGTCCGTCAATCTTTGTTGAGGCGCATCAACGCGCCGATTCGCTCACCGGCGTATCGTCAGGCTTCAGGTGGACATCGGCCTGCACCTGCACCACACTGCGCGGTGATGCGCGGGTCATCCCGATGCTGGGGTCGCGCGTTGAATGGCAGTGGCGAGGGATGCATTGGGTCACGTCCCATCCCGTTACCGGGTGCGCCGCATCTTCGTTTTTTCATAAGGACAACACGATGAACAAGCTCCTGGCTGCCCTCGTGGCAGCAGTCTTCAGCGCCGGCGCATTTGCGCAGGCTTCCGCCCCGGCCGCTCCGGCTGCACCCGCCGCAGCACCGGCACCCGCCGCCGCGGCCCCGGCAGCAGGCGAGAAGAAGGCACACCACCACAAGAAGAAAAAGAAGAAGCACGACCACCGTCCGAAGATGCAGAACCCGAGCGAGTTCGGCAAGGGCGGCTAACCGGTTCACCGGTTTTTCTGCACACCAAGGCGCCGGCCCCCGAAAGGGGGTCGGCGTTTTGCTTTGGATGGTCTGCCGTGCTGGGGGCGAAATCGCGCTAAAGTCGCTTGACTTAGAGTGCGCTCTAACTTCTAAGCTCCGTTCATGACCACTTTCCTGACCATCGCCCAAGTTGCAGAAGCCACCGGCCTGTCGACGCATACGCTGCGCTACTACGAGCGCATCGGCCTGCTCGACAGCGTGCAGCGCAAAGACAACGGACACCGCGTCTTCCGTACGGAAGACATGACGTGGCTCGCTTTCCTGCTGCGCCTGCGCGACACCGGCATGCCGATCGCGCAGATGCTGCAGTACGCAGCGCTGCGGCGGCAGGGCGACAGTCTGGAGAGTGTGTCCGCGCGCCAACGCATGCTGGAGTTGCATGCGCAGGCGCTGGAAGCAGAGCTGCGTGCGCGGGCCGAAACGCTGGCCATGCTGCGCGAGAAGCTCGTCATCTACGACGGCATCCGTGCCCGCATTGCCGCCGCAGACAGCGCGCCGGGTTCCGCTTCCTCATCTCGAAAACCGAAACGCCAATCGAACGAGGACGCACATGACTCAGATCGCACAAGCCGCACCGCAAGCCGCAAACCACGCCAACCTGCATGACGAGCGCTACGCCCGGGGCTGGCAAAAGCTCAAGGAAGTCGATGACGTGGCCGGCGAGCGCGTGGTCGAGGCCATGGCCGACATCTCGCCCGACCTTGGCCGCTACATCGTCGAATTCGGGTTTGGCGACGTCTACAGCCGCCCGGGGCTGACGCTGCGCGAGCGTGAGATCGCCACCATCGCCGCGCTCACGGCGCTGGGTAACGCGGCGCCGCAGTTGAAGGTGCACATTGCGGCGGGGCTCAACGTGGGGCTCACGCGCCACGAGATTACCGAGACGATTCTGCAGATGGCGCTATACGCGGGCTTTCCGGCGGCGCTCAACGGCATGTTTGCCGCCAAGGACGTGTTTGCCGCTCACGATGCCGAGGGCGCGGTGGGCGGGTCGATGCGTCGCGACACCAGCAATTGATCGATGCGGTGGTTGTCGATGTCGAGCACTTCAATATGCAGCGGCCCGATGTCGACGCTTTCGCTCTTCTTGGGAATGCGCTTGAGCGCGTAGATGACCAGTCCGGCGATGGTTTCAACGTGGTGCTCGCCGGGCAAGTCGTCCAGATCGAAGGCGCGCTTGACGTCGCCCAGCGGCGTAACGCCGTCGATCAGGCATGAGCCATCGTCGCGGCGCACGATCTGCTCGTCTTCGCCCAGGTACAGGATGTCGCCCATCACCGCGCCAACGAGGTCGTCGAGCGTGACCACGCCCACCACCAGCCCATATTCGTTGACCACCGCACCAAAGCGCTCGTGCATCTCGCGAAACCGCGCAAGCGCCTGGGACAGGTTGAGCGTGTCGGGCAGGATCAGCAGGTTCTTGTCGTAGTACTTGCCGAGGTTGCGGATCACGGCGGACGATTCTTCCGACAGGATCTGCTGCAGGATGTCCTTCGAGGCGATGAAGCCGAGCACCGAGTCGATGTCGTCGCGGCAGACGAGGTATTCGGCATGCGGTTGCGCGATGATCTTCAGCTTGATGGATTCCAGCGGCTCGTCGATGGTGAAGTAGACGACCTCGTCGCGCACGGTCATGACCGAGGTGACGGTGCGCGATTCCAGCTCGAATACGTTTTCGATCACAGCCAGTTCGTGCTTGCGTAGCACGCCGGCTTCCGCACCGGCGCCCACCATGGCGGTGATGTCTTCGGTGGTGATCTGCTCAACGCGGTGCGTGGGCACACCCAACAGCTTCAGGAACAGATCCGCCGCGCCGTTGAATAGCCAGACCACCGGCCGCAGCAAGCGCAGGCAGGCCTGAATCGGGCCGATGATGCCCAACGCGCAGCGCTCGGGGTAGAGCACTGCCAGGCGCTTGGGCAGCAGGTCGGCAAACAGAATGAAGAGTCCCGTCACGATCATGAAACCGGCGATGCTGGCAACGCGCTCGGCGCGGGCGGCCGGTAGCCAATCACCCAGCCACGCGGCCAGCGGCCCCGATATATGGCTGTCGCCGATGACACCGGCAAGGATTGCCACCGCATTGACACCGATTTGCACCACGGTGAAGAAGTTGCCGGGCATGTCCTTGAGCTGCAGCACGCGCAGGGCGCGGGTGTCGCCGTCGTCGGCCAGCGCTTGCAGGCGAATGCGACGCGAGGCAGTGAGCGCGATCTCGGAAGCAGAGAAGAAGGCGCTGATCAGGATGAGCGCGACAAGGATGAAGGCGGACATGGTGGCGGGGCGGGCGGGCCGTTGCACTGCACGGCTGCTCGGAATGTGGCTGCGGACGATCATGGTGCAGCCGGGATCGCTTTGTCAAACCACAGCGCGAATCACGCATGCCTGGGCATACGTTAAACAATTGTCTATGCCCCAGTGTGGCGCACAGCCATCGAAAAGTGGTTTGCCGCGTACCCATACCATGGGTGATACTTGCAGCCTGGGAACATATTGTCCCGGTTTGCCTTACGGGGCCTGCGTTTGCGGGTGGCAATCCGGATAAAGAGCAAATGTTCCGTGGTGGCGCACGTATTGGCGCCTCTATCTCAGTGCCGGCACAGATCGGCCCAATGTGGACACGCAATTGGGTGCACACAGTTGCATAGGAGTGGTAGGTCATGTGGATTCTCAGCCGTGTACAACGGCGCACCGGGGGAAAGCGGGGGAATACGGCAGGGACGGTCGGACGGGTTGTGGCCAGGTTTGCAGCGTGGGTTGCGGCCGCACTTGTGTCGATGCCTTGTGTGACGCTTGCTCAACAAGCGCCTGCCACCACCGGGTCCGGTGTGTCAGGAGTTACACCTTCGCTCTCGGCCAATGCGCCGAACATCGCGTGGTACTACGGCGACAAGCCGCCCGTGGCGCAGTTGCGCGCCTTCGACGCAGTCGTTGTCGAGCCGGACCACGGCTTTGATCCATCGCAGTTCAAGACCCCCAAGACACAGTGGTATGCCTACGTGAGCGTGGGTGAGGTCACGACCGAACGCAGCTGGTACAAGGATCTGCCCAAGGCTTGGCTGTCTGGCCGCAACGCGGCATGGGCGTCGCGCGTGGTGGATCAGGCTCAGCCCGAATGGCCGGCCTTCTATGTCGATCACGTCATCAAGCCGCTGTGGGACAAAGGCTACCGTGGCTTCTTTCTCGATACGCTCGACTCGTACCAGCTCGTTGCCAAGGACGATGCTGCGCGTGCAGCGCAAGAGGCCGGCATGGTGCGCACGATCCAGGCGATCAAGGCGCGCTATCCGGATGCCAAGCTGATCTTCAACCGTGGCTTTGAGATCCTGCCGCAGGTGCATGACCTGGCGTACGCGGTGGCGTTTGAATCGCTGTATCGCGGTTGGGACCAGGGCAGCAAGCAGTACAAGGAAGTCAGCGATGCCGACCGTGAATGGCTGATGGGCCAGGCGCGCAAGATTCGCGACGAGTACCACTTGCCAGTGATCGCCATCGACTATTGCCCGCCGGCTGACCGCGCCTGCGCGCGCGAGACGGCCAAGCGTATCAAGGCGCAGGGGCTGGTACCGTACGTGACGGATCCGGATCTGTCGACCATCGGCGTGGGGCGCATCGAGGTGCTGCCGCGCAAGGTGCTGATTCTGCAGGACCGCGACCCGCGCGCCACCATCGACACCAGCGAGGGCGTGCGCTTTGTTGCCACGCCGCTCAACTTTCTTGGCTACGACGTTGAGTACGCCGACATCAACAAGCCGCTGCCCGCATCCGTGCCGCCCGACCGCTACGCCGGTGTCGTGGTATGGGTGAACACCAGCCCGATCAAGCAGGTGGCAGCGCTGTCGTCGTGGGTGCGGCAACGCATTCATGACGGTGTGCATATCGCCTTCATGAATCAGTTCGGCTTGCCGGTGGACGGCAGCATGGCCGACATGTTCAAGCTGCAACTCGTGCGTGGGCGCGCTACCGGGCCGCTGTCGGTGGTGTCGCAAGACAAGATCATGGGTTTCGAAATGGCACCGCAGCCGGAGCGCCGCGAGGCCCAGCCGATTCAAGTGGGTGCACATGGGCAGTCCCTGCTGCGTCTGAAATCGGGCAATTTCGAGTTTGATGCCGCCGCCATCACCGATTGGGGCGGTTACGTGCTGAATCCGTACGCGGTGTTCTCGATGGACACCGTTGAGCAGGCGCGTTGGGTTGTGCAGCCGATTGAGTTTCTGCGTCGCGCGCTGGCGCTGCCTGACATGCCGATTCCTGACGTGACGTCGGAGAACGGCCGCCGCTTGATGCTCGTGCATGTGGACGGCGACGGCTTTGCCTCGCGCGCCGAGTTTCCTGGCCCGGAATACTCCGGCGAGGTGCTGCTGCAGGACGTGTGGGAGAAATACCGCATTCCGACCACGCTGTCGGTGATTGAAGGGGAGGTGGGCGCAAGCGGCCTGTACCCCAAGCTGACGCCGCGCCTGGAGGCGATTGCCCGCAAGATGTTTGCGTTGCCCTATGTTGAACTGGGCACGCATACCTATTCGCACCCGTTTGACTGGAGTCGCACGGTGCCTAGCGGCATCACCGGCGATCACGCCAAGGAGGGCCCGGGTGCGGACAAGGGCGGCGGCGATACCGCTTTTGCGCTGTCCATTCCCGGCTACAAGTTCAGCCTGGACCGCGAGATTTCAGGGTCCATCAACTACATCAACGAGCGCCTGGCGCCGCCGGGCAAGCGCGTGAAGATCTTGCAGTGGTCGGGCGACTGCCAGCCGCCTGAAATTGCCGTGCGCATGACCTGGGACGCGGGCGTGCTCAACATGAACGGCGGCGATACCACCATCACGCGCGGCTCGCCGTCATGGACGGAAATTGCTCCGCTCGGTATCGACAAGGGCCCGGGGGCCTACCAGGTGTTTGCGCCCAACCAGAACGAAAACGTCTATACCAATGACTGGACCGGGCCCTTCTACGGTTTCGATCGCCTGATTGAAACGCTGCAGATGACCGACACGCCCTATCGCTTCAAGCCCATCAACATCTACTACCACATGTACTCAGGCACCAAGCTTGCGTCGCTCAAGGCCTTGAAGAAGGTCTATGACTACGCGTTGTCGCAGCCGGTGTTCCCGATCTATTCCACCGAGTACGTGGTCAAGGTGCTGGATTTCCGCAACATGGCCGTTGCCCGAGATGTAGAAGACGGCAACACCTGGGTGGTACGCGGCGATGGCGATTTGCGCGAACTGCGCTGGATGGCGCCCGGTACGCCGCGGTTGGCCGATGCGCAGGGCGTGGTTGGCTATGACAAGGCGGCCGGCGGCATCTATATCCACCTGGATGACGGTGCGGCGCGCTTTACTGTCGCGCCTGAGGCAGAACCCGCAAAGCCAGCGTACATTGCGGAAGCTGCCGCCTTCGTACGCAGTTTCGCGCGAAACGGTAATGAGTTGAGTTTCGAGGCAGGTGGCTACTACAAGCCGTTTGTTCGTCTGGCCAACGCCGGCGCCTGCCGTGTGAAGGTCAACGGCAATCCCGTCCGCACCGCCCGCGCACAGGACAACACCGTGCGCGTTGATCTGACCGGAGCTGCTGCGCAAACCGTGACCTACCAACGTGTCGATGTGGTCTGCTGACCTGACCCCGCGTGAACGGCTGCTGCCGGCCTGGCTGATCGGTACGCT
>NZ_JAELUI010000615.1 GCF_016429285.1 Ralstonia sp. ASV6
GAACGTCTCAACGTTCTTGGCCGAGGCGAAGCTGCCGATCTTGTCGCGCATCATCGCCTTCAGGTAGTGCGCCACGCGCGACACCGAGAAGATGTACTGAAGCTGTGCCGACAGCACCGCATTGGCGCTGTCTCTTATACACATCTGACGCTGCCGACGAAGGCCGTGGAGTGTAGTTCTCGGTGGTCGCCGGATCATTAAAAAAGGGGGGGGGGGGGGGGGGGGGGGGGGGGGGGGGGGGGGGGGGGGGGGGGGGGGGGGGGGGGGGGGGGGGGGGGGGGGGGGGGGGGGGGGGGGGGGGGGG
>NZ_JAELUI010000616.1 GCF_016429285.1 Ralstonia sp. ASV6
CCCCCCCCCCCCCCCCCCCCCCCCCCCCCCCCCCCCCCCCCCCCCCCCCCCCCCCCCCCCCCCCCCCCCCCCCCCCCCCCCCCCCCCCCCCCCCCCCCCCCCATTTTCAAGCAGAAGACGGCATACGCGATCAGGCGCCATGTCTCGTGGGCTCGGAGATGTGTATAAGAGACAGGCGCAAACGGAATCACGCCCTGCACACCGCGCACGATACGCACGATGCCCGCAAAACCTTCTTCGACGACCCAGTCGATCTCGGCATCCGGATACGCGCGCAAAATATCGGCCACGACCGGCGTGCA
>NZ_JAELUI010000617.1 GCF_016429285.1 Ralstonia sp. ASV6
CTCGAACGCGGGCACGTAGGTGCGGTGCGGCGGGCACTCGTTGTCGAAGAAGAATCCGTCGGCATCGGGCCACCCCATCTGGAAACGGCCACCGTGCAAGGACAGCGTCTGCGCTGCCGGTATAGCCCTGTCTCTTATACACATCTCCGAGCCCACGAGACATGGCGCCTGATCGCGTATGCCGTCTTCTGCTTGAAAAGAGGGGGGGGGGGGGGGGGGGGGGGGGGGGGGGGGGGGGGGGGGGGGGGGGGGGGGGGGGGGGGGGGGGGGGGGGGGGGGGGGGGGGGGGGGGGGGGGGGGGG
>NZ_JAELUI010000618.1 GCF_016429285.1 Ralstonia sp. ASV6
CGATGGGCTCGTACTGGAAGGCGATCTCGTCGAAGCCGGCGTCGCGCGCGATTTCCGACAGCGTGTCTTCGGCGAGCTGGTCGGCCTTGGGATCTTCGTCGATGAAGAACACCGGGCGGCCCAGCACCTGTCTCTTATACACATCTCCGAGCCCACGAGACATGGCGCCTGATCGCGTATGCCGTCTTCTGCGTGAAAAGGGGGGGGGGGGGGGGGGGGGGGGGGGGGGGGGGGGGGGGGGGGGGGGGGGGGGGGGGGGGGGGGGGGGGGGGGGGGGGGGGGGGGGGGGGGGGGGGGGGGGG
>NZ_JAELUI010000091.1 GCF_016429285.1 Ralstonia sp. ASV6
GCCATGGCCGAGGCTCAGGATGCCGCAGTAGCCCCACACCAGATCGAGCGCCAGTGCCGCCAGTGCGTAGCACATGATCTTGCCGATCAACGTGAGCGCATACGCCGACAGATGCAGCGGGCTACCCTCCGGCACCAGTAGCGCACACACCGGCGCCCCGATGCAGACGATGAGCGACACCAGCACCAGCGCAGACCACCCGCGCCGCGACAGCAACGGCATGCGCGCCGGAATATCGAGAGAGAACTTGGTCGTCATGGATCAGGCCTCCGCGCTGCGGCCCTTGAGGGCAAACAGCCCCTGCGGACGCTTCTGGATGAACAGCACGATCAGCACCAGCACGATGATCTTCGCCAGCACCGCGCCGTAGAACGGCTCAATGAACTTGTTGATGAGCCCCAGCCCAAACGCACCAATGATGGTGCCGGCCAACTGCCCCACCCCGCCCAGCACCACGGCCATGAACGAATCGATGATGTAGCTCTGGCCGAGATCCGGCCCAACGTTGCCGATCTGGGAGAGCGCGCAGCCACCCAGCCCGGCAATGCCCGCTCCGAAAGCAAAGGCGTAGCTGTCGACCTTCCACGTGCGCACACCTACACACGCAGCCATCGTGCGGTTCTGCGTGGTGGCGCGCACGAACAAGCCCAGGCGCGTGCGGTTGAGCACTGCCCATGCAATCGCCACCACTGCCAGTGCAAACAGCAAAATCACGAGCCGGTTGTACGGCAGGATCAGGCCCGGATACAGCGCAATGCCACCGCTCATCCAGCTCGGGTTGGCCACCTCCACGTTCTGCGCGCCGAAGATCGAGCGCACGGCCTGCATCAGCAGCAGACTGATCCCGAAGGTGGCAAGCAGCGTTTCCAGCGGACGACCGTACAGATGACGCAGCACAAGCCGCTCCAACGCAAAGCCGACCGCGGCCGCCGCCAGAAATGCCGCGGGCAGTGCTGCCGGCAGATACCAATCGAATGCGTTCGGGAAGTAGTGACGGAAGATCGTCTGCACCACGTAAGTGGCATACGCACCGATCATCAGGAACTCGCCGTGCGCCATGTTGATGACGCCGATCAGGCCATAGGTGATGGCCAGCCCCAGTGCAGCGAGCAGCAGCACCGAGCCCAGGCTCAGGCCAGCGAACAGGTTGCCGATCAGCTCGGCCTTGCGCTCCTGTGCCGACAGGCTATCGAGTGCCTGCTGTGCCGCCGCGCGCAGTTCGTCATCCGCCCCACTGTTTTTGGCGAGCAGTGGCGCAATGTGCTGGCGCGTCTGCGGGTTGGTGTCCGAGCCCAGCAGCTTGAGCGCTTCGAGCTTCTCGGCATGCGTACCGTCGTCGAGTGCGAGATTGGCCCACAGCAGATGCAGCTTGGTGCGCAGTTCAGGATCGGTCTCGTGCTTGCGTGCGGCATCGACGATCGGGCGCGAGGCCGTCTCCGGATGCGCGAGCAGCGTATCGACGGCTTGCGCACGCACGGCGCGGTCGGGTGACTGCAAGACGAAACCGCTCGCGGCGCTATCGACTTGCGAGCGCAGCGCGTTGTTCAGCGTGAGGGATTGCAGATCGTCTGCCTTGACCGTCACCGGCTGGCCAGAGACTGCATCGAAATAGCGTTCACCATCCTGGCGCACCATGCCAACAGCGGGCGCGAAGAACAGCGCGTCGTTCTGCAAAGCCTGCAGGATGGGGCCGGCCTGTTCAGCAGGCGCGGCAGTCAGCGCGTTGAGCGCCTTCACCTTGGCATCGAAGTCATCTTCGGCCAACGGCTTGAGATCAGCCTGGCTGAGCGAGACGGGAGGTTGTCCGGCAGCCCATGCCGATACAGCGGGCGTTGCAGCCAGACAAAGCGCACACAGCAGCGCAGCAAAGGAATGAGACAACCAGCGGGACAAGCGCATCATGGCAATCCGATGCGTGGCGGCCGGGGTTGAGGCCGCTCCGCCACGTCGTACAGCATCGTTCAAAGGACAAGCCACGTGCGTCACGTGACCTGCCCGCCCGACTACATCACTTGCTTGCAACCATGTCAGGCTTGCCCTCGTTGCCCGGAATGTACGGGCTCCACGGCTTGGCGCGGATCACTGTCGGCGTCTTCCACACCACGTTGAACTGGCCGTCACCACGTACTTCGCCGATCATCACGGGCTTGCTCAGGTGATGATTGTTGTTCATCACCAGCGTGAAGCCCGACGGCGCCTTGAACTGCTGGCCGTACATTGCCTGGCGCACCTTGTCCACGTCGGTGGTGCCGGCCTTCTCGACGGCCTGCTTCCACATCATGATGCCGACGTAGGTGGCTTCCATCGGGTCATTGGTGACGCGCTTGTCGCCGCCCGGCAGGTTATTGGCCTTCACCCACGCGGCCCACTTCTTCTTGAAGTCGTCGTTGACCGGGTTCTTGACCGACATGAAGTAGTTCCACGCTGCAAGCTGGCCAGCCAGCGGCTTGGTGTCGATGCCGCGCAGCTCTTCTTCACCCACCGAGAACGCGACCACCGGCACGTCCTTCGCCTTCAGGCCGGCGTTGCCGAGTTCCTTGTAGAACGGGACATTCGAATCACCGTTGATCGTGGAGATCACGGCCGTCTTGCCACCCTGGGAGAACTTCTTGATGTTGGCAACGATGGTCTGGTAATCGGCGTGGCCGAACGGCGTGTAGACCTCTTCGATGTCGCTGTCCTTCACGCCCTTGCTGTGCAGGAAGGCGCGCAGGATCTTGTTGGTCGTGCGCGGGTACACGTAATCGGTGCCCAGCAGGAAGAAGCGCTTGGCGCCACCGCCCTCCTTGCTCATCAGGTATTCCACGGCCGGAATGGCCTGCTGGTTGGGTGCAGCCCCCGTATAGAAGACGTTTCTCGACATCTCCTCGCCTTCGTACTGCACTGGGTAGAACAGCAGGCCGTTGAGCTCCTCATACACCGGCAGCACCGACTTGCGCGACACCGACGTCCAGCAGCCGAACGTGACGGCGACCTTGTCCTGCGTCAGCAGCCCGCGGGCCTTCTCGGCAAACAGCGGCCAGTTCGAAGCCGGGTCCACCACCACCGGCTGCAGCTGGCGGCCGAGCACACCGCCGCTCTTGTTGATCTCGTCGATGGTCATCAGCGCCACGTCTTTGAGCGACGTTTCGGAGATGGCCATGGTGCCCGAGAGCGAATGCAGGATGCCGACCTTGATCGGCTCTTTTGCCTGAGCAAACGCGAGGTTCGGCATGGACGAGAGGGACAACACCGTTGCTGCGGCGACTGCCGACAGCTTCAACAGCTCACGACGTTTCATTGCGGCTCCTTGGGTCTATTGGTGGCGAGAACGACTCCCGGATGCCTAAAGTGCAACTACCGTGCCATCACTTTCCGCTCACCGGATGGGAAATCCGCGCCAAAACGGTGCCAAAGCCGCGCCAGTTGCGCGCATTTAGCTCGGGTGATGCGCATGCATGGGGCACGCGCGGACAAGCACAAAACCAGCCAAACGCAAGGAGAGCGCAACAAGAAAAAAAGGCCGGCATTGCGCCGGCCCTTTCAGACAGATGGGAAAGTCTTTCAGGAATAGCGTCGCGAGATCGACTCCGCCACGCACACCGGACGCTCCTGCCCTTCCCGCTCGATGGTCACGGCCCAGGTCATCTGCGCGCCCGTGAGTGTGGGTGCATTGGGCAGCGGCGGCAGCGCTTCCATCTCCACCAGGCTCACGCGTGCGCGCACACGGCTACCCACAGGCACCGGCGCGGTGAAGCGAACCTTGTTCAGACCGTAGTTCACGCCCATCTTCACGTCCGGCATCTCGATCGCGTTCGCCATCAGCATCGGCAGCAGCGAGAGCGTCAGAAAGCCATGCGCCACCGGCGCCCCAAACGGCGACTCCCGTTTGGCGCGCTCCACATCCACGTGAATCCACTGGTGATCGCCCGTCGCCTCGGCAAACAGGTTGACCTGCTGCTGTGTGATCTCGGTCCAATCGCTGACCGCAACCTCCTGGCCAATCAATCCTTTCAACTCGTCGAGCGACTCGATGATGCGCATCTGGGTTGTCTCCTTGTTGTTGTTCGATGTGATATTCGATTCGCTCAGGCTTTCGGGCGGCGGCCAAACAGGCCCATGCCCGTGACCGTGCAGACCAGCTCACCACGCTGGTTGCGTGCTTCCCAGCGATTGACCGCCACACCACGATCCGGCTTCGACTGCGACGGTTTGATCTCCATGCACGTGCTCGATACCGACAGCGTGTCACCTGGGTACACCGGTTTCATCCAGCGGATTTCGTCCACGCCTGGCGAGCCCATGCTGGCCGCCTTGCCAAGAAAGCCCGTCACCATCAGTCGCATCATGATCGCGCAGGTCATCCAGCCGCTTGAGATGATGCCGCCGTAGATGCTGTGCTTGGCCGCTTCTGCATCGATGTGGAACGGCTGCGGGTCATATTGTCGGGCGAAGGTCAGGATCTCCTCTTCGGTGACGGTGTATGTGCCCATTTCCAGCGTACGACCCACTTCAAAGTCATCGAAGTAAAACGCGTACGGTAGCGTTGTCTCTGCCCGACTGTTTTCACTCATCTCGATCTCTCCTCAAAATGACAACGCCCCGCGAGAACGCGGGGCGCTGAAGGATGCCATTACGCTGCGTGTTGGAAACCCGGCAGCGACGCGAAGCGTGCCAGGTGATGATCCACGTCGCCAAGCGTGGTGTTGATCATCGTCAGCCGCTTGAACATGTGCGCAGCCGGCAGTTCGTTCGTCACGCCCATGCCGCCATGCAGTTGCACTGCTTCCTGGCCCACATCACGCGCAGCCTGGCCAACGCGCGCCTTGGCTGCCGATACATAGCGGCGGCGTGCTTCCACATCGCCATCTTCAAAGTGCGCGGCGGCAAGATAGGTAACCGAACGCGCCTGCTCGCCGTGGATGAACATGTCGACCATGCGATGCTGCAACGCCTGGAAGCGCGCAATGGGCACGCCAAACTGCTGACGCGTCTTGGTGTATTCCAGCGTGGCGGCGTTCAGCGCGTCGATCAGCCCGACCGCTTCAGCACACAGCAGCACGCAACCCAGGTCGGCTACCGCGTCGATGGTTTCCCATGCGTCGCCGGCCTTGCCCAGCAGCGTTGCCGGCGCGTTGTCGAAGCGGATGTCTGCAGCGCGCAGGTTGTCGATCGTGCGATAGTCCTTGACCGTCACGCCTGCGGCGTCGCGGTCAACCACGAACAGCGACAGGCCAGCGGTATCGCGTGCCTCGCCGCCCGTGCGTGCGGAAACGATCAGCTTGTCGGCCTGTGCGCCGTGCACGACCACTGCCTTCTCGCCGGAGAGCGTCCAGCCGCTGCCCTGCTGCGCAGCGCGCGTGGCAACGTTGAAGAGTTCGTAGCGCGATTGACGCTCACCAAAAGCGATGGCCAGCTTGACGGCACCACCAGCCACCTGCTCCAGCAGCGCATCTTGACCACCCGCGAGCTTGAGCGCCTGCGCGCCCAGCACGGTGGCCTGATACGGCTCCACGACCAGGCCGCGGCCCAGTTGTTGCATCACCACCAGCAGGTCCATTGCACGGCCGTCGAAGCCACCTTGCGCTTCCGGCACCGGCAGCGCAGTCAGACCCAACTCGGCGATGCTGTCCCACGCACGCTGCGACACGCCCTCGGGCGAGTACACGATCTTGTTGCGCGCTTCAAAGCCGTAGTCCTTGTCGACAAAGCGGCGCACGGCATCGGCCAGTTGCTTCTGTTCGTCGGTGAACGAGAAATCCATAGTTGTCTCCGTTATCCGTTCTGATCAGACGCCGAGGATCATCTGCGAGATGATGTTGCGCTGGATCTCGTTCGACCCGCCGTAGATGGAGGTCTTGCGATAGTTGAAGTAGTACGGCGCGAGCGGTGCCGCATCGTTGTCGCCGGTCACGGCTTGCGTGATCTCGCCCTCCAGATAGCTCGGGTCGAACGGCTGCGCATACGGCCCCACAGCCTCGACCATCAGCTCGGTCAGCATCTGCTGGATCTGCGTGCCCTTGATCTTGAGCAGCGAAGCCTCGGGGCCAGGGCCCTTGCCGGCGTTCTCGCTCGACACCACGCGCAGCACAGTGATCTCCAGCGCCATCAGCTCGATCTCCAGCGATGCCACCTTGGCAGCGAATACCGGGTCCTGCAGGAGCGGCTTGCCATTCTTCTGATGCTGCTGCGCAACGCGCTTGAGGAACGCCAGCTCGCGCTTAGAGTGTCCGACGCGTGCAATGCCGGTGCGCTCGTGGCCGAGCAGGTACTTGGCGTAGGTCCAGCCGCGGTTCTCTTCGCCGATGAGGTTCTCAACCGGCACCTTCACGTTGTCGAAGAACACCTCGTTCACTTCATGCTCTTCGTCCAGCATGATGATCGGGCGCACGGTGATGCCCGGCGTCTTCATGTCGATCAGCAGGAACGAAATGCCCTCTTGCTTCTTGGCGTCCGGGTCGGTGCGGACGAGGCAGAAGATCATGTCGGCGTGCTGGCCGAGCGTGGTCCAGGTCTTCTGGCCGTTGACGATGTAGTGATCGCCCTCGCGCACGGCGCGCGTCTTGACCGAGGCCAGGTCCGAGCCCGAGCCGGGTTCGGAGTAGCCCTGGCACCACCAGTCGGTGCAATCGACGATGCGCGGCAGGAAGTAGCGCTTCTGCGCTTCGTTGCCGTACTTCATGATCACGGGCGCAACCATGCTGACGCCGAACGGCAGCACGCCGGGCGCGCCGATCTCCGCGCACTCTTCGTCCCAGATATGCTTTTGGATGGGGGACCAGCCGGTACCGCCCCACTCGACCGGCCAGTGCGGTACCGACCAGCCCTTGCCCGCCAGTGCCTTGTGCCAGCGAACGAAATCTTCGCGGTTCAGGCGGCGGTGATTCAACACCTTGTCTTGAATGTCCTTCGGCAGATTGGCTTGCAGCCAGCCGCGGACTTCCTGGCGGAACGCATCATCGGCCGCCGAGTAGTTCAGATCCATGCCTGTCTCCTGTGGTTGGCGCTCCGCCGTGGCAAATCGGCGGAGCACGTTCTATCGGACCGGCGCGGACCTGAATCGGGCGACTAGTGCACGGGCTGCTTGAGCGCATCCGGCACCAGCAGCGGCATCAACTCGATGCCTTCCTCTGCCAGCTCCTGCGCTTCCTCCCGAGACGTCGTCCCGCGAATGCCCCGCTCCGGCGCCTCGTCGTAATGCATGCGACGCGCCTCTTCTGCAAACCGATCGCCGACGTCCTCGGTGTTGGCCAGGACATGGCGCACGGCTTTCAGGTAGAGCTGTTGCAGGGCTGCGGGCACACCACCCTCGCCTTCGCCTGTCTTGGTGGCGCCCCCCTTCTGGGCGGCCTCCGCACGTGACGACGACAGATTCAGGCGCGGCGCACTCGGTAGGCGCTCAACCTCGTTGTGACCGCAAACCGGGCACGTCAGCAGCCCGCGTTCCTGCTGCGATTGCAGGTCGGCATCGGAACCGAACCAGCCTTCGAAGCGGTGGTCATTGGCACAACGGAGATCCAGCACTTTCATGATCGGTCCAGCGCATGGGGATGAGTGTATCCCCGATTCGAAAATTTGTGAACGGTCGTGCTAATTTTTTCGCACGACCGTTCGCTATAGTAACGACAGCAGGAAGACGGCTTGGTCAGACGACTACACAAGAGGCTCAGACAGCACCTGGCGTCCACGCACCCGACAGAATCTTCTCGAGCCAGAACGTGCCGATGATGGTCTTCACGTCGGAAATCTTGCCGTCACGTACCCAGTCGATCAACTGGCCCGCCGGCGTGATAAAGGTCTCAAGAAACTCACCTTCGTCGAGCATCGCCTCGCCCTGTTCGAGATCACGCGCGAGATAGATGTCAATGAACTCGGTAGAGTATGAGATGACCGGGTGGATGCGAGTGAGGTAGTCCCAGCGTTCAGCCGTGTAGCCGGTTTCCTCAATCAGCTCGCGCTTGCCGCACGCCAGCGCACCCTCTTGCGGGTCGAGCTTGCCAGCGGGGAATTCGATCATCACCTTGCCGACCGGGTAGCGGAACTGCCGCTCCATCAGCACAGTGCCGTCGTCAAACAGCGGGATCATCATGACCGCGCCCGGGTGAATCAGGTACTCGCGGCTGGCGTTGCGGCCGTCCGGCAAGCGGACGATATCCTGCTTGAGCGTGAGGAACTTACCCTGATGCATCAAGGCCGACGCGACCTGTGTCTCGCGCAGGCCGGCATCCGGGTCAGACGTCATGTCTGCGGATGCGGGGAACGTGGATGCGGGATTGCTATCGGACATGGCGCTCTCTCATGCCGAGACAGCGGGTGCCTGCCCGGCGGGTGATCAACGGGAGTGGCGAACCAGGTATTGCCACGTAAAGCCGGGAAACGCGAACACCAACATCAGGCAAGCAGTGATTGCGTAGAACTGCCAGCCTTGCGGGAAGGCATTACCCTGGCTCGATTCAATGCCGAAGCCGATCAACCCCACCACAACATACATGGCGATCAGCTCGGTACCGCGCAGCCAGAACGGCTTGCGCGGCCAGCGTGCCGGCACCAGGGCCAACACGCGTTGATTGACGAACGGCAGGTTGGCACAGATCAGTGCCAACACGATGACAAACAAGCCGCCCGTCGATGCGTTCACGATCGCGCCTGATTAAGAAGCCAGCGTCAGGCGAATTGCCTGGTAGCACAGCGCCATCAGGCCGGCCGGGAAGATACCCAGCAGCAGCACCAGCAGACCGTTGACCGACAGTACCGAACGCAGGCCGAAGGTGGCTTCCACCGGACCTTCGTCAGCCGGGGCATCAAAGTACATGACCTTGATGACACGCAGGTAGTAGAACGCACCCACCAGCGAGAACAGCACGGCCACGATAGCCAGCCACGGCATGCCAGCATCCACCACCGCACCCAGCACCGACAGCTTGGCGTAGAAGCCGACCGTCGGCGGCAGACCTGCCAGTGACATCATCATGAACAGCGTCAGCAGCGCAAACCAGGGGCTCTTCTTCGACAAGCCCTTCAGGTCAGCAATGTCTTCCGCCTCGTAGCCCTTGCGCGACAACAGCAGAATGATGCCGAAGGCACCCAGCGTGGTCAGCACGTAAGTCACGGCGTAGAACATCGAGGCGCTGTAAGCCTGAGCCGTCAGATCCGGCTTGCCGGCACTCACGCCCGACAGCAGACCCAGCAGCAGAAAGCCCATGTGCGAAACCGTCGAATACCCCAACAGGCGCTTGAAATTCGTCTGCACCACACCAGTGATATTACCGATGGCCAGCGAGAGCACGGCCAGCACGATCAGCATGTTCTGCCAGTCAAACGCCAGCGGCAGCAAGCCTTCAACCAGGATGCGCAGCGTCATGGCAAACGCAGCCAGCTTCGGTGCACCCGCGATCAGCAGCGTCACGGCCGTCGGCGAGCCTTGATACACGTCAGGCACCCACATGTGGAACGGCGCCACACCTAGCTTGAATGCCAGGCCAGCCACCAGGAACACCACGCCGAACACCAGGATTGTCTTGTTGATGTTGCCCGTGTTGATCTGGCGGAACACCTCTCCCAGGTCCAGCGAGCCGGTCGCGCCGTACATCATCGACATACCGTACAGCAGTAGACCCGATGCCAGTGCACCGAGGATGAAGTACTTCATCGCCGATTCCGACGAGACGTTCGCGCCACGGCGCAATGCCACCAGCGTGTACGAAGCCAGCGACAGCAGTTCCAGACCCAGATAAAGCGTCAGGAAGTTATTGCCGGTGATCATCACCACCTGACCGCCAAGCGTGAACAGCGCGAACATGTAGAACTCGCCGTTGTACATGTCGCGATCAGCCAGGTACTTGCGCGTGTAGATCAGCGTCACGAACACCGCCAGTGCGGCCACGGAGCACAGCACGTTGGCCATCGGATCAATCACGGCCAGGTTGCTGAACACGTAGTGCGTTTCACCGGCCGCCGCATTGATGGCAAACCAGACGCTCAGCACCAGCGTGATCGTCAGCGACACCGGATAGGCAACGCTGCTGCGGTTCTGACCGCGCGCCAGGTCAATCCAGTTGACGGCACCGATGCCGAGCGCGAGGAAGATGATCGGGGCGATAGCCGCCATGGATGAGGACAATTGCATGGTTTCTTCTCCCCGCTTACAGCTTGCTCTGAGCCACGTGGGTGAGGAGATTCACCACGGACGCATGCATGACATCGGTAAAGGGCTTCGGATACAGGCCCATGTAAAGCGTTGCGATCGCCAGCACGCCGAGCATGAAGAATTCACGGCAGTTCAGGTCTTTCAGCTCGGCGACGTGCTTGTGCGTCACGTCGCCAAAGATCACGCGTTTGACCATCCACAGCGAATAAGCAGCGCCGAAGATCAGGGCGGTAGCCGCCAGCAGGCCGATCCAGAAGTTGTACTTGACCGAACCCAGGATGACCATGAATTCGCCAACGAAACCGGAGGTCGCCGGCAGGCCGCAGTTGGCCATCGCGAAGAACACCGACAGCGCGGCAAACTTCGGCATCGTGTTCACCACACCGCCGTAATCGGCGATCTGGCGCGAGTGCACGCGGTCATACAGCACACCGATGCACAGGAACATCGCACCGGAGATGAAGCCGTGCGAAATCATCTGGACGATACCGCCCTCGATACCGATCTCGTTGAAGATGAAGAAGCCCAGCGTGACGAAGCCCATGTGCGCGATCGACGAATACGCGACCAGCTTCTTCATGTCAGCCTGCACCAGTGCAACCAGACCGATGTAGATCACGGCGATCAGCGAGATCGCGATGATGAACGCGGACAATTGATGGCTTGCATCCGGCGCGATCGGCAGCGAGAACCGCAGGAAACCGTAGGCACCCAGCTTCAGCATGATGGCGGCCAGCACCACGGAACCGCCGGTCGGCGCTTCCACGTGGGCGTCAGGCAGCCAGGTATGCACCGGCCACATCGGCACCTTCACGGCGAAGGCCATGAAGAACGCGATGAAGATCAGGATCTGCTCGTTCATCGACAGCTTGACCTGATGCCACTGCAGGATCTCGAACGTACCACTGTGGAAGTACAGATACAGCAGCGCAACCAGCGTCAGCAGCGAACCCAGCAGCGTGTACAGGAAGAACTTGAACGCCGCGTACACGCGATTCGGACCACCCCACACACCGATGATGATGTACATCGGGATCAGCGTGGCTTCGAAGAAAACGTAGAACAGCATGCCGTCGAGCGAGGCGAACACACCGATCATCAGACCCGACAGGATCAGGAACGCGGCCATGTACTGCGCCACACGCTCGGTGATCACTTCCCAGGCCGCGATCACCACGATCACCGTGATGAACGCAGTCAGCACCACGAACCACATCGAGATGCCGTCGACACCCAGGTAGTAGTTGATGTGGAAGCGCTCGATCCAGCTCGACTTCTCGACGAACTGCATCGCCGCCGTGGTCTTATCGAAACGCGTGATGAGCGGCAGCGTGATCACAAAGCTGATTAGCGAGCCGATCAGCGACATCCAGCGGACATAACCGGGATTGCGGTCTGAGCCCGAGGCCAGCACCAGCACGCCGAAGAAGATCGGCAGCCAGATCGCAAAAGACAGAACCATTTTTGTTATCCCTTATTTGCCCGCCAGGAACACGAAGTACGTCAGCAGGCCAACCGTGCCGACAATCATCGCGAACGCGTAGTCATAGATGTAGCCGGACTGGAGCAGGCGCACGACGCTCGCGAACCAACCCACCAGACGCGCGCTGCCGTTCACGACCACGCCGTCGATCACACCCTGATCGCCGCCCTTCCACAGGCCGCGGCCAACCTTGACCGCACCGTTGGCGAAGACGATCTCGTTGATCTTGTCCATGTAGTACTTGTTGTCCAGCAGCTTGTAGAGGCCGGAAAAACGCTTGGCGATCGCAGCCGGAATGTCCGGGCGCTTCAGGTAGAAGAACCACGACAGCACCACACCCGACACCAGCAGGATGAACGGAACCGACGTGAAGCCGTGCACCGCCATCTCAACCCAGCCGTGGAAGTCTTCGCCCAGCACCTTCATGGCTTCGTGGTTCTCGCCATTGAAGATCACCTGTGCGAACGCCACGCCGTGCTTGAAGAACTCGCCGAACAGCATCGGCTGGATCGCCCAGGCACCGATCACCACCGACGGAATCGCCAGCAGCACCAGCGGCACCGTCACCACCCACGGCGACTCGTGCGGCTTTTCGCCCGGCGCCAGACCGTGATGCTCGTGGCCGCCATCTTCCTCTTCGTGATGTTCGTCGTGGTGCTGATCAGCCTTGCCGAAACGCTCTTCCCCGTGGAACACCAGGAAGTACATGCGGAACGAGTAGAACGCCGTCACGAACACGCCACCCAGCACGGCCCAGTAGGCAAACTGAGCGCCCGGTAGGTGCGACTCCGCCACCGCTTCGATGATCGAATCCTTCGAGTAGAACCCCGAGAAGAACGGCGTACCGATCAGTGCCAGCGAACCCACCAGTGACGTCAACCACGTGATCGGCATGTACTTGCGCAGGCCGCCCATGTTGCGCATGTCCTGATCGTGGTGCATGCCGATGATGACCGAGCCCGCACCCAGGAACAGCAGCGCCTTGAAGAACGCGTGCGTCATCAGGTGGAACACGGCGACTTGGTATGCCGATGCGCCCAGCGCAACGGTCATATAGCCAAGCTGCGACAGCGTCGAATACGCCACGACGCGCTTGATGTCGGTCTGAATGATGCCCAGGAAACCCATGAACAGCGCGGTAATGGCGCCGATGATCAGCACGAACGACAGCGCGGTGTCCGACAACTCGAACAGCGGCGACATGCGCGCAACCATGAAGATGCCGGCGGTCACCATGGTGGCCGCGTGGATCAGCGCGGAAATCGGGGTCGGACCTTCCATCGAGTCCGGCAGCCACACGTGCAGAGGGAACTGTGCCGACTTACCCATCGCGCCGATGAACAGGCAGATGCAGGCGACCGTCAGCATGTGCCAGTCGGTGCCAGGGAAGCCGATGGTCGCCAGATTGTCACGAGCGGCGAACACGTCTGCGTAGCTCAGGCTGCCGCTGTACGCCAGCAGCAGGCCAATGCCAAGTACGAAGCCGAAGTCACCCACACGGTTGACCAGGAATGCCTTCATGTTGGCGTAGATCGCCGTCGGGCGCTTGAACCAGAAGCCGATCAGCAGATACGACACCAGGCCCACCGCTTCCCAGCCGAAGAACAGCTGCAGGAAGTTGTTGCTCATCACGAGCATCAACATCGAGAAGGTGAACAGCGAGATGTAGGCGAAGAAACGGTTGTAGCCGTCGTCTTCTGCCATGTAGCCAATGGTATAGATGTGCACCATCAGAGAGACGAAGGTCACCACGCACATCATCATCGCCGTGAGCGAATCGATGAGGAAGCCGACTTCCATTTTCAGCGAGCCGACCGTCATCCATTCGTAGACGGTGGCGTTATAGCCGGCGCCGTTAATGACATCGAGCAGCACCGACACCGACAGGATGAAGGCGATCGCCACACCGAGGATGGTGACGCTGTGGGACGTCTTGCGGCCGATCTTCTCGCCGAAGAACTTGGTGCCGAACAGCCCGGCGATCGCTGAGCCGGCGAGCGGCGCAAGCGGGATCGCCAGCAGCAGGTTGGGATTGAGCGTAGTAGCCATGGAGCTTCTTATAAGTGGATACGCCGATCAGCCCTTGAGGCTGTCCAGATCGTCAACGTTGATGGTGTCCAGGTTACGGAACAGCACCACCAGGATGGCGAGACCAATCGCGGATTCCGCCGCGGCCACCGTCAGGATGAAAAACACGAACACCTGCCCCGCCAGGTCACCCAGGTAGTGGGAGAACGCAACGAAGTTCATGTTGACCGCAAGCAGCATCAGTTCGATCGCCATCAGCAGCACGATGACGTTCTTGCGGTTCAGGAAGATGCCGACGATGCTGATGGCAAACAGCACCGCGCCGAGCACGAGGTAATGGGCAAGGGATAGCGAAGACATATGGATACTCCCGGGGCTCAGCTCTTGGAATCAGCCGAAGCTGCGCCTGCCGCCTTCTCGGCCGGCATCGAGACCAGGCGCACGCGGTCCTTGCGCTGCACGCGGATCTGATCGGCCACCTTCTGGCTCTTGGTGTCCTTACGACGGCGGGCCGTCAGCGCCACGGCGGCGACGATAGCCAGCAGCAGCACGATGCCCGCCACTTCGAAGGCGTAGATGTAATCGGTGTAGATCAGCTTGCCGAGCGCCTGCGTATTTGGGCCTTGGAAGCCCTTGGGCAATTCCTGCACTGGCTGTACGCGCCCCATGAAAGTCTTGGTCAGCACCACAGCCATTTCCAGGATGATGACCACGCCTACGAACGCCGCCAGAGGCACATACGTCCAGAAGTCTCGTCGCAGGTGTTCGATGTCGATGTCAATCATCATCACCACGAACAGGAACAGCACCATCACTGCCCCCACGTAGACCAGCACCAGCGTAATGGCGAGGAATTCCGCCTTGAGCAGCATCCAGATCGCCGCCGCGGTGAAGAACGACAGCACGAGGAACAGCGCCGCGTGTACCGGGTTCTTCGCGGTGATGACCTTCAGCGCTGAGAGCACCAGCACCAGCGCGAAACAGTAGAAGATGATCGTCGTGATTTCCATGATCCTGGCGCGGGCCGTTTTGCGGCACGCGCTTGTCCAAAGCCGCGGCGGCATGATGCCGCCGTAGCTGGTTGGCTCACGAGGAGCCGTTGTACTTCCGGAATTTCAACTGCACCACTCGCCGCTTGCCCAGCGAGTGTCTTGAATCAGCGGTACTTTGCGTCGGCCGCCTTGCTCGCCGCGATTTCCGGCTCGAAGCGATCGCCCACGGCCAGCAGCATGTCCTTGGTGAAGTACAGGTCGCCGCGCTTCTCACCGTGGTATTCCAGGATGTGCGTCTCGACGATGGCATCGACCGGGCAAGCTTCTTCACAGAAGCCGCAGAAAATGCACTTGGTCAGGTCGATGTCGTAGCGCGTGGTGCGGCGGGTGCCGTCGTCGCGCTGATCCGACTCGATCGTGATGGCCATAGCCGGGCACACGGCTTCGCACAGCTTGCATGCGATGCAGCGCTCTTCCCCGTTCGGGTAGCGGCGCAATGCGTGCAGACCACGGAAGCGCGGCGACAGCGGCGTCTTCTCTTCCGGGAAGAGCACAGTGATCTTGCGCGCGAACAGATAGCGCCCGGTCAACGCCATGCCCTTGAAGAGTTCCTTCAGGAGCAGGCTGTTAAAGAATTCCTTGATGGATAGCAACATGGTGCGCCCCTATTGTCCCGTTACTTCCAGATGTTCCACGGCGACACCAGCCAGATGGCAACGATGATCAGCCAACCTACGGTGAGCGGAATAAAGATCTTCCAGCCCAAGCGCATGATCTGGTCATAGCGATAACGCGGGAACGATGCGCGCAGCCAGATGAAGACCGACAGCAGCAGGAAAACCTTGATCAGCAGCCAGAAGAAGCCCGGAATCCAGTTGAACACCGGAGCATCGATCGGCGGGGCCCAGCCACCCAGGAACATCGTTGCCGTCATCGCCGAGATGACGATCATGTTGATGTACTCGGCCAGGAAGAACAGCGCGAACGCCATGCCCGAGTACTCGATCATGTGGCCGGCCACGATTTCCGACTCGCCTTCCACCACGTCAAACGGGTGACGGTTGGTTTCCGCCACGCCCGAGATGAAGTACACGCCGAACATCGGCAGCAGCGACAGCCAGTTCCACGACAGGATGTTCACCCCGTGGTCCGCAAAGAAACCGCGGTTCTGTGAGTTGACGATGTCCGACAGGTTCAGGCTGCCCGTCACCATCAGCACGGTCACGAGCGCAAAGCCCATGGCGATTTCGTACGAAATCATCTGTGCCGAAGCCCGCATCGCGCCCAGGAACGCGTACTTGGAGTTCGAAGCCCAACCGGCCAGAATCACGCCGTACACACCCACGGAGCTGATCGCCATGACATACAACAGACCAGCATTGATGTTCGACACCACAGCTTCGGCCTGGAATGGCACCACCGCCCAGATCGCCACAGCCGGCATCAGCACCATCAGCGGCGCAATGATGTACAGGCCACGGCTGACCTGGCTCGGCACCATGACTTCCTTGAGCAGGAGCTTAAGCACGTCGGCGATCGGCTGCAGCAGGCCCATCGGGCCCACGCGGTTCGGACCCAGACGCACGTGCATCCAGCCAATCAGCTTGCGCTCCCAGAGGATCAGGTAAGCCACACACAGCAGCAGCGGCAGGATGATGCAGACCGCACGCACCAGCGTCCAGATCAGCGGCCACCAGCCACCGAAGGTCGCCGTGCCGAAAGAAGTAATCGACTCGATCATGTTGACCCTTACACCGTAGCCGCCAGCGCGGACGATTCAACCTTTTCAACGCTTACCGCGCCGAACATCGCGCCCAGTTGAGCCGATGCCTCAGTCGCAGCCGGCACGCGGATCACGCCGGAAGCCAGCGATTTGTCCAGCACCGCCGGCAGCACCACGCTACCCTGCCCTTGCGTCACGCGAACAGCGTCGCCGTTGGCCAGACCCAGTTGCGCGAACAGATCGGCCGGCAGACCAGCGCGAACCGCAGCACGGGCAGCCGCCGTCAGTTGCAGCGAACCGGCGCGACGCACGATCGGATCGGCGTGATAGATGGGCACATCGGCCAGGCGCTCGATGCCAGCAGCAGCGGCGGCCGGGGCAGCAGTTTGCGCCGTCGTCGCATTCGACAGACGATCGGTCACCGGCTTGGCCAGCACGTCGTTGCGTACCACTTCCGAGGTGTCGTAATCGAAGCCCGACAGATTCAGCAGGTTGCCCAACACGCGCAGGACCTTCCAAGCCGGACGCGAATCACCCAGGCTGCGCACGACACCACTGAAGCTCTGCGGCAGGCCTTCGCAGTTGACGAAGGTGCCCGAGGTTTCAGTGAACGGCGCGGTCGGCAGCAGCACGTCGGCGTATTCCAGTGCGGCACGCGAGGCGAACGGCGCCAGCACGATCACGGTGTCAGCTTGGTCCAGCGCGGCGCGTGCCTGCGTCGGGTTGGCCGTATCGAATTCCGGCTCGGCGCCCAGCAGCACGTAAGCGCGGCGCGGCTGAGCCAGCATGGCAGCAGCGTCCAGGCCATTGCTCTGCGGCAGCGCGCCGGCAATGTAACCGCCGACCGTGTTGGCTGCTTCCGTCAGGAAGCCCAGCGCGGCACCGGTCTGCTGCGCGACCCATTGAGCCAGCGCATGCAGTTGCGAGAATTGCGGATGTGCCACAGCTGCGTTGCCGAGGAACACCGCCTTGCGCTCGCCCGAAGCCAAGCTGTCGGCGATGCGCTTGGCGACATCACCAGCTTCGACACCCTCCGTACCGGCCGGACGCGCAACGTTCTTAGACGCAGCAACAGCGACAGCCACTTGCGACAACAGCGACAGCCATTGCGACGGTGCGCCCAGCAGTCGCGTAGCGGGCATCAGCAGGTCTTCGCCGCCAGCGCCGATCACGTTCAGTTGTCCACCCTTCTTGCCAGCCTGGCGCAGACGCGCGGCCAGCAGCGGATGATCCTTGCGCAGGAACGCGCCCACCACCAGCGTACGCTGCAGCAGCGACACATCGGCGATTGGCATGCCGAGCCACGGAGCACCCGTCGGCTTGGCGGAGAAATCGGACTGACGCAGGCGGAAGTCGACGTTGTCGCTGCCAATGCCGCGCACCAGCTTTTGCAGCAGGAACAGTTCTTCCAGCGTGCTGTGCGGGCTGGCCAGCGCGCCGATCTGCTCGGCGCCGTGGTCGCGTTTGATTTCGTTCAGGCCATTGGCGACGTATTCCAGCGCCGTGGTCCAGTCGACAGCCTTCCACTGACCGCCCTGCTTGAGCATCGGCTGAGTCAGGCGGTCGTCACTGTTCACGCCTTCGTAGGCGAAACGGTCCTTGTCGGACAGCCAGCATTCGTTGATCGCTTCGTTGTCCAGCGGCAGCACGCGCATCACGCGCTGGTTCTTCGTCTGGACGATCACGTTGGCACCCAGGCCGTCGTGCGGCGACACCGATTTGCGGCGTGCCAGTTCCCACGTACGGGCTGAGTAGCGGAAGGGCTTGCTGGTCAACGCGCCGACCGGGCACAGGTCGATCATGTTGCCCGACAGCTCCGAGTCAACGGTCTGACCAACGAACGTGGTGATCTCAGAATGCTCACCGCGGTTGAGCATGCCCAGTTCCATCACGCCGGCCACTTCCTGGCCGAAGCGGACGCAGCGCGTGCAGTGGATGCAGCGCGTCATCTCTTCCATGGAGATCAGCGGGCCCACGTTCTTGTGGAACACCACGCGCTTCTCTTCCTTGTAGCGCGATTCGGACTTGCCGTAACCGACGGCCAGATCCTGCAGCTGGCACTCGCCGCCCTGGTCGCAAATCGGGCAATCCAGCGGGTGATTGATCAGCAGGAATTCCATCACGGACTTCTGCGCCTTCACCGCCTTCTCGGAGTTGGTGAAGACCTTCATGCCCGCGGTGACCGGGGTAGCGCAGGCCGGCAGTGCCTTGGGCGCCTTCTCGACCTCGACCAGGCACATCCGGCAGTTGGCCGCGACCGACAGTTTGCGGTGATAGCAGAAGTGAGGAATGTAGGTGCCCGCTTGGCGAGCCGCCTCCATCACCAGGCTGCCTTCGGCAACCTCGACCTTCTTGCCATCGATTTCGATTTCAACCATGTTCTGCCACGCTTAAATGTAGGTGGGCACCATGCACTGCTTGTGTTCGACGTGATACGCGAACTCATCCCAGTAGTGCTTGAGCATGCCGCGGACCGGCATCGCGGCGGCATCGCCAAGCGCGCAGATGGTCCGGCCCATGATGTTCTCGGCCACGTTGTTGAGCAGTTCCAGGTCTTCCTGGCGGCCCTTGCCGTGCTCGATACGATCGACCACGCGGTACAGCCAGCCGGTGCCTTCACGGCACGGCGTGCACTGACCGCACGACTCTTCGAAGTAGAAGTACGACAGACGCAGCAGCGACTTCACCATGCAGCGCGTCTCGTCCATCACGATCACGGCACCCGAGCCCAGCATCGAGCCGGCCTTGGCGATCGAGTCGTAGTCCATGTCGGAGGCCATCATCAGGTCAGCCGGGACCACCGGTGCCGACGAGCCACCCGGGATGACTGCCTTGAGCTTCTTGCCACCGCGCATGCCGCCGGCCAGCTCCAAGAGCTTGGAGAACGGCGTGCCCAGCGGGATTTCATAGTTGCCCGGACGCTCCACGTCGCCGGACACCGAGAAGATCTTCGAGCCGCCGTTGTTCGGCTTGCCCATCTTCAGGTAGTTGTCCGGGCCGATCGCCAGCAGGAACGGCACCGCGGCAAACGTCTCGGTGTTGTTGATCGTGGTCGGCTTGCCGTACAGGCCAAAGCTGGCCGGGAACGGCGGCTTGAAGCGCGGCTGGCCTTTCTTGCCTTCCAGCGATTCGAGCAGCGCGGTTTCTTCGCCGCAGATGTACGCGCCATAGCCATGGTGCGCGTGCAGCTGGAAGTTGAAACCGGAGCCGAGGATGTTGTCACCCAGGAAACCGGCAGCGCGCGCCTCTTCCAGCGCTTGCTCGAAAATCTTGTACTCGTTCCAGATTTCGCCGTGGATGTAGTTGTAACCCACGGTGATGCCCATCGCGTAGCCGCCGATGGCCATGCCTTCGATCAGCGCGTGCGGGTTGTAGCGAATGATGTCGCGGTCCTTGAACGTGCCCGGCTCGCCCTCGTCCGTGTTGCAGACCAGGTACTTCTGCCCCGGGAACTGGCGCGGCATGAAGCTCCACTTCAGGCCGGTCGGGAAGCCCGCACCGCCACGGCCGCGCAGGCCCGAGGCCTTCACGTCGGCGATGACTTGTTCAGGGGAAATCTTTTCCGTCAGGATGTGCTTGAGCTGCTGATAGCCGCCGCGCTTGACGTAGTCTTCGAGGTGCCAGTTGTCGCCGTTCAGGCCAGCAAGAATCAACGGCTGGATATGTCGATCGTGCAGGGAGGTCATTTACTTGCCTGCTCCGTTGGTCGCCTTCGCCTGGAGGTCGGCGATCAGCGCGTCGAGCTTCTCGTTACTCATGAAGCTGCACATATTGGTGTTGTTGACGATCATGACCGGTGCGTCACCGCACGCGCCCATGCACTCGCCTTCCTTCAGCGTGAAGTTGCCGTCAGCAGTCGTCTCGTTGAAACCGATGCCCAGCTTCTTCTTCAGGTAGTCGGCAGCGCGCTCGCCGCCCGACAGCGCGCACGGCAGGTTCGTGCACACCGACAGCTTGAAGCGGCCCACCGGCTTGGTGTCGTACATGTTGTAGAACGTCGCCACTTCCTCGACCCACACCGGCGGCATTTCGAGGTACTCGGCCACGAACTGCATGACTTCGGGCGAGACCCAGCCTTTCTCGCTCTGCGCGACCGCCAGCGCCGCCATGACGGCGGACTGCTTCTGGTCGGCGGGATATTTCGCGACCGCCCGGTCGATTTCCTTGAGAGCTTCTGCTGATAGCATGTTCGTTGCGATTGGTGCGGGACGCGGGGCGGACTACAAATACCCCGGCGTGCGTCCTCGTTTCACAGCCGCGCTTGCCTGCGCGTCAAACCGTTATGTCTTGCGGGCTTAGCGATCAATCTCGCCAAACACGATGTCTTGCGTACCAATGATCGTCACAGCATCCGCGATCATGTGGCCGCGGGCCATCTCATCGAGTGCCGCCAAGTGCACGAAGCCCGGCGCGCGGATCTTCAGACGGTACGGCTTGTTGGCACCGTCCGAGATCGCATAGATACCGAACTCGCCCTTTGGATGCTCGACGGCGGCATACGCCTCGCCCTCGGGCACGTGCATGCCTTCGGTAAAGAGCTTGAAGTGGTGAATCAGCTCTTCCATGTTCGTCTTCATCTCGACACGCGACGGTGGCGCTACCTTGTGGTTATCGGTAATCACCGGACCCGGGTTCTTGCGCAGCCACTCGATGCACTGACGGATGATGCGATTGCTCTGGCGCATTTCTTCAACGCGCACCAGATAACGGTCGTAACAATCGCCATTCACGCCCACCGGAATGTCGAAATCAACACGGTCATACACTTCATACGGTTGCTTCTTGCGCACGTCCCAGGCGATGCCCGAGCCGCGCAGCATCGCGCCGGAGAAGCCCTTGTTGAGCGCACGCTCCGGGCTCACCACACCGATGCCGACCAGACGCTGTTTCCAGATCCGGTTATCAGTCAGCAGCGTTTCGTATTCGTCGACGTATTTCGGGAAGCGATTGGTGAAATCTTCGATGAAGTCCAGCAGCGAACCCGAACGCGTTTCGTTCAGGGCAGCCAGGGCCTTCTCGTTGCGCACCTTGGATGCCTTGTACTGCGGCATCGTGTCAGGCAGGTCGCGGTAGACGCCACCCGGACGATAGTAGGCCGCGTGCATACGCGCACCCGACACCGCCTCGTACATGTCGAACAAGTCTTCGCGCTCACGGAAGGCATACAGGAACACCGCCATGGCGCCCACGTCCAGCGCGTGCGAACCGATCCACATCAGGTGGTTCATGATCCGCGTGATCTCGTCGAACATGACGCGGATGTACTGCGCGCGCAGCGGCACTTCGAGGCCCAGCAGGCGCTCGATCGCCATCACGTAGGCGTGTTCGTTGACCATCATCGACACGTAGTCGAGGCGGTCCATGTACGGCACGCTTTGGATCCAAGTCTTCTGCTCGGCGAGCTTTTCGGTCGCGCGGTGCAGCAGGCCAATGTGCGGGTCAGCACGTTGAATGACTTCGCCGTCCAGCTCAAGCACAAGGCGCAGCACGCCGTGCGCGGCCGGGTGTTGCGGGCCGAAGTTCAGGGTGTAGTTCTTGATATCTGCCATGATCGGGCGCCCTTCAGTGCTTCAGACCGCCGTATTGATCCTCACGGATCACACGCGGGGTAATCTCGCGCGGTTCGATGGTCACCGGCTGGTAGACCACGCGGCGTTGCACCGGGTCGTAGCGCATTTCGACGTAGCCCGACACCGGGAAATCCTTGCGGAACGGGTGGCCGATGAAACCGTAATCGGTCAGGATGCGGCGCAGGTCCGGGTGACCTTCGAACACCAGGCCGTACAAGTCGAACGCTTCACGCTCAAACCAGTCGGCGGAGTTCCAGACAGTGGTGACGGACGGCACGACCGGGAAGTCATCTTCCGGCGCAAACACGCGCACGCGTACGCGCCAGTTGTTCGTGATCGACAGCAGATGCGCCACAGCCGCAAAGCGCGGACCATTCCAGGCACCGTCGCCATAGTCGGCGTAGTCGACGCCACACAGGTCCATCAACTGCTCGAACTTGAGCGACGCATCATCGCGCAGCGTACGCATGGCCTCGAGATAATCGGCGGCCTTCACCACGAGGGTGAGTTCACCAACCGACTCAGTCAGGCTTTGAATGCGATTGCCCAGCGCCTTTTCGAGCGCGGCCTTCAGGGTGGCAAGCTTTTCGGTCATGTCAGCCCTTGCGCGCGATGGTATTGGTGCGACGGATCTTGGCTTGCAGCTGGATGATGCCGTAGATCAACGCTTCCGCCGTCGGCGGGCAACCCGGCACGTACACGTCGACCGGCACGATGCGATCGCAACCGCGCACGACAGAGTACGAGTAGTGGTAGTAACCGCCGCCGTTGGCGCACGAGCCCATCGAGATGACCCAGCGCGGCTCGGCCATCTGGTCGTACACCTTGCGCAGAGCGGGGGCCATCTTGTTGCACAGCGTGCCGG
>NZ_JAELUI010000619.1 GCF_016429285.1 Ralstonia sp. ASV6
CCCCCCCCCCCCCCCCCCCCCCCCCCCCCCCCCCCCCCCCCCCCCCCCCCCCCCCCCCCCCCCCCCCCCCCCCCCCCCCCCCCCCCCCCCCCCCCCCCCCCCCTTTTCAAGCCGAAGACGGCATACGCGATCAGGCGCCATGTCTCGTGGGCTCGGAGATGTGTATAAGAGACAGGCTCAAGCGGCAGGTTCTCGGGCATGCCGCGATAGTGCGACCACGTGAGCTTGGCCAGCAACCCGTCGGTGCCGATCGGCTGCGCCCAGGTGGCGGAGTAGAACGTTTCGTGATCCGGTCCGCGCGG
>NZ_JAELUI010000620.1 GCF_016429285.1 Ralstonia sp. ASV6
CCCCCCCCCCCCCCCCCCCCCCCCCCCCCCCCCCCCCCCCCCCCCCCCCCCCCCCCCCCCCCCCCCCCCCCCCCCCCCCCCCCCCCCCCCCCCCCCCCCCCTTTTTTCAAGCAGAAGACGGCATACGCGATCAGGCGCCATGTCTCGTGGGCTCGGAGATGTGTATAAGAGACAGGGCCGTAGGCCGCCTCGTAGATGCTGCACTGCCGGCCGGCAAAGGCGCGCCACTGCTCGGCAATCGCCTCGGTGAGCGTCACGCCAAAGCTCGTGCACGGATTGGCCACCAGCGATTCCATGCGGTA
>NZ_JAELUI010000621.1 GCF_016429285.1 Ralstonia sp. ASV6
CCGTGCGATGGACGAGGTCGAAGCCGGCCAGCCGGACACCTGCGAAGTCACCCCGGTGGGCGCCGAGCATCCGCTCTTCATCCTCTACACCTCGGGCTCGACCGGCAAGCCGAAGGGTGTGCAGCACCTGTCTCTTATACACATCTCCGAGCCCACGAGACATGGCGCCTGATCTCGTATGCCGTCTGCTGCTTGAAAAGGGGGGGGGGGGGGGGGGGGGGGGGGGGGGGGGGGGGGGGGGGGGGGGGGGGGGGGGGGGGGGGGGGGGGGGGGGGGGGGGGGGGGGGGGGGGGGGGGGGGGG
>NZ_JAELUI010000622.1 GCF_016429285.1 Ralstonia sp. ASV6
CGGCCATGCTCACGCGGGCCATCAGCCGGCTGAGCCACTGCGCGTAGCGTGAGATGAAGCGCGACGAATGCGCCTCGATGCCGACCGTGACGACCGGCTTGTTGCGAAGCACCGCACGGAGCATGGCCTGTCTCTTATACACATCTCCGAGCCCACGAGACATGGCGCCTGATCGCGTATGCCGTCTTCTGCTGGAAAAGGGGGGGGGGGGGGGGGGGGGGGGGGGGGGGGGGGGGGGGGGGGGGGGGGGGGGGGGGGGGGGGGGGGGGGGGGGGGGGGGGGGGGGGGGGGGGGGGGGGGGG
>NZ_JAELUI010000623.1 GCF_016429285.1 Ralstonia sp. ASV6
CGCATCGAGGCCACCTACTCGGCCCGCAACGGCATCGTCACGGTCAAACATCAGGGCAAATCCCTGTCCACCTATTCACCGCAGGGCGACTTCAAGGCCGTTGCACGCCAACTGCTCAGCGTCATGCCTGTCTCTTATACACATCTCCGAGCCCACGAGACATGGCGCCTGATCGCGTATGCCGTCTTCTGCTTGAAAACGGGGGGGGGGGGGGGGGGGGGGGGGGGGGGGGGGGGGGGGGGGGGGGGGGGGGGGGGGGGGGGGGGGGGGGGGGGGGGGGGGGGGGGGGGGGGGGGGGGGGG
>NZ_JAELUI010000624.1 GCF_016429285.1 Ralstonia sp. ASV6
CCCCCCCCCCCCCCCCCCCCCCCCCCCCCCCCCCCCCCCCCCCCCCCCCCCCCCCCCCCCCCCCCCCCCCCCCCCCCCCCCCCCCCCCCCCCCCCCCCCCCACTTTTCAAGCAGAAGACGGCATACGCGATCAGGCGCCATGTCTCGTGGGCTCGGAGATGTGTATAAGAGACAGGCATAACGCCATCGCCATGGGCGACGGCTCGAACGATTTGAAGATGATGGGCGTGGCGGGCTTGTCGGTGGCGTTCCGCGCCAAGCCCATCGTGCAGGCACAGGCCGATGTGGCGTTCAACGTTGTC
>NZ_JAELUI010000625.1 GCF_016429285.1 Ralstonia sp. ASV6
CCCGATCCCAGACCGTATCGCATGGCGCTGGAACAGCTTGGTGTGGAGGCGGCAGATGCCGCGTTTGTGGCCGGTTCCAGCTATGACATGTTCGGCACGGCAGCGATGGGTTTGCGCACCTACTGGCCTGTCTCTTATACACATCTCCGAGCCCACGAGACATGGCGCCTGATCGCGTATGCCGTCTTCTGCTTGAAAAGCGGGGGGGGGGGGGGGGGGGGGGGGGGGGGGGGGGGGGGGGGGGGGGGGGGGGGGGGGGGGGGGGGGGGGGGGGGGGGGGGGGGGGGGGGGGGGGGGGGGGG
>NZ_JAELUI010000092.1 GCF_016429285.1 Ralstonia sp. ASV6
GGCGTACACCTTGGCCAGTTCCGGCTGCTTGAGCACACCCAGGTAGTTGGCGTTCGGGTACTTCGCCTTCAGACCGGCCAGCGCGGGGCCTTCGCCCACCACCCACTTCGAGCCGGGCAGGTCGAGTTCCAGGAAGGCTTCCACGTTTTTCTCGACAGCCACGCGGCCAACGTACAGGAAGATCGGGTGCGCGGTGTTGAGCATGTTGCCGCGCTGCGAGGTGAATACATCCAAATCCACGCCACGCGTCCACAGCACGCCGTTGGTGATGCCGTAGTCAGCCAGGTCTTTCAGCACCACGGGCGTCGGTGCCATCACGGCCTGAGCCGGGCTGTGGAACCAGCGCAGGAAACGGTACGTCCACGCCAGCGGAATACCGAAGCGCGCCTGCACGTATTCCGGAAAGCGTGTGTGGTACGCCGTCGTGTAGGGCAGCTTGTGGCGCAACGCATAGGCGCGCGCTGCCAGCCCGAGCGGGCCTTCGGTCGCGATGTGCAGGGCTTGCGGCGCGAACTTCTCGATGCGCTCGCGCACGCGCTTAGCCGGCAGGATCGACAGGCGGATCTCCGGATACGTCGGGCACGGCACCGTCTTGAATTCGAGCGGCGTGATCATGTCGACGACGTGGCCCATGGCTTCAAGCTCACGGCGCGTCTGGGTGAGGGTGCGGACGACGCCGTTGACCTGCGGTTCCCAGGCATCGGTGACGATCATGACTTTCACGGGCTCTCCTTGGGGCATGGGTGCCGGCGTGGCAACAACGGCGGGTTGTGTGAGATCAATGCTTGTGTTGGTCATGTGGGCTTCCATCAGGCGGCGGCCGCTGCGGCACGGCGTGCCCGGCGGGTAGTGCGCGGCGCATCGAGCAGATGCGTCCAGTAGACGATCTGCAGTTCGCCCTCCATGGTTTCGACCAGGGCGGAGAGGCTCTCCACCCAGTCGCCGTCATTGCAGTAAAGCTGGCCGTCGATCTCGCGGATCTCGGCCTTGTGAATGTGTCCGCAGACCACGCCATCGCAGCCACGCCGGCGTGCCTCGTCGGTCATCACGCGCTCGAACGAGTTGATGAAGTTGACCGCGTTCTTGACCTGATGCTTGAGGTACTGCGACAGCGACCAGTACGGGAACCCCAGCTTCACGCGGATGCGGTTGAAATGCCGGTTCATCGCCAGGATGAAGGTGTAGAGCGAGTCGCCCACGTAAGCGAGCCAGCGCGCATGTTGCATCACACCGTCAAACAGATCGCCGTGCACGACCCACAGGCGCTTGCCGGTGGCAGTCACGTGCACCGCGTCTTCTGCCACTTCAATGTCGCCGAAGTTCAGGCCGTGGAACTGGCGCGCCATCTCGTCATGGTTGCCGGGGATGAACACCACGCGGGTGCCCTTGCGCGCGCGGCGCAGCACCTTCTGTACCACGTCGTTGTGCGCCTGTGGCCAGTACCAGCCCTTGCGCAGTTGCCAACCGTCGACGATGTCGCCAACGAGGTACAGCGTGTCGGAGTCGTTGTGCTTGAGGAAATCGAGCAGATAGTCTGCCTGGCAGCCCGGCGTGCCGAGGTGGATGTCCGACAGCCAGATCGTGCGATAGCGATGGACTTTTTCTGCGGGCGGGTCGGCGTCCTTGTCGGCCTGCTGGTCGGATGCCAGGGCCGGGAGCGGGGTGGCGGCAGGGGCTTGGTGGTCTCGCACATCACCGCGGCCGGCTGGTACAGCGGAACCCAGCGCGCCGGCGGCGGCTAATCCGGCGGCCATGTGCATCAGAGGCGGTGGTGCGTTCCAGTCGGAACCGGTGAGGGGAGCAGCGCGAAAGCGTTGCGCGAGGCGGCGGAGGAAACCAGGGCGCGATGGCAGATTTGGCAGGACCATGTCGGCAACAGAGGCTGCGTTGGACGGATTTCGCCACCGCCGCGTGAATAAGCCGTGTCAGAAACATGACCGTCACATGACGTAGTTGCCGTGGAAGATCGAAGCGGTTGCCGGAGACCTGCGCCCGGCGTGCGTTTTAGGCGGATGGGGGCAGCGGTTTGCCCTCGATGCGCGCCAGTTCTGTCTGCACGGCATCACGCACGCGCGCGTCGCATAGCAGCGACACATGGCCGATGCCGGAGAACGGCACATGCCGTGCGCCCTCCAGCCAAGACGCGCCGGCCGGCCCGACGATGGAGTCGTGCCACGAGAAGATCGACGTGATGCGTGCTCGCACGGCCGGCGTTTCGGACGCCGCAAGTTGGCGCAGCCATGCACTGGCCCAGGCCATCTGGCGCACGTTGCGCCCGCGCCCACTGCGCGCCATCGCCGTGCCCCGATGTGGGGTGCCCAGCGTGATGATGTGTGCGACCGGGCAGATATCCGTTGATTGCCGCAGCAACGCTCGTGCAGCGAGCCCGCCCATGCTGTGGCAGAGCAGGACCGGCGCGCGGCCGTACGTGTGCGTCATGCGCGCGACAACGGCGGCGATGTCGTGGGCGTAGTCATCGATGTCTCCCAGCAACGGCATCAGATCGATGGCCTCGATCGGGTGGCCCGCGGCGGCCAGGTGCCTTTGCATCGGCAGCCACACTGCTCGGTTGCAGCCGTAACCGTGGATCATCAGTACGGGTACGCGTGCGCCGTCAATTGCTGCAGCATCGAACGCTGCCTGTGCCCGAAACGGTTGCAGCACGTTGAACATCCAGGCCACCGACACGCATTCGCGCAACCAGCACGCGATAAAGCCTGTCATGCCGATGCGCTGCTCGCGTGGTACGGGTATGCGATCCCACACAGGGTCATCCGGAATGGCTGTGCCGAGACTCGTGGATGCGATGAGGAATGCCCAACCAACCGAGACGAGATAGCCGAGTATCAGTGCCCCAGCGGCAACGGCTGCGGAGCCTGGCCAGCTCAATGCACCCCAGCGATGGGCGGCCCACGCGACCGTCAACATCGCGGCACATTGCAGTACTACCGCAATGCGCCGCGCGTTGGCTGCCGTCAACGAGGCAAGCGGCGCAGAGGAGGCAGGCAGATCGGCGCGTGTCATGATGTGTACCGTCGCCGAAGATGGAATCAGGCGCGCACCAGCCGCGTGCCAGCCAGGCGGTCATGCAGGAACTGGCGCTGCGGGTCGAGCCACGCCAGCGCGCCCCAGGCCAGCACGCAGGTCAATGCAACACCCGCGCCAGTCCAGCGGGAAACCCCACTTACGTGGATGATGCCGACCGCCACAATCACCCAGATCCAAGCCAGCGCATAACGCGCAATGGCGCGGCCAAGCGAGATGGGCGAGCCGTCTGCGTTGACGACGCGCATGCGCCAGGTCTGCATGGCGAGTGTCTGCCCGCGTTTGCGCCAGAAGCCCACGAAATACAGGCCAAGCGCGAGGAAGCCCCACACCTGCAGGCCAACATCGCCCGTGCGCGCCAGCGGAGGAATGATCGCGCGCAGCAGCAGAAAGATGGCCGTCGCGCCAAACATGACGCCGAACAGCAGCAGGCCCTCGTAGAGCATCGCAGCCAGGCGGCGGCGCAGCGTGGGAGCGGCAAGCGGATCAGGTGCCGTGACAGGCGAGGTGGTAGAAGCGGTAGTGGCCATCGAACCGGGTGAGCGCAGGCGGGGCGTAATCGATCATGCACCGGCACAACGTGTGCGCGGCGCGTGACCGGATTATGCCAAAGGGCATGCGGGGCTTAGCCGCCCAGCACGGTTGATGGTGGCGGGTTGCCCGAATCGCCGTCCGGGCTGGTGGGTGGGGTCACTGGATGCGCAGGCGTGATCGGCGTACTTGCTGGTGCCGGGGCCGTTGCCGCAGGAGCGGGCGTGGTTGCCGTCGGCGCAGATGCTGCTGCAGTTGCAGTCGGCTTGGCCGGCGCCAACGGGTTCGGTGCCGACTTGGTCGTGCCCGGCTTGGTGCGCGCACCGTGATGCAGCACCTTGGCCGCATCCTTGGCCAGGCTCGTGCTACCCGGCAATGCCGTCACTGCAGACGGACGTTTTTGTGCCTTGGCTGCCGCAGCAAGCTCCTTCTTCTGCTCGTCAGGCAACTGCTGATAGCGCTGCCAGGCTTCGCTCTTCTTCTGGACGGGAACCGACTTGGTGGTCTGGAAATTCTCGCGGGCACGATGCCGCTGCTCGGGCGTCAGCTTGACCCAGTCGGCCATTCGCGTCTGCAGGCGTTGCTGCTGTGCCGGCGTGTACTTCGGATACGCCTGGGCAATCTGTAGCCACTTCTTGCGGGCCAGCTCGGGCATGCCGTTCCATTCCGGCGCAAACGGCGCGAGGATGCGCTGCTGCACGACGGTCAGTTCAGACCAGTTCGGATGAATGGAGGGCTGCGGGTTGGTGGTCGGCGGCGTCGGCAGCGCCAGCGGTGTGCTGGCGGTGGTATCCGGTGCGGCGGACGGTGCCGATGCTGCCGGTGCTTGTGCGATTGCCAATCCTGCGGACAGCCCTGCCGCGCCGATCAACGAGATCAGGGCGACGCGCAGGCGCAAGGTCCGTTCGCCTCGCGGTGGTTGGCCGTGGGTGCGGTGGAAGTTGCTCATCGATCAGCCTTTCACTGATCGCGTTTATCGAGGTACTGATGGAAGCCTTGATCGGCGTAGGCAGCCAGTGGCAGGTCGTCGAGCAACATGGCGGCGTCGACCTCGGCGAGTTCGTCCACGCGTTGCTGCTGTTGCCACTGATAAATGCCGGCAAGCCCTGCGACCAGTGCGATGGTTGGCCACAGCAGACCGAAGCGGCGCAGGAACGTGCCAATACGGTGCAGCGGCGACGCAGCATCGTCTTCCAAGTCGAAGGACACCTGACCTACACCCGGCATGACCAGGGCAGGCGAGCGCACCGTGCTCGGTGCTTCCGCTTTTTTATGCGCGAGCGCCGTCCGGCGTGCCGCGGAGAGGCGGTCACGTACGTCGGGCGGCAACTGTCCTGCCGACTCGTTCAGAGCGGTACGGACAGCGTGCACAAAGCGGCGTTCTCGAAGTTCTACCTTGTTCATAGTCGGATCCCTCGCGCCCTCAGCGCTTGGGCCAGGGCGTGCGTTGCCCGCGAGCAGTGCGTTTTCACGCTCCCCTCGGAACAGCCCATCGCCTGGGCGGTTTCGGCAACATCCATGTCTTCCCAGTAACGCATCAGAAAGGCTTCCCGTTGACGTGTGGGGAGCTTCTCGATTTCGCGCTCCAGAATTTCCAACATCTGCGTGCGCTCAACCTTGTCGGCGCTGCTTTCTGCTGCTGTGGAGCCGGCTTCACTTTCGATCAGCTCCAGCGGGTCGGTATCGTCGCCCTCTGCATCCGTACGGAAGCTGGAGAACAGGCTGACCCACGTGTTGCGCACCTTGGAGCGACGGAACCAGTCGTGGATCGTGTTCTGCAGAATGCGCTGGAACAGCAGGGGCAGTTCGGCCTCGGGCTTGTCGCCATACTTTTCGGCCAGCTTGATCATCGCGTCCTGCACGATGTCGAGTGCGGCGTCATCATCGCGGACCGCGAATACTGCCTGCTTGAAGGCGCGTTTTTCGACGCTTACGAGGAAGGCCGACAGTTCCTGTTCAGAGGCCATACAACGGCGGGTGCGAATCCTGTGGGGCGGTTTGGCGAAATTTCACATTGTCATCATGTGATGCAATGTGAGCATTGCGCCTCGCAGCAACGACGGCCTAGACCGTCAAAAATGTTGCGATGCTAGCAAAAATGCGGGTCCACGGACAGTCCGACTGTCTGGCGGACCGCCTCGTGTGGCGAATCTTGCCGCCGCTGGACCGCCATGCGGCATTGCAGTATCATCGTCGGTTCACAACATCTGTGGTTGTCTCATCTGGCCGCTCATCAGGCGGACCATCCATGCAGACGCGCACCGCTCAAATCCGCGCCACAAGCCCGGTAGAGAGCATCCAAACAATTTTTTGCCGAAAATTGCAAAGGACTGACATGAATATGCCAAGCGCGGAATTTTCCCACGCCAATAGCGGTTCATCTGCCGACATGATGGGGTCTGACATCCTCGTCAATGCGCTCGCGGCAGAGGGCGTCGAGTTCGTCTGGGGTTACCCCGGCGGCGCGGTGCTCTATATCTACGACGCGTTCTACAAGCAAAACAAGATCGAACACATCCTGGTGCGCCATGAACAGGCGGCAGTCCATGCGGCTGACGGCTATGCGCGCGCCACGGGCAAGGTTGGTGTCGCCCTGGTGACTTCCGGTCCGGGCGTGACCAATGCCGTGACCGGCATTGCCACCGCCTACCTGGATTCGATTCCGATGGTGATCATCACCGGCAACGTGCCGACACACGCCATCGGCCAGGACGCCTTCCAGGAATGCGACACCGTCGGCATCACCCGGCCGATCGTCAAGCACAACTTCCTGGTCAAGGACGTGCGCAACCTCGCTTCGACCATCAAGAAGGCGTTCTATATCGCCTCGACCGGCCGTCCGGGCCCGGTGGTGGTGGACATCCCGAAGGATGTTTCGCGCGAGATGTGCAAGTACGAGTATCCGAAGACGATCGAGATGCGTTCGTACAACCCCGTCAACAAGGGGCACTCCGGTCAGATCCGCAAGGCGGTGAGTCTGCTGCTGCAGGCCGAGCGCCCGTACATCTACTCCGGTGGTGGCGTGGTGCTTGCCGAGGCCAGCGAAGAGCTGCGCCAACTGGCTGCGCTGACGGGCTACCCGGTCACGAACACGCTGATGGGCCTGGGCGCATTCCCGGGTACGAGCAAGCAGTTCGTGGGCATGCTGGGCATGCACGGCACGTACGAAGCCAACATGGCGATGCAGAACTGCGACGTGCTGATCGCCATCGGCGCGCGCTTTGATGATCGCGTGATCGGCAGCCCGGCGCACTTCACGTCGCAGCCGCGCAAGATCATCCACATCGACATCGATCCGTCCTCCATTTCCAAGCGAGTGAAGGTCGACATCCCCATCGTCGGCAACGTCAAGGACGTGCTGCAGGAGATGATCGCACAGATCCAGAGCGGTGAGGCCAAGCCGAACAAGACGGCGCTGGCCAAGTGGTGGGAACAGATCGAGCAGTGGCGCAGCGTCGATTGCCTGAAGTACGACCGCACCTCCGAGATCATCAAGCCGCAGTATGTGGTCGAGAAGATCTGGGAACTGACCAACGGCGACGCCTTCGTCTGCTCCGACGTGGGTCAGCATCAGATGTGGGCCGCGCAGTTCTACAAGTTCAACGAGCCGCGCCGCTGGATCAACTCCGGTGGCCTGGGCACGATGGGCGTGGGCCTGCCTTACGCGATGGGCATCAAGAAGGCGTTCCCGGACAAGGAAGTTGTCACCATTACGGGTGAGGGCTCGATCCAGATGTGCATCCAGGAGCTGTCGACCTGCCTGCAGTACGACACCCCGGTGAAGATCTGCTCGCTCAATAACGGTTACCTGGGCATGGTGCGTCAGTGGCAGGAAATCGAGTACGACAACCGTTACTCGCATTCCTACATGCAGGCGCTGCCCGACTTCGTGAAGCTGGCCGAAGCGTATGGCCACGTGGGCATGCGCATCGAGAAGACGTCCGACGTTGAGCCCGCGCTGCGCGAAGCCTTCCGACTCAAGGATCGCACCGTGTTCCTCGACTTCCAGACCGACCCGACCGAAAACGTCTGGCCGATGGTCCAGGCGGGCAAGGGGATTTCTGAAATGCTGCTTGGCGCGGAGGACCTGTAATGCGTCACATCATTTCCGTCCTGCTGGAAAACGAAGCGGGCGCGCTGTCGCGTGTGGTGGGTCTGTTCTCGGCGCGCGGCTACAACATCGAGACGCTGACGGTCGCGCCGACCGAAGACGCCTCGCTGTCGCGCATGACGATCGTCACGACGGGCTCGGACGACATCATCGAGCAGATCACCAAGCACCTGAATCGCCTGGTGGAAGTCGTCAAGGTCGTCGACCTGACCGAAGGTGCGCACATCGAGCGCGAGCTGATGCTCGTGAAGGTGCGTGCGGTCGGCAAGGAACGCGAGGAGATGAAGCGTACGGCGGACATCTTCCGCGGCCGCGTCATCGACGTGACCGAGAAGACCTACACGATCGAGCTGACCGGCAACGGCAGCAAGCTTGACGCGTTTCTCGATGCCATCGATCGCACTGCCATTCTGGAGACCGTCCGCACGGGCGGCTCGGGCATCGGCCGCGGCGAGCGCATTCTGAAGGTTTGAACCGGCGCGAGCGTGCTGCCGGCCCCCATCGATATTGAAGTATTTGAAAATTAGGACATCACCATGAAAGTGTTTTACGACAAGGACGCCGACCTCTCCCTGATCAAGGGCAAGAACGTCACCATCATCGGCTACGGCTCGCAAGGCCACGCCCACGCTCTGAACCTGAATGACTCGGGCGTGAAGGTGACGGTCGGTCTGCGCAAGGGTGGCGCGTCGTGGAACAAGGCCGTCAATGCTGGCCTGCAGGTCAAGGAAGTGGCCGAGGCGGTGAAGGAAGCCGACGTTGTCATGATCCTGCTGCCGGACGAGCAGATCGCTGATGTGTACAAGAACGAAGTGCATGGCAACATCAAGCAAGGCGCTGCACTGGCGTTCGCCCACGGCTTCAACGTGCACTACGGTGCCGTGATCCCGCGCGCTGATCTGGACGTCATCATGATCGCCCCGAAGGCTCCGGGCCACACCGTGCGTGGCACGTACGCGCAAGGTGGCGGCGTGCCGCACCTGATCGCTGTGCACCAGGACAAGTCGGGCGCTGCGCGTGACATCGCCCTGTCGTACGCCACCGCAAACGGCGGCGGCCGCGCCGGCATCATCGAGACCAACTTCCGCGAAGAAACCGAAACCGACCTGTTCGGCGAACAAGCCGTGCTGTGCGGCGGTACCGTCGAGCTGATCAAGGCTGGCTTCGAGACGCTGGTGGAAGCCGGCTACGCTCCGGAAATGGCGTACTTCGAGTGCCTGCACGAGCTGAAGCTGATCGTCGACCTGATCTACGAAGGCGGCATCGCCAACATGAACTACTCGATCTCGAACAACGCCGAATACGGCGAGTACGTCACCGGCCCGCGCGTCGTGACCGAAGAGACCAAGAAGGCCATGAAGCAGTGCCTGAAGGACATCCAGACCGGCGAATACGCCAAGAGCTTCCTGCTGGAGTACAAGGCAGGCCAACCGACGCTGATCTCGCGCCGCCGCCTGACCGAAGAGCACCAGATCGAGCAAGTTGGCGCCAAGCTGCGTGCGATGATGCCGTGGATCGCCAAGAACAAGCTGGTCGACCAGACGAAGAACTGATCGAGCAAGCCTCGTATGAAAAGCCAGCCTTCGGGCTGGCTTTTTTTATGCTGAATCTAGGAGGTAAGAGGCCGTTTCAAGTGCTGGCACGGCCCTGTGTCAGCTAGAATGCCGCATTTCCCCCAAGACGCTGTCGAGGTCTCATTTGAACAACACGTATCCGCATCCCATCATCGCCCGCGAGGGCTGGCCGTACCTGGGCGGGATTTTCATTGTCTCTCTCATCGTGCAGGCTGCCGCCGGCTTCGGCTGGGCTTGGCCGTTCTGGGTGCTGACGCTGTTCGTGCTGCAGTTTTTCCGCGATCCGGCACGCGTCGTGCCAACGCAGGCCAACGCGATCCTCTCGCCGGCCGATGGCCGCATCGTTGCCGTCGAGCAAGTGCGTGACCCGTATGCCGATCGCGACTCGCTGAAGATCAGCGTGTTCATGAACGTCTTTAACGTGCACTCGAACCGCGCGCCGGTGGATGGCACTGTGCAGCAAGTGCAGTACTTCCCGGGCAAGTTCGTCAACGCAGATCTGGACAAGGCGTCGCTTGAGAACGAACGCAACGCCGTTGTGCTGCGTCGCCCTGATGGCCAGCTCGTCACCTCGGTTCAGGTGGCCGGCTTGATCGCGCGCCGTATCCTTTGCTATACCAAGGCAGGGGAGACCCTCGCGCGCGGCCAGCGCTACGGCTTCATCCGCTTCGGCTCGCGCGTCGACGTGTACCTGCCGCTGACCGCGCGCCCGCGCGTGACCATCGGCGAGAAGGTGTCCGCCACGCTGACGGTGCTCGCCGAGCTGGACTGATCCGGAGGCCGCCATGCCCGCGTTCAATCGGCGCAAGAAGCGCTTCACCAGCAACGTGACGCATCTGCGTCCGCTGCGCCACAACCAGCCGCGCCCGGATGATGACGACCTAGATGTCGTCCGTCCACGTCGTCGCGGCATTTATCTGCTGCCCAACGCCTTTACGACGGCCGCGCTGTTTGCTGGCTTCTTCGCCATCGTGCAGGCGATGAACCTGAACTTCGAGACGGCGGCCATTGCCATCTTCGCTGCGATGGTGCTCGACGGCATGGATGGCCGTGTCGCGCGCATCACCAACACGCAAAGCGCGTTCGGTGAGCAATACGATTCGCTGTCGGACATGGTGTCGTTTGGCGTTGCCCCCGCGCTGGTGATGTACGAGTGGATCCTGCGTGACCTCGGCAAGTGGGGTTGGCTCGCGGCTTTTGTCTACTGCGCCGGTGCGGCGCTGCGCTTGGCGCGCTTCAACACCAACATTGGTGTGGTCGACAAGCGCTTCTTCCAGGGCATGCCTAGTCCGGCTGCGGCGGCGTTGATCGCTGGCTTTGTCTGGCTGGCGATCGACAACAAGCTGCCGGTGAAAGAGCTGTGGATGCCGTGGGTAGCCTTTGGGCTGACGCTGTATGCCGGGTTGTCGATGGTATCGAACGCGCCGTTCTACAGCGGTAAGGCGCTCGACGTGCGGCATCGCGTGCCGTTCGGCGTAATGGTGCTGGTGCTGGTGCTGTTCGTGGTCATATCGAGCGATCCGCCGGTGGCGCTGTTCGGGCTGTTCGTCGGCTACGCGGTGTCGGGTTACCTGTTGTGGGGTTGGCGCACGCTGCAAGGTCAGCAGGGCAGTCCCAAACTGCCGAAGCAGGCACCAGATGAAGCCCACGAGTGACCGATGCGCTGCACCATTGTGCGCTTGCGTCAATTTTTGAATTCGTCTATAGTCGTTCGCATGCTTTCGCGCCCGATTTCCATTCTGATTGCGCTAGTCTCGATTGATGGCCTACTAGGTCGTCAGGTCGGGACGCGCGCATAGGGAAATCGCAAGACAAGGCAAGCAAAGACCGCCAAGTTTTCGCGAACCAGAATTCACAGCGCCCCGGCCTGCAACCATGCACGCCGGGGCGTTTTGCATTCTGCGCCGCCAAAAACGATCCGAGACACCACTAAGACCGACGTCAAAAACGTCACCCCACCAAGGAGCCGCCATGAGCGACAAACTCATTATTTTCGATACCACCTTGCGCGACGGCGAGCAGTCCCCCGGGGCGTCGATGACCAAGGAAGAGAAGATCCGCATCGCCAAGCAGCTCGAGCGGCTCAAGGTGGATGTGATCGAAGCCGGCTTCGCGGCCAGCTCCAATGGGGATTTCGAAGCGATTCGCGCGATTGCCCAGTCGGTCAAGGATTCGCGGATTTGTTCGCTGGCACGCGCGAACGACCGCGACATCTCCCGCGCTGCGGAGGCGCTCAAGCCCGCCGGCCAGTTCCGCATCCACACGTTCATCGCCACGTCGGCGCTGCACATGGAGAAGAAGCTGCGCATGACGCCGGACCAGGTGTATGAGCAGGCGCGTCTGGCGGTGCGCTTCGCACGCCAGTTCACGGATGACATCGAGTTTTCACCGGAAGACGGCAGCCGCTCCGACATGGACTTCCTGTGCCGCGTGTTGGAAGGCGTGATCGACGAAGGCGCGACCACCATCAATCTGCCGGATACGGTGGGCTACGCGGTGCCGGAAGGCTATGCCGCGCTGATTCGCTCGGTGCGTGAGCGCATTCCGAATTCCGATAAGGCGATCTGGTCAGTGCATTGCCATGACGATCTGGGCATGGCCGTTGCCAATTCGCTGACCGCCGTTCAATTGGGTGGCGCGCGCCAGATCGAATGCACGATCAACGGCCTGGGCGAGCGCGCCGGCAACACCAGCCTTGAAGAGGTGGTGATGGCGGTGAAGACGCGCCGCGATTACTTCAACCTCGACGTCGGTGTTGATACCACGCAGATCGTGCCGGCCTCCAAGCTGGTCTCGCAGATCACCGGTTTCGTCGTGCAGCCGAACAAGGCCGTGGTGGGCGCCAACGCCTTTGCGCACGCTTCGGGCATCCACCAGGATGGCGTGCTCAAGGCGCGTGATACCTACGAAATCATGCGCGCCGAAGACGTGGGCTGGACGGCCAACAAGATCGTCCTGGGCAAGCTCTCGGGCCGCAATGCGTTCAAGCAGCGCCTGCAGGAACTCGGTATCGAGCTGGATTCGGAGGCCGAGTTGAACGCTGCGTTCACGCGCTTCAAGGAACTGGCCGACCAGAAGGCCGAGATCTTCGACGAAGACATCGTCGCTATCGTCTCCAACGAGGCGCAGCACAGTGAAGGCGAGCACTTCCGCTTTGTGTCGCTGGCGCAGCGCTCGGAAACCGGCGAACGCCCGCATGCACGTATCGTCTTCGTTGCCGACGGGAAGGAAGTGACGGGCGAGGCGGAGGGCAACGGCCCGGTCGATGCCACGCTCAACGCCATCGAAAGCAAGGTCGCCAGCGGCGCCGAGCAACTGCTGTACTCGGTCAATGCCATCACGACCGGCACGCAGGCGCAGGGCGAAGTAACGGTCCGCCTGTCCAAGTCGGGCCGCATCGTCAACGGCGTGGGAACCGATCCCGACATCGTTGCCGCCTCTGCCAAGGCTTACCTGGCCGCGCTGAACAAGCTGCAGGACAAGAGCAGCGAGAAGCTCAATCCGCAGATCTGATCGCGGGTTTCAACGAATACACGCAGGAGTCAGCCCAGACCCCAACACGATTACCACTGAGCGCGCACCCGGTTACCCACCGGAACGCGAAGCGGGTGCGGCGGCACCGGGCACGTCAGGAGCGTGCACCATGCCGGCCGTCTTTGAGAGCCATGTGAGTGTGATCCACGACATGGCCGACCCGAACATCCACGCCAGGTGATGCGCCTCGCGTGGATGTTGCCGTTGCAGCGCTTGGTGGCCGCTCAGCGGCTGGAATCGTGATCGTGGTCGTACATCGGGTCGGGGCTGACCTGCGTGAGCCGCACGACGCCGTCGCGGTCGAAATAGAAGTTCATCAGCGAGGGCCACACGCCCTCGTGCTTGAAGCGGTAGGACCACACCTGCCGATCCATTAGCCGGAAGTAGGCAGTCTCCTCGGGCTTGCCGAATGTCTGCAGCACATCCTTCTGCGTTGAGGTGCCAACGCGGATCTGCGCAAAATCCATCGTCGTCAGAATTTGCCGGAACGAGACGAGCTTGCCGCTCGCGTCGAAGTCGGCGGCATAGGTGAACTGCCCGTACGGTTGGGTTGGATATAGCCAACGCGTTCCGCCGTCTGCGCGAGCATATTGCTCAGGCGGTTTGCCGAAACGCGCCTCCACGGTGGAAGCCGGCTGGCCGATCAGTGCTTCGCCCGTTTGAACAGGGGCCAGTACGGTACATGCGCTCATCAACGCCAGCGCCATGGCGAGCAACGCGGTGCGCTGCAAGGTTCGTGGGCCCACGATGGTTCTCCTGAATGCCTTCAGTGTAGAACCTGATGTCGGTCGCCCGCTTGTGCCTGCAAGGCGGTGCGCTTTACCATCCGCGCTTCACGGGGAGTTGTCATGATGTTTCGCTTGTTTCTGGCCACCTTGGCGGCCGTCGGGTTATGCGGCGCCGCGGTTGCCCAACCCGAGGCTGCGCCGATCCGGTTGGGGTTGATCGAAGGGCTGTCTGGCCCCTTTGCTAATGCGGGGGAGGCCGTGGATCGCAATCTGCGTTTCGCCATCGAAGGGGTGAATGCGCGCGGTGGTGTGAAGCTGCCCGATGGACGCCATCCGCTTGCACTGGTGCGCCTGGACAGCAAGAACACGGTCGATGAATCCTTGTTGCAACTGCAGGCTGCCACCGATGCAGGAATTCGCGTCGTCCTGCAGGGCAACAGCTCAGCGGCTGCGGCTGCGTTGTCGACATCGATTTCGCGCTACAACGAACGCCATCCGGAGTCGCGCGTGCTGTACCTGAACTACGCTGCGGTCGATCCAGCGCTGACCAACGAAGCATGCAGCTTCTGGCATTTCCGATTCGATGCCTCGGCCGATATGCGCATGCATGCGCTGACCGAGGTAATCCGGTCAGACAAGTCGGTTAAGAAGGTCTATCTGATCGGGCAGGACTACACATTCGGTCGCCAGGTGGCGCAATCTGCGCGTCAGCAGTTGGTCGAGAAGCGGCCAGATGTGGCCATTGTTGGCGAGGTGCTGCATCCGATCGGCAAGGTGAAGGATTTTGCGCCGTACATCGCGCGTATCGCGGCGTCGGGTGCAGATACGGTCGTTACCGGCAACTGGGGTAATGATCTGACGCTTTTGGTCAAGGCTGCGCGCGATGCGGGACTCAAGGCGCGCTTCTTCACGTTCTACGGCAATTCGCTGGGCGCGCCGGCGGCGATGGGCGAGGCGGGCGTTGGCCGCGTGGTGGCGGTCGCGGAGTGGCATCCGAATCTTGGCGGCGCCAAATCTGATGCTGTCTACAAGGTTTTCCGCGCACGCTATCCGGCGCCAGCAGATGACTATCCGGTACTGCGCGACCAGATGATGATCGACATGCTGGCCGCCGCCATCGAGCGTGCCGGTACGACCGAGGCAGGCGCTGTGGCGCGTGCACTGGAAGGCGCATCGTTGGATAACGGCTTTCACCGCATCACGCTGCGCGCGGAGGATCACCAGGCTATCCAGTCACTGGTCGTGACACAGATGGAGCGGGCGGGGACACCAGGCACGCCGTTCGATATCGAGGGGTCCGGCTATGGTTTCCGCACACTGAAAGTGATTCCGGCGGCGCAAACAGCATTGCCGACGACCTGCAAGATGCCGCGCTATTGATCAGCCCTGTCACGCCACTGTCGTCTAGTGAAGGGTTTAGGCTATAATCGCGGTCTTGCTGTCCAGACCGGGTTAGGAAAGGGCTGGCAAGATTATTGTTCAACACGGCACCGGCGGCGGCCAATCAGGCGCTGCAGTGTCCGCAAGTCAAAGGAATCGAAATGTCCGTTGCTAACATCAACAAGCAAGAAATCGTCAAGGATAACGGCCGCAGCGCCAACGATACGGGTAGCCCGGAAGTGCAGGTTGCACTGCTGACGGCCCGCATCAACGAACTGCAGCCGCACTTCAAGGCGCACATGAAGGACCACCACAGCCGTCGCGGCCTGCTCAAGATGGTGAGCCGTCGCCGTCGTCTGCTGGACTACCTCAAGGGCAAGGACGCCGACCGCTACACCGCGTTGGTTGCAAAGCTGGGCCTGCGTAAGTAATGGTGAGTCTCACGCATTGTGCGTGATGAATAAGTGCCTGCGTCAGCATGCTGATGCAGGCATTTTGTTTTTGGCGGCCGCGTTTGTGGCTGCGCCGGGTGACCGGCAAGAAGTGATGGCAGTGGGGTGACCGACTGCCAGGGACCGGGGGCGGCAGGAAGCAGAGTCTTGTGTCATTCCAGCGCGGCGTTGCACGTCAGTGCTGCGCTGGAATGGCATAAACACACCTCTGCAACCGTACCGTCTTCCGGAACGTGTTTGTCGTGGCGCAATGAAATCGCGTTTGAAGCGTGAGCGCTGCGAATACCGAACAGGAGATGCTATGACCATGTTCAACAAGATCGTCAAAGAATTCCAATGGGGCGGCCATCAGGTCCGCATGGAAACGGGTGAGATCGCCCGCCAAGCCAGCGGCGCTGTGCTGCTCGACATGGACGACACCGTTGTGCTCGCCACCGTGGTGGGCGCCAAGAACCCGAAGCCGGGCCAGGATTTCTTCCCGCTGACCGTCGACTACCTTGAGAAGACCTACGCCGCCGGCAAGATCCCGGGTGGCTTCTTCAAGCGTGAAGGCCGTCCGTCGGAAAACGAGACGCTGACCTCGCGCCTGATCGATCGTCCGCTGCGTCCGCTGTTCCCGGAAGGCTTCTACAACGAAGTCCAGGTCGTCATCCACGTGCTGTCGATCAACCCGGAAGTGCCGGCTGATATCCCCGCGCTGGTGGCGGCTTCGGCTGCGCTGGCTGTGTCGGGCCTGCCGTTCAACGGCCCGGTGGGCGCTGCCCGCGTAGGTTACAAGGATGGTCAGTACCTGCTGAACCCGAACCGCGCGCAACTCGCACATTCGGAGCTGGACCTGGTCGTCGCCGGTACCGAGCGTGCCGTGCTGATGGTCGAATCGGAAGCCAACCAGCTGTCGGAAGAAGTGATGCTGGGCGCCGTGGTGTACGGCCATGAGCAAATGCAGATCGCCATCAACGCGATCCACGATCTGGTGCGCGAAGGCGGCAAGCCCGAGTGGGATTGGCAAGCTGCGCCGAAGAACGAAGCGCTGACCGCCAAGATTTCCGAGTTGGGCCTGGCTGATCTCCAAGCTGCTTACCAACTGCGCCAGAAGTCGGCCCGTAGCCAGAAGCTGAAGGAAGTCTACAAGTCGGTTGCCGAGAAGCTGGCTGCCGCCGGTGTGGAAGCCGACGGCGTGGAAGTCGACAACATCCTGTTCGAGCTCGAATCGAAGATCGTGCGCGGCCAGATCCTGAATGGCGAACCGCGTATCGACGGTCGCGACACCCGCACGGTGCGCCCGATCGAGATCCGCTCGTCGGTGCTGCCGCGTGCGCACGGCTCGGCCCTGTTCACGCGTGGTGAAACGCAAGCGTTGGTGGTGGCCACGCTGGGCACCAAGAGCGATGAGCAGATCATCGACGCGCTGCAAGGCGAGTACCGTGACCGCTTCATGCTTCACTACAACATGCCGCCGTTCGCCACGGGCGAAACCGGCCGCGTGGGCAGCCCGAAGCGCCGCGAAGTCGGCCACGGCCGTCTGGCCAAGCGAGCACTGATTCCGGTGCTGCCGAAGGACGACGAATTCGCCTACACGATGCGCCTGGTTTCGGAAATCACCGAGTCGAATGGTTCGTCGTCGATGGCTTCGGTGTGCGGCGGCTCGCTGGCGCTGATGGATGCGGGCGTGCCCATCAAGGCGCACGTGGCCGGCGTGGCCATGGGCCTGATCCTGGAAGGCAACAAGTTCGCCGTGCTGACCGATATCCTGGGTGACGAAGATCACCTGGGCGACATGGACTTCAAGGTTGCCGGTACCGACGCTGGTATCACCGCGCTGCAGATGGACATCAAGGTGCAGGGCATCACCAAGGAAATCATGCAGGTCGCGCTGGCGCAAGCCAAGGAAGGCCGTCTGCACATCCTGGGCAAGATGCAGGCTGCCATGGGCGGCGCACGCACCGAGCTGTCGGAGCATGCTCCGCGCATGATCACCGTCAAGATCAATCCGGAGAAGATCCGCGACGTGATCGGCAAGGGCGGCTCGACCATCCAGGCGCTGACCAAGGAAACCGGCTGCACGATCGACATCGGCGAAGACGGCACGATCACCATCGCGTCGACGTCGTCGGAAGGCATGGCTGAAGCCAAGCGTCGTATCGAAGGCATCACGGCTGAAGCCGAAGTGGGCAAGATCTACAACGGCACCGTGCTCAAGCTGCTGGACTTCGGCGCGATCGTGAACATTCTGCCGGGCAAGGACGGTCTGCTGCACATCTCGGAAATCGCCAACGAGCGCGTGAACCAGGTCTCCGACTACGTGAAGGAAGGCCAGGCCGTGCGCGTGAAGCTGCTGAGCACCGATGAGAAGGGTCGCATGCGTCTGTCGATCAAGGCCGCCAAGGCTGAAGAAGGCGACGTGCCGGCAGCGGCTCCGCAAGCGCCGGGCGCAGGTGATGCCGCTTCGGAGCAGCAACAGCAACAGCAACAACAACAGCAGTAAAAGCAGTCAAGGCGGAGAGGTTTTTCGCTATGAAAACGGCTGGACAGTGTCCAGCCGTTTTTTTGTTTACACTGCGTCGCGAGTTCTCCATCTGCCGCTGACATGAGCCGCCTCTTCGAGCAAAACCGCATCGCCGTTGTCTGGGATTTCGACAAGACGCTGATCCCGCGCTATATGCAAGTGCCGCTGTTCGAGCGTTTCAACATCGCTGAGCAGGGTTTTTGGGATGAAGTCGAAGCCGGTTCGAGGGCAATCGAATCGCGAGGCCAGAAGGTCAATCGCGAAACCTTCTATCTGAATGTTCTGCTGCGCCACGTACGCGACGGCCGCATGAGTGGGCTCGATAACGCGGCACTACGCGAGCTGGGCGCTCACCTTGAGTTCTTTCCCGGCGTGACCGATTTCTTCGAGCGCAGCAAGGCCTGGGTGCGTGACAATGGCGCGTATCAAGCCTTCGACATCAAGCTCGAGCACTACATCGTCAGCACCGGCCTGACGGAGATGATCAAGGGTTCACCCATCGCCCCTTATATCGACGGCGTGTGGGGCTGCGAATTCCTGGAGGCGCCCGACGCGAATGGTCGCCAAGTCATCTCAGAAGTTATCTATGCCATCGATAACACCACCAAGACGCGTGCGCTGTTCGAGATCAACAAGGGTGTTAACAAGCATCCCGAGGCCGTCAACGTGAACTCGTCGATTGCCGAGGATGAGCGCCGCGTGCCATTTGCCAACATGATCTACGTGGCGGATGGTCCGAGCGATATTCCGGCGTTCTCGGTGGCACGTAAGGGTGGTGGTCGCACGTATGCGGTCTATAACCCTGAGAGCGCGCGTTCGTTCGAGCAGGCCGATAACCTGCGTGCCGATGATCGGGTCGACATGCTCGGCCCGGCCGACTATCGTGCCGGCTCGCCCACCGAGATGTGGCTCAAGTTGCATATCGGCAAGATCGCTGACGCTATCGTCCACGGCAAACAAGAGATTCTGCGCGAGACATCGCGAGGCATCCCGCAGCACTTTGTTGAACCCAAGCGCAGCGCCACGTAACCCATACCAAATCGATCCCCATGAAAGCGATTGAAATCACCCAGTACGGCGGGCCCGAAGTCCTGAAGCTTGGCGAGCGCCCGATGCCCGAGCCGAAGGCGGGCGAAGTGCTGATCCGCGTGCGCGCAGCCGGTGTCAATCGGCCCGATGTATTCCAGCGCACCGGCAACTATCCGGTCCCACCGGGCGCGTCTGATATTCCGGGGCTGGAAGTGGCCGGAGAAATTGTCGGCGGCGATCTGTCACACGCGGATAACCGTTATGGCCTGAAGGCAGGCGATCGCGTATGCGCGCTCGTGCAAGGCGGCGGCTATGCCGAGTTCTGCGCCGCACCGGTCGGTCAGGTGCTGCCGGTGCCGGCGGGCCTTTCTGACGTCGAGGCGGCAGCGCTGCCCGAGAACTACTTCACCGTGTGGTCGAACGTGTTTGATCGCGGCTTGCTGGGCCAGGGCCCGCACGGCAAGGATGAGACGCTGCTCGTGCAGGGCGGCTCCAGCGGCATTGGCACGACGGCGATCCAGATGGCTTCGGCACTGGGCTATCGCGTGTTTGCCACGGCCGGTAGCGCCGACAAGTGCGCTGCGTGTGTCGAGTTGGGAGCCACACGCGCCATCAACTACAAAACCGAAGACTTCGTCGAAATTGTCAAGGCTGAGACGGGGCGGGGCACCGACGTGGTGCTCGACATGGTGGGCGGCAGCTATGTCGCCCGTGAGATCACTTGCACGGCTGACGATGGCCGCATCGTGTTGATCGCGCTGCTGGGTGGTGCCAAGGCTGAAGTGCCGCTGGGCGACATTCTGCGCCGACGCATTACGCTCACCGGGTCGACGTTACGTCCGCGCTCGGTGGCCTTCAAGGCGGCAATTGCCGCCAACTTGCATGAGCATGTGTGGCCGCTGCTGGCGTCGGGCCGCATCAAGCCTGTCATCCATGAGGTCTTGCCGGCCACGCAGGCTGCGCAGGCGCACGCCCTGATGGAGTCCAGTGCGCACATCGGCAAGATCATGTTGGTTTGGGATTGAACTCGGGACGTCAAAATTGACCCTGTTTTTGCCGCCACGGTAGAATGCCGGGTTTATTTGACAGTCGACCGGGCGGAACAAGAACGTGAACGCAAGACCGAAGCTGGTGGTAGGCAACTGGAAGCTGCATGGCAGCCTGAACACCAACGCCGCGCTGCTTGAGCAGATCAAGGCCGCAGGCAAGACCAACGCCACGCTGGCGGTGTGCGCGCCGTTCCCGTATCTGGCTCAATGCCAGTTGCTGCTGGCGGGTTCGGCAGTGGGCTGGGGCGCGCAGGATGTGTCGGCTGAAACGCGTGGCGCGTTCACCGGTGAGGTGGCGGCATCGATGCTGTCGGAATTTGGTTGCGGCTACGCAATCGTCGGTCATTCCGAGCGCCGCACGTATCACGGCGAAACCGATGCGCAAGTGGCGGCCAAGGCACTGCGCGCGTTGGAGCACGGCATCACGCCGATCGTCTGCGTGGGTGAGACGTTGGCACAGCGTGAAGCGGGTGAAACCGAGCAAGTGGTGGGTCGCCAGCTGGATGCGGTGCTGGAAGCGCTGTCGATCGAGCAGTTGGGTCGCATCGTTGTGGCCTACGAGCCGGTCTGGGCAATCGGCACCGGCAAGACTGCAACCAGCGAGCAAGCGCAGGCCGTGCACGCTTTCCTGCGCTCGCGCGTCGCAGCCCGTGATGCGGGTGTGGCGCAGCGTCTGCAGATTCTGTACGGCGGCAGCGTCAAGCCGGACAACGCGGGCGAGCTGTTTGCGATGGCGGACATCGATGGCGGCCTGATCGGCGGTGCATCGCTGAAGGCCGAAGATTTCCTGGCGATCGGTCGCGCTTGAGCGGTTGATCGAGGTTGCGGCATGCGGCGCATGTGCAACCGCAACATATTATTGAGAGAAACGAAATGGCAATTCTGAAGACTCTGCTGCTGGTGGCGCAAATTCTGAGCGCGCTTGGTGTGATCGGTCTGGTGCTGCTGCAGCATGGCAAGGGTGCTGATGTGGGTGCCGCCTTCGGCTCGGGCGCATCGGGTAGCCTGTTTGGTGCAACGGGTTCGGCAAACTTCCTGTCGCGTACGACGGCCGTGCTGGCCACCGTGTTCTTTGTGGCTACGCTGGCGCTGACGCTGATCGGTACCAACAAGGGCAGCGTTTCGGCGGGTGTGATGGGTTCAGTAGCTCCGGTTGTGCCGGCTGCTTCGGCGCCTGCAGCATCGGCTCCGGCTGTTCCGGCCGCGGCCTCCGCACCGGCCGTGCCAAAGTAATTTGATGTAACGATCGCGGACGCACGGTTGATTTTTTTCGGTGCGTCGCGAGCTATAAGATTTTTGTTTGTGCATTGAACAAAAGCTTCGCTTTGCGGTAGAATGTGAGGCTTGAAACAATACAGAAAACGGCAACGGCGTTAAGCCTGATCCGCGGTCCTGATAGAGTTTCTTCCCCCAGCCGACGTGGTGAAATTGGTAGACACGCTATCTTGAGGGGGTAGTGGCGAAAGCTGTGCGAGTTCGAGTCTCGCCGTCGGCACCAATCAAATTCGGGGTCTGGTCAACGGGATGTATTCCGTTTAGGTCTGGGCCCCATCCGCAAGGCGACGTGCAGTTGATGCGTCGTGAGGCTGCGGACCCGGCGCCTTCGATGGGGCGACAAGGCGCCGCCTGCGGGCAGTGCTGTTGCAACCATTCAAAAAGGCGGGCGTCCCTTGAACCTCGAAGCCTATTTCCCCGTACTGTTGTTCATCGTCGTTGGTGTTGGCCTTGGCCTTGCACTCATGACCATCGGCCGAATTCTCGGTCCGAACAATCCCGATCCTCAAAAGCTCTCGCCGTACGAGTGCGGTTTCGAAGCCTTCGAAGACGCGCGGATGAAGTTCGACGTGCGCTATTACCTCATCGCCATCCTGTTCATCCTGTTCGATCTGGAGACCGCGTTCCTCTTCCCGTGGGGCGTGGCGCTGCGTGACATCGGCTGGCCGGGGTTCTTCGCGATGGGTGTGTTTCTTCTCGAGTTTCTCGTGGGCTTCGTCTACATCTGGAAAAAAGGCGCGCTCGATTGGGAGTGATGTGAAATGGCGATCGAAGGCGTACTCAACGAAGGCTTTGTCACGACCACCGCTGACAAGCTGATCAACTGGACCCGCACCGGGTCGCTGTGGCCGATGACGTTCGGCCTGGCCTGCTGTGCCGTGGAGATGATGCACGCTGGTGCATCGCGTTATGACCTGGACCGCTTCGGCGTGGTGTTCCGTCCGTCGCCGCGTCAGTCTGACGTGATGATCGTGGCCGGCACGCTGTGCAACAAGATGGCCCCCGCTCTGCGCAAGGTGTACGACCAGATGGCCGAGCCGCGCTGGGTCATCTCGATGGGCTCGTGCGCCAACGGCGGCGGTTACTACCACTACTCGTACTC
>NZ_JAELUI010000626.1 GCF_016429285.1 Ralstonia sp. ASV6
ACCTACATCGCAGCCGGGTATTGGTTCACCGCGTCATCTTCGTTGGCCAATCCAGCGCTGGCGCTGGCCTGCGCGCTGACCGACGGCCCCTCGGGCATCCGCCCCGGTGATGTGCCCGGCTACATGCCTGTCTCTTATACACATCTCCGAGCCCACGAGACATGGCGCCTGATCGCGTATGCCGTCTTCTGCTTGAACAGGGGGGGGGGGGGGGGGGGGGGGGGGGGGGGGGGGGGGGGGGGGGGGGGGGGGGGGGGGGGGGGGGGGGGGGGGGGGGGGGGGGGGGGGGGGGGGGGGGGGGG
>NZ_JAELUI010000627.1 GCF_016429285.1 Ralstonia sp. ASV6
CCCCCCCCCCCCCCCCCCCCCCCCCCCCCCCCCCCCCCCCCCCCCCCCCCCCCCCCCCCCCCCCCCCCCCCCCCCCCCCCCCCCCCCCCCCCCCCCCCCCCCCCTTTCAAGCAGAAGACGGCATACGCGATCAGGCGCCATGTCTCGTGGGCTCGGAGATGTGTATAAGAGACAGGTATCAGATCGTGCCGTATGGCTCGTCCGTCGAACTGGCCGAGCGCCTGAATGCGGCCACGCCCGGCACGCACGCCAAGAAGACCGCGTTCTTCACCACGGGTGCCGAGGCTGTAGAGAACGCCATC
>NZ_JAELUI010000628.1 GCF_016429285.1 Ralstonia sp. ASV6
CATGGCCGGCCAACCGGACTGGCCAGTCAATCCGGCCGGCTTTACGGTGCACGCGGCCATCCATGCCGGCATTCCGGGCGCGCATTGCGTCATGCACACGCATACCACCGCCGGTATGGCTGTGGCCCTGTCTCTTATACACATCTCCGAGCCCACGAGACATGGCGCCTGATCGCGTATGCCGTCTTCTGCGTGAAAAAGGGGGGGGGGGGGGGGGGGGGGGGGGGGGGGGGGGGGGGGGGGGGGGGGGGGGGGGGGGGGGGGGGGGGGGGGGGGGGGGGGGGGGGGGGGGGGGGGGGGGG
>NZ_JAELUI010000629.1 GCF_016429285.1 Ralstonia sp. ASV6
CACGGGCAACCAGCGCCAAGCATGTCGAGCGACCTGCGAACACGCGAACGCAAACAACACAGCAAGCCACAGCAACAAAACACGCCGGCCACCTCGATCCGAACAACGACCCGCTGCTGCCAAGTACCTGTCTCTTATACACATCTCCGAGCCCACGAGACATGGCGCCTGATCTCGTATGCCGTCTTGTGCTTGAAAAGGGGGGGGGGGGGGGGGGGGGGGGGGGGGGGGGGGGGGGGGGGGGGGGGGGGGGGGGGGGGGGGGGGGGGGGGGGGGGGGGGGGGGGGGGGGGGGGGGGGGGG
>NZ_JAELUI010000630.1 GCF_016429285.1 Ralstonia sp. ASV6
GTACGGACCGGTCGAACGTGCGTGCATCTTGTCGTCGACCAAGTGGTGCAGCTTCAGCATGTGCATCACGCCCAGCGTGACCGGACGCTCGAAGGCTTCACCGGTGCGGCCGTCGAACAGCGTGACCCTGTCTCTTATACACATCTCCGAGCCCACGAGACATGGCGCCTGATCTCGTATGCCGTCTTCTGCGTGAAAATGGGGGGGGGGGGGGGGGGGGGGGGGGGGGGGGGGGGGGGGGGGGGGGGGGGGGGGGGGGGGGGGGGGGGGGGGGGGGGGGGGGGGGGGGGGGGGGGGGGGGG
>NZ_JAELUI010000631.1 GCF_016429285.1 Ralstonia sp. ASV6
CCCCCCCCCCCCCCCCCCCCCCCCCCCCCCCCCCCCCCCCCCCCCCCCCCCCCCCCCCCCCCCCCCCCCCCCCCCCCCCCCCCCCCCCCCCCCCCCCCCCCCATTTTCAAGCCGAAGACGGCATACGAGATCAGGCGCCATGTCTCGTGGGCTCGGAGATGTGTATAAGAGACAGGTTCTATCGACCTGCTGAAGTGGATCTTCTGATCGGCACTCCGGAGAAGGCGACCCGCGAACTGGGCTGGAAGCCGCAAACCACGCTCGAACAGCTTTGCCAGATGATGGTCGAGGCAGATCTGCGT
>NZ_JAELUI010000632.1 GCF_016429285.1 Ralstonia sp. ASV6
GGGATTGGGCCGCGCCAAACACCTGGACCACGCGCGCCAGTAGCCGATCGGCGCCAACACGCATGTCGATCGGATCAACGGCCAGCCACAGAGCATCGATACGTATCATCGCAGCCAATCCCTGAGCCTGTCTCTTATACACATCTCCGAGCCCACGAGACATGGCGCCTGATCGCGTATGCCGTCTTCTGCTTGAAAAACGGGGGGGGGGGGGGGGGGGGGGGGGGGGGGGGGGGGGGGGGGGGGGGGGGGGGGGGGGGGGGGGGGGGGGGGGGGGGGGGGGGGGGGGGGGGGGGGGGGGG
>NZ_JAELUI010000633.1 GCF_016429285.1 Ralstonia sp. ASV6
TATGCCGTGCACGCAGCCGGCGTGTGGATCGAACGTCGGCTGCGCATGCCGGGCTATGGGGCCACGAGCCCTGCTATTGCAGGAGGGCCCGCCCATGCCTGAAACCCTTCTTGCGACGCTGTTGCACCTGTCTCTTATACACATCTCCGAGCCCACGAGACATGGCGCCTGATCTCGTATGCCGTCGTCTGCTTGAAAAAGGGGGGGGGGGGGGGGGGGGGGGGGGGGGGGGGGGGGGGGGGGGGGGGGGGGGGGGGGGGGGGGGGGGGGGGGGGGGGGGGGGGGGGGGGGGGGGGGGGGGG
>NZ_JAELUI010000093.1 GCF_016429285.1 Ralstonia sp. ASV6
GGCGACGTGAATCTTCGTGCCGAGAGAATCCCCGCTCCCAATGCCTCCCTGCGCCTGGCCGCGCGGCGATGTAATGTCATCCTGTCGCACCGCCGCATTCGCCTGGTTGCGTAGCGCATCAAACACCGCTGCCTCGAAGGCATCGGTCAGCGCATCCTGCAGATTGCTAGCTGACGGCTTGCTTTCCCGGGGATCGACCCATCGCTCAAACGTCGCGACACACTGCGGCTCGTCCACCCCCACCACGTAGGCGCAAAATGCCACCCGTTCATAGCCTTCGGCCTGCATCCCCGAAGCCAATGGTGGAGCCGCGCCGAACTCCAGCTTAGCCGCCTCAAGGTCAGCAACGGCCACAGTCGCAATCTGCTTGCTGACACGCCACAAGGACGCGGCACCGCCACCCACTTCCGCCAGGCGAACCTTCAACTGAAGGCCAGACACCGCCGGCTTGGCAAACAAGTCGAATTTGAGTTGGTCGGTCATTGCGAAACATCCTTGAAGATTTGTTGAAGCAGCAGCGGGTCATCGAGGTTCATCACCATCTGAGGCGAACCGTCTTTGGCCTGGAAAAACGCCACCGGCACGCCAGCCACACCGATCGACGGATTACGCTGGAACGCCGCGTAGAAGTACTCTTCGTTCTGCGCGATTGCCTTCAGCGTTGCAGGCGCGACGCTTGCCGGGGTGCGATACTGCCCCGTCTCGACGCGAGCGAGGCCGCTCACAGGATTTGCGTCCTGCAGGATGTCGGCGACCATGTTCGTGGCGTTCTGGTCGTGCCCGAGCACCGTTGTCGGGATCCACTTGATCGAGCCGCCCTTGCGCACCCAGTCACGCGTAGCTGCGTAGAACGCTTTGCAATACGGGCAACGCGGATCGAACATGACGTAGATCGTCTTGTCCACCGCACCCTTGCCCTCTTTGATGCCGGTCAGTTTCGAGATGCCGGCAATCGACTCAGAAATCTTCCCAGGCGTTCCCTTCGGGCCGTTCGTCGCGACGGGCCCCACAGGCGCCGCCGCAGCAACCTGCTGCGTGATATCAGGCGTGAGGTACGCGTCCGACAAGTTCGCGCCAGTATCGGCGTCCCATAGCACACCCGAAAGCAGCACCTTGTTGTCCGACGTCGTGTACATCACGGTCTTCGTGCCATTGCGCTCCACCGTCCATACGTTGAGGCCACCCGCCGCTTTGGCGAAGCCCGTAACCTTGACGCCGGCTTTGCCGAAAAACCCGGGCGCCACCACGCCCGCCGGGAGACTCGGCTCACCGGCTATCGCATGCGCTGATAGCGTGCCGAGAAAGGCGCTGGCAACGTAGTACCGCCACGCCGAAGCGAAAGAATGTTTCAAGGCTGAAGTTCCTTTACGGGATAGTGTTGGGTCAGGTAGTCCGCCCACTTGATCGCGAGCGGGATGATCTTTCGCCGGTACACGGCGTTGCGTTCAGGCGTCTTTGAGTGGTAGTTCGCGACGCACGTCCAGTATTCCTGCTTGCAGTTGCTGATCTGCTTCGCAAGCAGATAGGCCGCCATCGCGTAGTTGTAACAACCGTCATATCGCAGGTAGTGCGCAGCAGACTCAACCGACAAGCCGGTCTGCACGAGCTCCGGCAGGTGTATCGAGTTGATGCCGGCGGGTCCAAGGTCATAGGTGCCGTTGGCATTGCGCAGTGCTGCACCAACAGCACCCGCCTCCTGCTCTCCGATGGCCAGCAGGACATTGGCTGGCACCCGAGAGGTCCTTGCAGCTTCAACCACACACTCGATTGAAGGCGGTCGATACTGCTGGACCTCCACATACGCGGCAGCCATCGCTTAACCCGCCTGCGGGAAGAAGAAGCGCCGCGTCAGCAGGCCGAGGTATTGATCGCACTGTCGCTGGTCCGGCTCTGGACTACTCTCGATGCGAGAGATGAGCGTGCGGGAAATCCCCCACTCCTCTGAAAGCTGCTCTTGCGTCAGGCGAACGACGTCAGTGCGGATCAGCTGCAAGTCCGAGCCCGCGAGTTTGCGGTCCTTGAATCTGCGGATCACGATTTCCGCTTCTGGGGTCATTTCACTCATACGAACCACACCCCCTGCTTCAGCCAATGCCTGAAGGACCCGGGTATGAAGAATCGGTTTTCTGAAATCTGCCAATGGCGGTAGCACGCCCGCATCCCACGGGCGAACATCAGAACGCCGACCATCGACGCGGCCAGCGAACCAATACCCTTGGGGGACACCACGAGGAACCCAATTGCGACCGCCAGGCACAGCGCGGCGATCGCGTACCAGACGCGGCTCAGGCGGCGGAAGTAATGCAAGCGCGCCTCGCGCACTCCCGGCTGGTCCAGTGCGGCGAGCGTCTGCTCGTACTGCCCTCGCAACATTTCAGGCACAGACTCCGACGCTTGCACCGACGCATCTGCCATGAGCGAGTAGTAGTCACAGACATTGCAGCCCAAAGCACGGTGCTCTTTCCCGTCTACCGTTTCGGTAATCGGAAAAAGGTGCCCTGACTCGCATTTTGGGCAGGCCTGCTTGGTCGCACGCCACCAGTTGCGTTGAATGGCCTTGTAGCCAACCGCGACGTGATGCGCGCCTGCCAAGTTGCCATGCTCACGCACGATCGCCCGCCCAACCTTACCGAAGAAGCCCATGGTGGTCAGGCTCGCATGTTGAATTGCGCAATCGCTTCCCCGATCGCCGCGGCGGTATAGGCGAGGGACTCACCCCCAACCGTGAGAAGGCCCTCTTCGAAGTCGATCAGAACATCGAAGGTCACCCGTGCATCCTCGCCTTCGGTTGAAGTGGCGATATCACGCTCCGTGACAGTCAGTTGCAGCTGGGTCGCCCCCAAGTCCACTGTGGCAACGACCTCCAGCCCGAGATCCTCGCCAACATGCCACGAGGCCCGCTTACCGAACTCGTCGTCGGCGCTATCCCAGGCCCAGCCTCGCACCTCTTCGTTGGCGAAGCTTGGAGCGAATTCCGTCAGGAACTCCCCCGCGCTTGTGACATTCATTGAGAAGCCTCCGATTGATTGGCTAGATTATAGCCAGTCAAAGAGGTTCATCAACATTTTGATCCGAAAAAATATCTTTATTTGTTTCCTTGTCACAGATAGTTCGGGGGATTCTGCGCGGCAGCATTCTCCAGATCGTCAATAGTGGCGTCCCAACCCTCCAACGTCACAGATTCAGGCGTTGCGCCATCAACGTAGCTTGTCACTCGCTCAAGCTCCTGGACGGCTCGCCGTGCACTGGCCTTGGACTCCAAGGAGTCCTTCGAGATGCCAAGCGCCACATTGGTCGTCTCGATCGCGTCAGCCAGGTACGATTCGATCTCGTTCGGAGCCTCCTCCTCGTTGAGCACCCGCAAAGTCAAGGCACTGACGCGTGCGCGCGGCCCAGCCGCATCGCCCGCCTGTGCCCCACCAGCAGCCTCCTCAGCGGCCGCCTCTTCCTCACGGCGGCCGTAGTCGTAGCCATCCAGGAAATCGGCGATCTGCGACTTCGCCGTTTTCACAGGCTCTGGAGTCGACTCATCCTCGTGAACGGGTTGCGGCTTGGTCGGAGGCGTCAACGCAGCAGCCATCCCACCGCTCGATGTCCCGCCGGATGCGCCACCCGCCTCGCCACCTGACCCTGCCTTGTCGGCAATGGCTTTTCCACTCAGGCCGGCGGTCACTCCCGGCTCTACATCCTCACTTGCATCATCAAGCGGAACGACCATCAGATCTTCGGCATTGGCGGTCGGCTGGCCTACCGCGTCGTCACTGGACAGGGCGACGGATCCGATTTCTTCGGTCAGCGGAATGCTCAGCGAATCGTCCTCGACCGGTTCCTGGAGGGCCAGACTCTCGCTCCCAAGCTCCACCGATTGGATCTGCTCGACAGCCTCGACGCTTGCGCGAAGCTGCGCATCCTCGGCTTGCATGCCGAGCTCAGCTCCCGTCGCAGAAGCCTTGACCTCCATTTCCTGATCTTCGCAGACGAAGGCGACCCGCAACGACTCTGCAAGCGAGAGTTGGTGCTGCGTGCGCGCAGCTCGCATGTATTCGCTGAGTTTGTAGAACGGCTGGTTGGACTGCAGCAGCGCTTCACGGTTGTCAGGGAAGACCGCTTTGAGGTCCCCATTCTTCATCATGTCGCCGAGCAGCTTTTCAATCGCATCCAGTCGCTCAAGGTCAACCTCACCTCCTCCTGTCCGCGGGGGTTCCACCTTCAGGAAGTGGTTGATTCGGATCTCTGGCGGCTTCTCCTTGACGCCTGTGTAAAAGCCACGCGCACGAATGATGCGCACGCCGCCCGAGCCCTTGCCATCCTTCTTGCCGACGAGGAAAGTGAACTCACCATCCTGTTGATGGGCGATGTCGTCAAACTCGATCCGCTGAACGCGGTTGATGCGCGCATCGAGCTTGGTGCGCCACTTGAAGAACGCGCTCTCGCTATGCTCCTTGTAGCCGTTCTCGTAGACCACTGCCTCACCGGCCACGCCCTTAATGCGGCGGAACGTTTCCGACTCTTGCCCAGAGGTCACTCGTCCGATTGCGCGAACGTTGGTGTTTTCCCATGTCGCGTCAGCCTCTTCCTTCGATGCCTTTTGCAGCGAAGAAAAATCCTGTGCCGCGAAAGTGATGCAGTTGTGCGTCACCACATCATGGTCGGTCAGATAGCAATGCAGGTCATGCTCGACAACGAGGCAGCGGCACTTCTCGACACCGACCATCGACACATCGGTGATCTCTTCCCACTGCAAACCATCCTCTTTGGCGATCGACAGTTCGACCGTCACACCAGACTTCACCAGGACATCGATCTCTTGCGTCGTCTTGAGGAGCGTCTGCTGGTACATGACACGCACCGGCCAATGGTGAACGTAGGCCGCCTCGATGGCCTTGCCGGACTCCAATGTAATCTTGGCCACAGGCAACGAGTCGTGCTCCAGCACTTCGCGCACGCGAACCTGCGCGCCATCAGGTGAGCGAATCATTTCGCCGACCCGCATATCTCCCATGCGCTGAGTTTGCCCGTTGGCCATGCGAACCAGTGCGCGCTCCGGCTGCGGAAAGCCAAGGGATCGAGCCTGGGCAGGCGCAACCGCGAAGCCAAGCACTGCGTAGTACCCATATTCATCGAGCACCACGTAAAACGGCACTGCAGCGTTAGTGGGCCGCGCTTCGACGATCTCTCGCACGGAGCCCTCGACGCGGTTACCCAGACAACCGGCCATCATCTGCTTGATCGCACCGACGATGAGCTTGCCCAGCATCTTGAGCGAATCCGGGGCTCGCTCCAGCGCCGGCAGCAGCACAGCCAAGATGCGTCGGTTGATGACGACGTCGTACATATCCACTTCGCCCAGAAGCGTTTGGAAGATGTAGCCGTACGTGAAGCTCAAGTCACCGAACAGACGCGTCAACTGCATGGTGATGAAGCCATGCTGCTCCATCGTCTTCTGATCTTGATTTCCTTTTTTCGACTGGGTGTAGCCAGGCAGCGTCAGCACGAAAGCGCGCAGCGGCTTGCATACCGTCTCGAACAACGGATCGTCGATCTTGATATCCTTGCCGTCGACTGTGATCTTCTTATCGAAGACCACCGCCTCGACGACCGGCAGCTCCATGAACTCGATGAACTTGCTGGAGTCAAGAAGGATGTAACCGCGATCGCGCAGGTAGCACAGCACACGTGTGAGGCCCGCCACGAACGCAATGGCACGGCCCTTCCACATATCGCCGCCACCACCGCTGTCATCCATCAACGCGATGATCAGCTCGATCAGCATCCCGGAGGAGCCAAGCGCAAACGGATTCATCGTGTTCGTGGTGCGGTCGAACTGCTTGTCGATGAAGTCACGCCCCGACGTCAGGAAGTTGACCAGCAGCAGATCGCACTCGCGACCGAGATAGCGCGCCAGGCGGAACACGTTATTCCAGAGCGAGACATCGCCCTTACCATCGGTGTAGATGAAGCCCGAGTTCTGCACCAATGCGTTAAAGACCAGGCCCAAGAGCAGTTCGGTCTTACCGCTACCGGTGGTACCCAGGACCAGCATGTGCGTGCGCAGATCGGAGTCACCGCTCCAGATCTCCAACTTCGTCGAGATTTCCTTGCCCAAAAAGGTGATCCCGCTCCCGAGCTTAGGAACACTGTAGGACCCGTCGAACCGTTTGGCCGAGAATGGCACGCGGTACGGGAAATCGTAGACGCGGTGCTTGCCCTCAATTCGGTTGACCCCACCGATAACGGTCGTGCGATCTGGATCGGTGTGGCCAGGATTGACGTACAGCTGGTAGAAGAGCGCGCCGACCAGCAAAACGATCTCTCCAGAGAACGGGACGAAGATCGTGAACAAACCGATGGCCTGCAGCCAGATCATTGCCACAAACACGCCGTCTGTCGTCGCGAAATAGGCTCGTGCACGCGACAACGACGAGCGGGTGTCGGGACGGATATCGGAGCTTCGCAGCTCCTCCGTACGCTCCACCCCACGATAATTCGCCTCAGCCATTGATCGCCCCCTTAGGCAGTTGCCAGTGCTTCGCCGAGCGCGCTCTTACGCTTCCACTCCTCAATCAACCGCTTAGCGGTCGACTCGATGACGGAGTCTTCTGCCTCGTCATCGATGAAGGCCTCGCCCCGCTCCTGCTTGGTCTTGGCTTTTTCGATGTCGACGAACTTCTTGCAGCTGCCCGTCGGGAAGGCCGTCTTCAGCATCGCGCGTGCGTCTGGCCCGGGCATCGCGTCGTACAACAGCGAACGCAGCTTGCGGTCCTCGCCCGTCGTGGATAGCCCCCAGAGCTCCAGGCCGCCGCTCGATGCAGTGAACAGCTGCGACATCTCGCCATTCTTGGTCTTGATCTTGGCCAGGAACGTGGCGCCAATGCCGGGCTCCGGCCCATTGACGTAAGTCTTGAGGGCACCGACTTCCACAGGGGACAAGCTGAAGATCTCCTGAATGGTGCGGCGCGTGCTTTCGGTGCCCTGGTCCAGGATGAGCACGCTGGTGGCGATCGAGGCCAGTTCCTTGAAGTCTCCGGGGAGCTGGCTGGCCAGCACGATTTCCAACATCCATTTACGCGACTCGCGGCCATAGATGAGGAATGCTTCGCGCAGATTTGGGTTGTCGCCCGTCTTGTGGTATTCGTCGACGAACAGACGCTTCTTGTCTTCTGCCAGTTGGTCCACACGCGTTGCGTGGTACCGGCGGTAGCGCGTGGTCATTTGCGGCGCGTCCAGGTCTTCGCGGATGATCGAGATCTTGCGCATGATCGCGTTGAGGGCAACCATGTACATGATCGACGCCTGCTTCTTGGCGCCATCACTGCCCTGCGGTACAACGTCCTGCAAATCCAACGACATGATCCGCGACTCGCCAATGTCGAATCGCGTGCTCGAACGGAAGATCGGGAAGTTGTCGACTGCCGAGGTGATCATCGTGCGGAATTCCGTCACGACGTTCTGACCGCCTGCGATGTTGGCTTCCTCAAACTCGCGCGCCAGGTTCACATCCGCCGCTGCTTGGAGGAAGTCCTGCAGAATCGGCACCGCATAGCGTTGCGCAACAGACGCCTCGTAGCTCATGCCGAGGTCAAACAGCTTGTCGGTAATATTCCACCAGGTGGTGGCTTCGTTGTACTCGATGCCCGCACCATGAACCCAGTCGCGAACCCGCTCGTCCAGATTCACGGCGAACTTGCGTGGCTCAGAGCGATCATGGTCGTCAGCCAGCCGGCGATACGTCATATCAATGACGCGACCAACGAAGTCGTCCATGTAGTCGTGCGCCGTCCCACGGTTTGCCGGCGTCGCCAATGCAACGAGGAAGTTCTTGAGATACTCCCGCTCACGCGGCAACAGGTACCGCAGCCCCAGCTGAGTGTCCGCTTGGTTCATGCTGTAGTCGTCGCGGTTCTGCAGGCGGACGTACGAAGCCAGGTGCTTCTCCTTCTCCGGCAACGCGTCCTTGATGAGCGAGATGAAGCCGGTCGACGAGATGCCGATGTCGATCACGCCAATGTAAGGCAAGCGCTTGAGCCCCGGCATGAGCGCCATCTCAAGATTCAAGCGGTTCGCAGTCACGGACTTACCCGAACCAGGGCCGCCGAACAGCAGCGTGATCCAAGTGTTTTGCTCTGCCGAGAAGATCTCGTACGGCATGATTTTGCCGTCCAACGATCGGCAAATCGTCGTGCCGCGGGTAAACGGGCTGGCTGGCCGCGTGAGCGGCAGCATAAACGTAACATCGTGCAAGGGCGGCGCGCCATCGGGCGCCGCCGAACGCAACGTCAGCGCAGGCGTGGCACCCGCCAGGATCTCCATGCCGTCACCGCGTTCCAGCTCGGGGACCATGTTGCCCCACCCCTCCAAGGCACGCACAAGCTTGGAACGCCGCATCATCATGAGGCGCTCTTCACCGTACGGGGCCCACGTGACGATGGTCGATTGGAATCGGACCACTTCCCCATGACCGGATTCCTTGTAGTTCTCCAGGGAACGACTGGAAGCGGCGAGGTTCCGGTTGTCCGCCGACATGCGGCCAAGGAACGTCCCGAAGATCTTTCGCAGTTGGATGGCTTTGAGGCCGTCGCCCTCGATGTTGAAGCTCATCGACCACGGGATGCTGTGTTGCTTCCCTTCCTTGTCCATGGTCGTTGCTTTGTTCATCGCCCCAAACAGCTCGTTGAACGGCTTCGGCTTGTTCGGCGCGAGCTTCATCACCACAGGCGAGAACAACCGATCGTTGATGCGCACCGAATTGATGTCGGTCAGTCCACCAATGCCCTTCGCGTTGCCGTTGACCCCTGGAGCAATGAAGAGCTGGTCATCCAGGCGCGGCGGCATCAGTTCGCTGGCGTCGCGCATCTTCCGGTTGTTCTTCCAGCGCGCCATGATCGGGTCCCCTGCCAGCACCGGGCGCCAGGAAAGAGGCGTGGTGCGATACAGATAGCGCTTGACCTCACAGAACGCTTCGCCAACCGGAACGATCTCAACGGCGCACTTCAGCCGCAGCATGCCATCCCGCACCTTCGAGACAAACGACTCGTGAGTTTCCACCAAGTGCCGGATGGGGCGAAACACGTTCTGTGCGCTTTGCAGCGACGGAAGCTGGTATTTCTTCGCCATTTCTCGCGCTTCTTCACGGCCGATCTTGACTTCGATTGGATCAAGCACAGCAGGACGCGTCCACAGAACGAAAAAGACTTTTTCGTCCATGCACACACGGCGATGGACAGCGCGCTTTTCGTCGATGACGTCTTGAATATTCAGGCGCAGCGCTTCGGCCGTCTCATACATCGGTTCGAGGTAACGCATGACCTCATCGTCGGGATCATCTTCCCGGATAAACACCACCTGCATCTGGTGGCCTCGGGCTGAAAAGTTCGGCGCAATGAGTTCGACCAGTCGATCCACGAAGATGCGGAAGTCGTTTTCACCCAGGAGCGATCGGAAACCGTTGTAGCGGAGAATGGTCGCCATCGATCCATCCTTCGCTACAAACGAATCTCCGTAAGTCGTCTCCAGATCGCAGTAGTCGTTGATGTGGAACTTGAGCATCCCCATCAGGGTGGATGCGACGGAATCGAGTGCTTCGGCGACAGCTCTAAAGACAGCCATGGTGCTTCCTGTCAGTGTTCAAGTTCGTGTTTAAGTGCGAGTAGCTCTCGCATCTGCTTGGCTTTGTCGCCAATGAGCGCGACACCGTCGAGCTTCATGAGCAAGTCGGCGCGGACGCGGCGACGAATAGCCGTCTCCACCCGCTTGAGCTTTTTTTCGTTGTCGGTGGCCGCGTTCGGGTCTTCCACCGCGACCACTTCATTCGTCTGCATTCAGGCGGACCTCGGTCTTGATCTCAGCGAATGTCGAAGCAGGAACGTCAAGCCCTTCTTGGCCCGCGATAGCGGTCAGATCCTCTGTGGCACCAGGCGGGAAGTAGACGGTCACATTCCCCAGGCCATACGCAAAGACCTGAAAGCCTTCGCGCCGCAGTTTCACCGCTTTCATGAACATGAGCATGCGGTCCATCGCTCGGTACCAAACCGCACGAGGTGGGTAGAACTTCTGATTGGTCGGACTGGTACGCGGGCTGGCCAACGACACCCAAAAGTTCTCCGCAATCAGTCCAAGCGAATATGACGCGAGGGAGAAATCGCCCAGATGAGGAAACTGGTCGATCTCTTTCTGATGTTCGAAGCCGGCCTCGCAAACAAAGGCGCCGATCACCTCGACGTCACAGAACTGCGACAAGATGACGAGCTCGGGTTGCGAAACCCACGAGCGCACGTCGGCGGCACCGGCGTTGTAGCTGATCAGGCTGCCGTATTCCCCGCGCCGGGGCTTCACGTTGACGTTGGCAAGCACCGGCAATTCATTCCCGATGCACCAGTCAAGGCGATCCTCGTTCTTTGCCGGCAGCTTCGCGTTGTGCACGTAGACCCATTGATGCTCGCTTGGCACCGGGGTGCTCAGTACGTCGACCGCATGCAGATAGCGAGGCGCGCGGAGCATCACCTTCTTCCAGTCGCGCGGCGTGCGCTGCATGACCGGGGTGTACGTTTGATATGCGTGCTGCAGCGCCGAGTTGATTTCGTCCGGGATCTTGTTCTTATTCACCACGCGCGCGCTGATGAAGTCAGCGAGGCCCTTGGTGGAGATGCTGCTCGTTTTCAGGTCCACACCTAGCGACAGCGTGGCCATATTCATGACGCGCGTGAACAGCAGCGACAGCACCTCAACGGATGCGTCCGCCGACATCTGCTCCGGTCCCGCACCGATCTCTTCCGCGATCGATTTCAACTCACTGCGTAGGAAACCGCTGAAATAGAGATTGGGGTTCCGCCCCAACCCGTTCCCGTTGAAATCAGTAAAGCCAAAGTTGGTGAGCCACTTGACGTCAGATTCGAGCTCCGTGACGGACACGATGCGGCGTGACGGGCCTCCCTCGATGGAGACGGATCCACTGCTGGCGACACGCCTCTTGGTGGAAGCCGCCTTGCGCACTTCGTCGTCGAACAAAACAACGCCATAGCGCATGCTCACCCCGCTATGGCAACGCGCGCCTTCGCAGCATCGATGCGGCTGGCGCAGGTCAGGATGAGTTTGCGAATGTCCTCGCTCGGAAGCAATTTGTTCCAGGAGGGAATAGGAAGAATGGCGTTCGCCTCATCACGCCAATGATCGACCCGCTGCTCGAAGCGCTCGGGCAGAGGAAGGAGGCGCAGGCCGCCGAGCTCTTCCTTGCGTCGCGCATAGGTCTCGTCATCCAACTGCATCAGAACGTTCGCAAACATCGAAGCGTTGAGGTCGCTGAGCTTAGGCTCGTGCTCGGGAGCCAGTGCTTTCTTCGACTTGATGTAGTCGTTGAGCTTCATCATGACCGGACCGCGTCGATGAAGCAGTAGTTGGCTCAGCTTGTTTGCGTGAGCGTGGATCCGCGTGAACACTTCAGCAGCTTGTGGATCCTTGATGGATTCTTTCTTGGTGCCCTGAACGATCCAGATCACCAGCGCAAGCTGGTTGACTTCGGCCTGCTCAAACTCCGGCAAATAGACGACGTGACCGCCGTCACGCATTCCCGCCAAGCCGACGTGGAACACCTGGTGACACAGCGGGCAGCTGCCGAAGAGGTTCTCCGGCTTGTTGTTACGGTGATCATCGTCGCCATGATGGACCTCCTGGAACTTCGCCGAAGCGTGCCCGCAGAACTCGCACGCGTTACCGCACGCATCCAGAACGGCAAGCCGCACCTGGTTGAACTCCTTGTCTGCTTCACCTGCGTGATCGTGCATCCGCCAAACTGAACGTTTGGCGGACATGACCAGCTCTGGCAGCTCACGCCTTGGCATCCGGCTACCCTTTTGGCGATCAGGTCGGCGTTGCCGAGTTGCGCAGCACGCCCACGACGATGGCCACCATCGTCATCAGCGGACCAACGATGATCCCGATGATTGCGATCTTCGGCGATTCGCGCTGATCCTTGTTCGCGGCGTAGATCTTGTGGATGCTCGAACCCGTCAGATAGATGCCGCCCGCGGCGAAAGCGATCAGCAGCAGGTTCACGCCCGACTGGAAGTAGCCGGTGATTTTCGTGAACCATGCATTCAGATCAGCCGAGCCGGCACCGCTGGTGCCTTGAATGTTGTTGAGCTGAAGCTGTTGGTCGGCCCAGGCAAACGGTGCCAGCGAAGCCATCAGCAGCGCGAGCGCGATCTTCTCGCGCAGTTGTGCCAGTTTTTTCACGTCTAACTCCTATTTGGGAGAGTTGGTTAAAACAACAGAAGATTCAGGACATTCAATCCTGTGACAGCGGCAAAGGCGTTCAAGACTTGCTGCAGGTACACCAGTAGGACACCGGAGAAGATGAACACCAGGGGAACTTTGACCCCCATCTGGTTTTGGCCAGATTTCGTAGCATTGAGCGAGACCCATCCTTGTCCGAACGTGACGTAGCCCACCAATGCAAAGAGCTGAAAGATGGCTGCAACAGCTGCCTGCTGCATCGCGGACATGCCCGCCGTCTGGTAGCTCATCGGTCCTGACGACACCTCTGAACCGAACACGCTGTTCCCGAAGATGCCAAGCGTGAGCGGAAGCATGGTCAGAATGACCCCGCAGAAGATCCGCCAGAACAGGCCACCCGACGTGCGATGCTGATAGTTGCCCGCTGAGTAGTTTCCGTATGCCGTCAGGTCGTAGAAGCCCTTGATTCCGGACCCCACGAGATAGACGCCGTAGAAGGCAAACACCGCGGTGACGAGTGTCGTCATCGCTGGGAGTGCCCCGGCGATGTTCATCAGGAATTGAATCAACCCGCCTGACTGCTGATCCATGTCGCTGTCCCGCCCTTTGTTCTAGTGATCTCAGTTGCCGACTGCGATGTACTTGCCATCAGATAGCCACACGCGCTTTTGCTTCTGATCGACCATCGTGACCTTGCGCCCGTCGGGCAAGGTTTCGCCTGCGGCATACGACGCATCCGGATTCACATCGTTGCCCCCAGTCTTGGTGATGAAGCCGCGACCGCCGATCATGCCGGTGACCACATAGCCGGTCTCCTGCTTGGCGGTGTCCTGGGTCGCGGCCGACTGATTGCGTTTGTCTCGCGCGGACTTCGAATGGGTTGCCCGCGCGACCTTCCGCTCTGGAACAACCTCCTCTTCCGCGTCCTCTTCCACCGCCTCAGCTTTGCGAGCGACCTTCACCGGTTGCGGCTTCTGCTCGGGCTTGGGGCCTTGCTTCTGAAGCTTGGCGAGTTCGCCCTGCACGTTGGATAGCTGTCGCTCCAGTTCGGCAATTCGAGCGTTTGCCTCCTGCGGTGTTGCTGCAACAGCCGACCCACGCTGAACGTCGGCCTTCTGGGCGGCCGCCTGGGACGGAGTATTTGCTGCCGCCACGGCAACCTGTTGTTGCGTGGGTGCTGTCTGAGCCGCCGCGTTCGCGTACGGTTGTGGTGCCGGCTGGACTTGCGGCTCCTGGCTGACCGCCGTCGGTTGCACTTGCGGCGCTTGCATAGGTGCAGGTGCTTGCCCGACTTGCTGTTGCGGCTGTTGAGCGTACTGTCCAGGCGCCGACATTTGCCCGCTCACCTGAGCCGGTTCCATCTGCTGGGCGGGCTGCTGCATTTGTGGCGCCATGCCGGGATTGCCCATCGCCGCTGCAGCGATCGTACCCGGCGCCCCCTGCGGCGCATTCGGTGGCTGCAAGTTGGGTTGCATTGCGCCCTGCATGGAGGGCTGCATTGCGGGTGCCGCTTGTTGCGCTATCGCCGGTTGCGGGACAGCTGTGAACTGATTGGCATCAGACCGCGCCTTGTTTGCCGAACTGACATAGACCACGAGCCCGACAACGATCAGCACCATCCCACCACCAAGCGCGCCTATAACCTTCATCAGCGGGAACGGTTTGTGGGGCGCCTTTGCGCCGGATCCGGTGCCCCCAGCGATCCGGCCACCCATGGTGTCCTCGTCGTCACCCAGGACGAATTCCGATGGTATCTGGTTATCGCTCACTCTATTCTCCGTTAGCGCCAATTTGCGCGGAATTATACGGGTACGTAACGAAAAAATTAATTTTTTTGGTACGACACTGAGTCAAGAAGAACCACGCCAATTTCCTTGCCGGGGTAGAGCTTGATTGTCGTTTTGAGTGCTTCCGCTTTCTTCGCGGCATAGTCGGCGATCGAAGTACCCACGCCGCCGGCAGCGATTTCCGCTTGTTGCAACACAGACGGACGCTGCACGTTGACCGTGGTCGTGCTCACATTGCCGATGGTCTGCGTATTCGACGTGCCAGTCACCACTGCCGCTGCCTGACCAATGCCCTTCAGCAGACCCGAGATGCCGATGAGGCTGAACTTTACGAAGCTGTGGTCGTTGACCTCGTCCTTGGTGGCGAGCTCCATCGTTTCGTTGTCAATGCCGACAGCGTTGACGGCGAAGTTGCCCTTGCCCGGAATCTGCACCTTCTTGAATATCAACGTGAACGCCGGATTTGCGACCCCTTCAGCTGACGGTTCCGCAGTTCCGATGAAAACGGCGCCGTCGGCCGGACCGCCGTAGCACTTGGCAAGAACGTCTTTACGCGCCAGATCCGAGTTCAGGCCATAGCGAACCTTGCAGTAGAAGCCATTGCCCGCTTCCCAGCCCGGCACAACAGGTTGGGCAGACGCTGCCGCGGCGGGTTGCGCCGAGGCGGCCCCCGTGCCACCTGCTGCCACAATCGTGCCCGCTTGCTGAAGCGCGCCAGTCGGCGCGCCAGCTGTTGCCTCGGTTTTTGTCGTAGGCAACGGATAGTAGCCGGTCGTCAATTTGCGGCTGCGTCCCGTTCCGTCCGGATTCGCCACACCCAGTACGATGTTGAGTTGGCTGCTGATGTCGCCGTTCTTGTCGGCCATCATGTCGTTGGCGACCTTCGCAACATCAACTTGCCGAGGCGCAGCCATCGGAGCCTGCTGAAGGGACTGCTGCTGTGCCTGTGACGCTGCGGGGGTACTCGCCGCTGCCGGTCCCTTCACCGGCGCGCCGGCACCCAGCCCCCAGGAACCTGAGTCCTGATCACGCTTCACGTCGTCAGCCATGAGCACTGGGCTGGCCACGTACGGTTCATGGCGCGCAGCAGCCTCCGATGCGGCTTGCGCATTGGCCGCACGACGCATGTCCATTTCCTGGTTGCTCGCTGCCATTCGGTCACCCGTCAGGCCGCCTGGATTTGCAGTCGACGGCGCCGCCTGAGGCGGCGCGCTGGATCCGCTGCCAGCCATGTTCATAAAACCAATCACCAGCATGCCGACGAGGGTCAGGCCCACTGCAATGATGGCGATTCGCCCCTTTCCGGAAAGGAAGGTGCGTTTGATGTTCTCTTTGCGCAGGTTCGAATCGTTTCCAGAGCGCTCCGCTGCGGCCTGATCGATCGTGCTTCCCGCGTCCACGCGCATTTCGTCTTCGTTGACCATCGAATCTTCCAGTCTTCAGTTGCCGCTGACGATCAGCGTTGTCGGGGCCCCGTTGATCGTGGCCAGCAAGGCCGGCACGAACCGTGGGTACTTGTAGACGACGATTCCTTCTGCACTTCCAACACGATCGGTGAATGCTGGGGACAGGAGAGAAAGGCGCGTGCGCACGTACATGGCGCCATTGAACATCCACGCTTCAGCTGAGGCCCCAGCCACTTTCATCCGCGTCGCGCCTTCTGGCGGCAAACCACTCAGAAAATCGCCCATACGTTCATCAAAGCCCGGCAGACCTTGCATCGACACCGCTACCGGCGGAGCAGATGGATTGCGGCCTTCAACCTGCACAGATAGCTCCATGTCCGTCACCTTTGACTTGCCGGTACGGAGAACGAAGATCACCGGCGTTGCCAGCCCATCAAGACGCACGACGATGTTGCCGTACGAATACGGGGTAACTGCGCGCAGCGAAACCATGTTGGTCGGATCTGCCGTACCGCCCTTTCCGCCCATGTCACCGCCTTCACAGGATCGACCGTCGTCAAAAATGCTGCAGTCGAATGACACCGCCTTGACGTTCCACGGGTTGCCGTTCATGTCAGTGAACACCATGGTCGACAGCGTCCCCTGCCACATCTCAATCACTTCGGGCTTGCGTCCCGCCTGTGGGACTTCTGGACGGAAGACGATTCGGCGGCTTCGCGGCTCTGCAATCATCCCGCGCGGATAGGGCGACACTGCAGCCTGGCGTGCGGCATCAACGCTTTCGCGCACGCCTTCGATTTGCTTGGGCGTAAGCGTGCGTGCGCGGCGGTCTTCAACCAAGCGCTCGACGATGTCTTTGGTGATTGCAACGGGCGGACGAACGTCGTCCATGTTCGGTCGTGCAATCTCCACGTATTGCTGGTTGGCCTGCTGGACTTGCTGCGTCACTGCCTGACCTTGAGCCTGCGTGGGCTGCTGCACTTGCTGCGAAGCCTGCAAACGGACTTGTTGCGCGGGAGCTTGAGCCGCAAAAACGAGTGACAGCACCGCGAGGTATATGCGCTTCATGTGAGTTGCCTCAGTTGAGTGCTGGTTTGGTATCTGCCCAGCTCACCGCAATGCCGCGCGGGTTCAAGTTGAGCTGAGTGGGATCCACTTGCGTGACAGTGACTTCCACGATGACGTGCTCATCCTTTTGCACCCGACCGCTCTGGTAGAACAGGGTCAGGGGTACTTGAATCTTCCATGCATAGGCGCCACTCAGAAGACCAGAGCGCACCACCACTGGAGGCTTGTTTGCCGTGCCCACCGCTGTAACGATGAACTTGTTCTCCAGCAGGATCTTGATGAAATCCGACGTGCTCATGACGCGGATCCACTGTTCGCGAAACGACGGCAGCATGAACTTGTCGCCGGCATCGTTCAAATTCCTGCGGTAGTTGGCGAAGTCGGTCGAATAGACGGCGACGGCCATTTCCTGCGCGAAGTCCTTGACCTGAGCTTCGGTTAAGCGAGGTTGATTTACCGGAGTGACTCTGCACACCGCTGCTGCGTTCTGCGTTGGTATGTGATTCGCCAACGGGAAGTGTATGAAGATGAGCCACAGCAGGAACAGAATCACAACGCTAAGAACGGTGATGACACTCAGATAGTTCAGCGAGTGTCGTTGCTCGTTTTCCTTCGCTTCCTCCTCCACACGGTTTGCGCCGATGACGTGTGCAACCGTGCTTTGCGTTGTCGCAACTTTTGCGTTCGCTGAGGGCTTTTCGTTTGAAGTGGTCATTTTTGGAGGGCACCGCGAACAGGCGCGAGTTCGCACGAGAACATCGTCCCGTCTGTAGCGAACACGCGATAGAAGGTGATGCCGAAGGTGAGCCAGAGCACCAGTGCGCAAATCACAGCGACCTCAGCGAACACGACGAACGCCAAATACTTGTTCAGCCGCGCAAGCCAAGCCCGCATGCGCTTGTTGAATTGCGGCGTGCGTATTGTTCGCGGACTACCCCAGGTGCTGGGCTGCGCGATTCGCTTTGGAGCTTGGGCCGCGGTCGTTGCGGCTTGGGGGGCGGCTGCTTTATCCATGGTTGGGAAGCAGCGTTTTGAAGTCGCGTCGTTCCACTTTCGGCGGACGTTCGACGCGAACTTGGTAGGAAGAAATTGCTTCCGGCTCCGAGAGCATGGTCACACCAAGCTCCCTCTGCCAGTCTGCAATCGCAATGTTGGAAAACGACTCAAAGCCTATGCGGGCAATCGTCGTGTAGAGCACTCGCTCAAGCCACCTATCCGCTATGTCCTGGCTTTGCGGAGGTTGCGCCACGAAAAGACGCGCGCGCTCAGCAAGGCCTGCGTACGTCAGACCCAGCGCTGAGACCACCGAGTCAACGATGATCGAACGCACTTCTGCCGGCGACGGACATTCCTGGTAATCGTTGACGATGCGAGCAGCTGCGAGCGTAGCGCTGGCAGCGCGGGCCTCGTCGGGAAGGCGCGTGAACAGCGCCGAGAGGTACAGCGAAGGGGCGAGGTCGGACACTGTGCCGGTATCTGCGTAGAGAGCCCGGACTTGGTCCTGGAAACGATGTTGGAAAAAAGGCTTCTTGGCGAGCACGCGCAGGACGGCCTGCGCATGCGCCAGTGCTTGTCCTGCAGAGCCCTTTCCGTGTATCGACACCATTCCATCCCCGAAATTTCACTCGCATTCTGGGTCTAGTGTGGGGGCTTGTCAATGAAATGATTCGAAAACAGTTTTTTTTTCGTCTCATGTTTGCGCGGTAGTGCGCGTTTGGCAGCTTTCCGACTTCAGCACGTAATGTGCAGAACGGCTACGGTTGCCTAGGGCCAGCGTTGTCAGGTGGAAGCGGGTTGGGTGTTGCTTTTTTTCCCGCAGAAGGACACACACGCCTTTTTAAAAAACTGTGTGTAAACCTTTTGTAAACCTATTAAAACCTTTATGCGCCGCAGTCATCGTCCGGAAAACCCCTTTCAGATCAACGACTTGCGGTGCATTGCGGGATGCCTGTTTCCGAGTAGAACACGTTCCCGATCCGAGTAAAACACGTTGGCTTTCCGAGTCGGACACGTTCCCGATCCGAGTAGAACACGTTGGCTTTCCGAGTCGGACACGTTCCCGATCCGAGTAGAACACGTTGGCTTTCCGAGTCGGACACGTTGCGGTTCCGAGTAGAACACGTTGGCTTTCCGACTTCGACACGTGCATGTGGAAGGTCGGAATTTTGGGACCGCCACGCTGATTTTTCCGAGTTCGGCACGTTATCGGCCTCGAAGGGGATGGCAGGTTTCCGAGTTCAGCACGTTTTTAGCTGCTTATCTGCCCTCCCCATGGCCGAGGAGACGTCTGGCACTGTTCATTGGGTGCATAGGCGGCGGGGGCTACAAGCGCTTTCCGAGTTGGACACGTTCGGGTGGCGGTGGCTGCCCTTGTTTTCCGAGTTGACCACGTAATTTCGCTGCGATCCGAAATTTAGCCCCTGCCTGCAAATATTTGCTGAATTTTGCCGATGTGCCTACTCCCCGATCCGCCTTCTTCACTTGCTGGTGCGCGAGCGAGGAAGGGCCGGAATGGTTGGCTGATCAGTTGAAATGCCACAGCGCCAATCCTGACGCCGAGATCGGGATGCAAAGTTAACTTGCGTTTACGTCGGCCGGCGGCTAATCTTTGCCCAAGTTGCAACCGAATCGGTGCTTTTTTACTGAATCGGTTGCAGAAACCTGATGGGGTGTGCTGATACTTCGGTGGCCTCTTGAGACCTATGGACATTCGACTTGCGTTCCCGGGTAAGACGACGCCCGACGATTTGAAGAAGCTTGCCAATCTCTCTGGAATTATGCTCCAGAAGATTCGAGATGACATGCTTCAACCGATGCCACGCAAAGTTGCCCCGATGATTCCGTCTGGGCGGCTGCAGGAGATCTGTGAGATCGACAAGACTCGCATGAACCGTGCGCTCAAGAAAAACGATCTCCCTGAGGGCTCCCAAGCGAGACCTGGTGCCGTTCGCTACTTCACTCTGGAAGAGGCGATGCAATGGGTCAGGGCCGAACTCAAACCGGTTCCGCGCACCGGGCCTGGCAAGGTGATCGCTGTGGCCAACTTCAAAGGTGGCGTCACGAAGACCACAATGTCCACCCTCCTGGCGCAAGGGTTGACTCTTCGCCGTGGTCGTAAGGTGTGTCATGTGGACCTGGATCCACAGGGTAGTGCGACAACGCTTTACGGCATCAATCCGCATGCGGAAATCAGTGCCGATCAAACGATTGTGCCGCTGATTGAGGCGTATCTTAGTGGCAACGAGTTCAACATGCGCCAGTTGCCGCTGGAGACTTACTGGCCAAATCTCGATTTGATCCCGGCATCGACCGAACTGTTCAATGCCGAGTTCATGTTGCCGGCGCGCGCGACGACGGATGCGAACAGTGCGTACCTCAGAAAATCGCTGGGCGAAGCCATCGGGAGATTGAAGGCTGCGTTGCTTGCACAGGTTACGGGCGCCGAACAGGTCGCAGGCTTGGAGAAGCTCATCGAAGAGGGCATCAAGGAGCTTCTTACCCTGCTGCCGGCCCGTGCGCCAGGGGAAGCGCACTTCGAGAAGGTCCTCAGCAAGGGCCTCGACCAACTCAAGGATGAGTACGACTACATCATCCTGGATACCGCACCCACCCTCAGTTATTTGACCATCAACGCCATTTTCGCGGCCGATGGTGTTGTCGTGCCTGTAGTGCCCGACGTTCTCGCCTTCTCTTCAATGGTGCAGTTCTGGCAGCTCTTCTCTGACCTTGTTACGGGTATGGAGGAGCGCGGAGAGGAATCGCAGAAGGAATTCGATTTTCTGGAAATTCTGGTCACTCGGATGGCACAGAAGGACGCGCCGCGGCTCGTGACTGAGTGGATTCGGGAGGTCTACGGCAATCGAGTGCTTCCCATCGAAATCCCGGAAACCGATCTGGCACGCAACAGCAGCATGCGGTTCTCCACGGTCTACGATCTATCGGCGAACGACGCAAATGCGGAGACACTGCGGAGAATCCGGGTTCCCTGTGATCAATTCGTCGACTACATCGACAACAAAATGAGTGCAATCTGGCAAGGTAGGTAAGCCATGACATTGAAACGCCGCTTCGCGGATATCACCGGCAGCATCAAAGTAACGGATGCGGACCGTGCCAAGGCAGAAACTCTTGGCCCTCAAACGCCCCGGACTGCTCCTGGGCAGATGATGCACCTTCAGGCCACGGTCGAACGGCAGGCGACGGAGATCGAGCAGCTACGATCGCTGTTGAACACGGCGACTGTGATGGAGATCCCCTTGCATCTCATCGACGAGGTGCCGGGGCGTCGCCGGAAATTGACCGCTGAAGCCTATGCTGAGCTGAAGGCCAACCTCTCGCAGAACGCCCTCGCCCAGGCCATCACAGTCCGTCGGAAGTCGGACGGGCGATACGAGCTTCTGGCGGGTCACAATCGCACCGAGATCTATCGTGAACTGGGCCGTGAGTCTATTCGCGGCGAGGTCATCGAAGGGGTGGACGACAAGGACGCACACCTCCTTGGTTTTTGGAGCAACTTGCTCGCACCCTCTCTTTCCGACTTCGAGAAATTCTGGAACTTTCGCCAGCTTCAGCTTGAAACAGGCTTATCGCAAGCAAAGCTGGCGGAGATCTCCGGGCTGAGCACGACCCACGTCTCGCGCATCATGGCGTTCGAGAAGCTGCCAGAGCGATCGAAGGAGCTTCTCGCAGAGAACCCCACAAAGCTTGGCAGTACCGCCGCTGAGCAACTCTGCAAGCTCGCGGAAAAGGAAGGCGGCGAAGAGCGTGTCAATGCTGCCATCGAGAAGCTCCTCAGCGATTCCGCTGTTACGCAAGAGCAAGCGGTTGCTCTTGCGAGGCCTGAGCCGCCAAAGAAGGCGGCAACTCCGCAGAAGAATGAGCTGGTGGTGAAGGACGGAAAACGGAATTTCTGCAGCATCGTCACCCGTAAGAACGTTCTTGGCCTGACCTTTCCAAAGGGCATTACGCGCGAGGAATCAGAGCGCTGGGCAGCGAAGATTCAGGAATTCATCAGCCGTGAACTGAAGCAGGAGCAGTCAGAGAAGAGCTGAAACAAGAAATCCCGAGTCGGGATTTCTTATAAATCAACGACTTACGAAAAGAGATTCGATGATCGGACTGTAGAAAATCAATCGATGGAAAGACAAAAGCCTTCGGCGGCAACCGAAGGCTTTTGAATACTAGGGCTTGAACTGCGCTGCCTAGCCACACTTCACCCCGTTTTCACGGGAGGTCTGGACAACCGAAGTGTAGCGAACAGGTAGCGATAGTCAAGCGTCGGCATCCACTTTTTGGATCCATGTGATGGTTATCGCGCAATTTGATATTGCTGGCGAGGGGTGCGCACACCCGGACGCCGAACTGAACGACACGCCAGACATTTCAGAAGAAGAGGCTAGCTTGACCGCCCTTCTCTTTGGCGACCTCCGCAATCTTCCCTACGCGGTATTGCGCGCCCACCAGCGTGCTCTCGCCCTCCTCTCAATTCCGCGCAGAGCCCGTTCGGCCCTTGCCGCCATCGCTCTAACCGTTTCCACTGATAACCCTCTCGGCTCTGTATTCGCTCGCCGC
>NZ_JAELUI010000634.1 GCF_016429285.1 Ralstonia sp. ASV6
GCCCGCCAGCTTCACCAAGCCGAAGCTGACACCGGCTGCCATCGCGGCGCTCATCCGCAATCTGCGCCGCAGCCCCGACCTGACGTTCCGCAAGCTGGTAACGCTCGCCCGGCTATTTGCCTGAGGCCTGTCTCTTATACACATCTCCGAGCCCACGAGACATGGCGCCTGATCGCGTATGCCGTCTTCTGCTTGTAAAGGGGGGGGGGGGGGGGGGGGGGGGGGGGGGGGGGGGGGGGGGGGGGGGGGGGGGGGGGGGGGGGGGGGGGGGGGGGGGGGGGGGGGGGGGGGGGGGGGGGGGG
>NZ_JAELUI010000635.1 GCF_016429285.1 Ralstonia sp. ASV6
CCCCCCCCCCCCCCCCCCCCCCCCCCCCCCCCCCCCCCCCCCCCCCCCCCCCCCCCCCCCCCCCCCCCCCCCCCCCCCCCCCCCCCCCCCCCCCCCCCCCCCCTTTTCAAGCAGAAGACGGCATCCGAGATCAGGCGCCATGTCTCGTGGGCTCGGAGATGTGTATAAGAGACAGGCCTTGTACTTGGTGATGAGTCCGCCGATCACCGGGCGCAGCAACTGGCCCAGCACGAACGGCAGCAGCAGTTGCTCGGCCACGCCCAGCAGCGCCTTGCCCACCGACAGTTCCGCGCCCGAGGCCT
>NZ_JAELUI010000636.1 GCF_016429285.1 Ralstonia sp. ASV6
GTGATGCTCGGCAGTCCCTCCACGATTGTTGCGCTACCGGCCCGGTCGCCTCGCGCGAGGAAGTACCGGATCATGTCGCCGATCCTTCAGGCGCGGCTGGCAACCTCTTTCTTTGTGGGGAATACGCCTGTCTCTTATACACATCTCCGAGCCCACGAGACATGGCGCCTGATCGCGTATGCCGTCTTCTGCTTGAAAATAGGGGGGGGGGGGGGGGGGGGGGGGGGGGGGGGGGGGGGGGGGGGGGGGGGGGGGGGGGGGGGGGGGGGGGGGGGGGGGGGGGGGGGGGGGGGGGGGGGGGG
>NZ_JAELUI010000637.1 GCF_016429285.1 Ralstonia sp. ASV6
GCGCCAGGGCTTCGCCTTCCCGCTCACGCCGGAGGACTACGTCAAGTTTGCGGAGAGCTTCGGTTTTGAAGAAACGCCGGACCAGGCCGCCGCCATTGCCGCCGTCATCGCTGACATGACCTCCGGCCTGTCTCTTATACACATCTCCGAGCCCACGAGACATGGCGCCTGATCGCGTATGCCGTCTTCTGCTTGAAAAATGGGGGGGGGGGGGGGGGGGGGGGGGGGGGGGGGGGGGGGGGGGGGGGGGGGGGGGGGGGGGGGGGGGGGGGGGGGGGGGGGGGGGGGGGGGGGGGGGGGGG
>NZ_JAELUI010000638.1 GCF_016429285.1 Ralstonia sp. ASV6
GGTCGCCAGCCAGTCGGCTTCGCACTTGACGCGGTAGTCACCGATGGTCGCCCCTGCGGGCATCGCATTGCGGGCGGCGGGCCAGTACCTCGCGGCGAACTGGCCGAGGTTGTACGCGGCCTTTACCCTGTCTCTTATACACATCTCCGAGCCCACGAGACATGGCGCCTGATCTCGTATGCCGTCTTCTGGTTGAAAAGGGGGGGGGGGGGGGGGGGGGGGGGGGGGGGGGGGGGGGGGGGGGGGGGGGGGGGGGGGGGGGGGGGGGGGGGGGGGGGGGGGGGGGGGGGGGGGGGGGGGGG
>NZ_JAELUI010000639.1 GCF_016429285.1 Ralstonia sp. ASV6
GAGCGCGCCGAGCAGGCCATCGACCTGATCGGCCTGTCGGGCTTCAACAGCGCCCTGCCGCGCGAACTGTCGGGCGGTATGCGCCAGCGCGTGGGCATTGCGGCGACCCTGTCTCTTATACACATCTCCGAGCCCACGAGACATGGCGCCTGATCGCGTATGCCGTCTTCTGCTTGAAATGGGGGGGGGGGGGGGGGGGGGGGGGGGGGGGGGGGGGGGGGGGGGGGGGGGGGGGGGGGGGGGGGGGGGGGGGGGGGGGGGGGGGGGGGGGGGGGGGGGGGGG
>NZ_JAELUI010000640.1 GCF_016429285.1 Ralstonia sp. ASV6
GCAACTTCAAGGTGACGTATCCCGACGATTTCGCGCTTGCCGAGGCCATCCTCGCACGGCACGCATAAGACAAACCTCACGAGGCATCGCAAGCATGAATTGGATGGACATCCGCATTGGCCAAGGCCTGTCTCTTATACACATCTCCGAGCCCACGAGACATGGCGCCTGATCTCGTATGCCGTCTTCGGCTGGAAAAGGGGGGGGGGGGGGGGGGGGGGGGGGGGGGGGGGGGGGGGGGGGGGGGGGGGGGGGGGGGGGGGGGGGGGGGGGGGGGGGGGGGGGGGGGGGGGGGGGGGGGG
>NZ_JAELUI010000641.1 GCF_016429285.1 Ralstonia sp. ASV6
GGTGGGCAAGGGGCAGTGGACCAGCGACCACGACGGCGAAGGACGCGGCACGATGTTCAGCCTGGGCGGCATGTACGACCTGTCCAAGCGCACGTTCCTGTATGCCACGGTGTCGTACGTCAAGAACCTGTCTCTTATACACATCTCCGAGCCCACGAGACATGGCGCCTGATCGCGTATGCCGTCTTGTGCTTGAAAAGGGGGGGGGGGGGGGGGGGGGGGGGGGGGGGGGGGGGGGGGGGGGGGGGGGGGGGGGGGGGGGGGGGGGGGGGGGGGGGGGGGGGGGGGGGGGGGGGGGGGGG
>NZ_JAELUI010000642.1 GCF_016429285.1 Ralstonia sp. ASV6
GTAGCCCACCACCACGCGCGCCGGCACGCCCGCCGCCCGCATCAAAAAGACGAAGCTGCCCGCGTAGTGCTCACAGAAGCCGCGATGCGTACGGAACAGGAAATCGTCAATCTGCTCGCCCTGCAACCTGTCTCTTATACACATCTCCGAGCCCACGAGACATGGCGCCTGATCTCGTATGCCGGCTTCTGCTTGAAAAAGGGGGGGGGGGGGGGGGGGGGGGGGGGGGGGGGGGGGGGGGGGGGGGGGGGGGGGGGGGGGGGGGGGGGGGGGGGGGGGGGGGGGGGGGGGGGGGGGGGGGG
>NZ_JAELUI010000643.1 GCF_016429285.1 Ralstonia sp. ASV6
AGCGCTTCTATCGGCTGATCCGCGCCTGCATGGCACAGCAAGAGCAGTTGCGCGAGCCGTTCACGGGCGCCCTGGAATGCGACGAAACCACGTTTGGCGGGGCTCGGCACGGCAAACGGGGTTGGGGCTGTCTCTTATACACATCTCCGAGCCCACGAGACATGGCGCCTGATCGCGTATGCCGTCTTCTGCGTGAAAATGGGGGGGGGGGGGGGGGGGGGGGGGGGGGGGGGGGGGGGGGGGGGGGGGGGGGGGGGGGGGGGGGGGGGGGGGGGGGGGGGGGGGGGGGGGGGGGGGGGGGG
>NZ_JAELUI010000094.1 GCF_016429285.1 Ralstonia sp. ASV6
GACGGTGGAAGCGGCCGGCGTTGCCCAGCAGCTTGACGTGGGTGCCGCGCCCGTGCCGCAATGGTGGCGGCTCTATCAGTCGGAGGCGTTGAACGCGTTGGTGGAAGAGGGGTTGCGCAATAACCCCACGCTGGCCGCAACGCAGAAAACCTTATCCGCCGCGCAGGAAGAACTGCGTGCGCAGGTGGGCGCATCCACACTTCCCTCCATCGACGCCGGGGCGGAGGTCGCGCGCCAGCGCACGCCAAACCTCACGGGCGTAGGGCCCGATGCACTGCGCTACAACGTGTTCGTCGGGCAATTGCAGGCGCATTACACGTTCGACCTGTTCGGCGCGACGCGCTATGCCAATGCCGCGAGCGCGGCTCGGGTGGATGTGCGCGGGTGCGAACTCGAGGCAGCGCGGCGTGCGCTTGCCGCGAACATCGTGGGCACCGTCATCAATGCAGCCGCCCTCGACCAACAGATTGGCTTGACCGAACGTCTTGTCGTGGTGGCAGACGCTACGGCGCGTGACGGCCAGCGGCGGTATTCGTTGGGCGCGTTGTCGCATGCGCAGGCGCTGGCTTCCACGCAAAGCGCGGCGTCGCTGGCGGCAACGTTGCCGCAGTTGCGCCAGCAGCGTGCGGCGGCCGTTCATGCGCTGGCCGTGCTGTTGGGGCGCACGCCGGATGCTGCGCCTGCGGTTCCGGAGTTTGGCAGTCTCTCTCTGCCGAACCAGGTGCCCGTGGCCGTGCCGTCGGATCTGCTGCGGGCGCGTCCGGATATCCGTGCTGCCGCGGCCGCTGTCAAGGCGGCATCTGCCGACGCGGGTGAGGCTACCGCGCAGCTCTTCCCAAGCGTGTCGCTCACTGCGTCGCTTGGCCGGGGTGGCTTGAGCTGGCCGGCGCTGCTTTCGGGGGCGGGCGGATTGTGGGCCGTGGGCGCGGGGCTAACGCAGCCGATCTTCCACGGTGGCGCACTGATGGCGCACCGCCGGGCCACGCTCGAGCTGTATGACGCGGCCGTCTTGCAATACAAGTCGGCAGTCTTGTCGGCATTCGAGAACGTGGCCACTACGCTTGCCGCGCTGGACAACGATGCGCAGACGCTGGCATCCGCCGAGGTGGCATCGACGGCGGCCCGTACCGCATTCAACGAGACCGCATCCCGGCGCCGTTTGGGGGCATTGCCCGCATCCGCAGAGCAAGCGAGCGAGCAGCAATACCTGAACGCGCAGCTCGATACCGTGCGCGCGACCAGTCGGCGCATGGGCGACACCGCCGCGCTGTTGCAGGCGATGGGCGAATTGCCTGCCTCCGCCGCCCAGACCATCGCCCAACACTGACATTGCTTTTGGATGGACGCGGCCCTCACGCCACAAGCGTGGGGTGCCGCGCCTCGCCTGTCAGGCCGATTGCTTCATTCCTTTTCCATGGAATATGCCCACTTGATTGCCTGCCATGAGTGCGACCGCGTGTTTCGTCGGCCGCCCACCGTGGATGGCTTGAACGTCAGATGCTCGCGTTGCGCAAGCGACTTGAGCGGCGCCCATCACGCCGCTCCAACGTTCGACGTCACCTGCGCCATCGCCGTCGCGGCGCTGATTACGTTGGCGATCGCCCAGGCCTTTCCCATTATTTCGCTCAAGGCGCAGGGCATGACCTCGCAGGCCACGTTGCTTGACGCGTTGTCTTCGCTATGGACGGGGCAGATGCACATCGTGGCTGCGGTGGTGTTCTTCACGACCACGTTGTTTCCGTCGATGGAACTGCTGGCGCTGCTGTATGTGTTGCTTCCCTTGCGCGTGGGCAGTGTGCCGCCGGGCGTTCGCCACGTCATCCGATGCCTTCAATGGCTTCGGCCTTGGGGAATGATCGAAGTCTTCATGCTGGGCGTGCTCGTTACGACGGTAAAGATGGTCAGCCTGGCGCGGGTGATTCCGGGTGCCGGCCTGTTTGCGTTCGGTGCATTGACGGTGCTGCTGGCCGCGGTTTCACGGTTCGATCCGCACAGGCTTTGGCACGCCTGCGACGAGATCAAGGCGCGGAACAGTGCAGCGTTGCCTCCCGAGCCGCTTGCAGAATCGTCCTCCGCAGAAGCGCCTTTGGCTGACACAGCGCAGGCTGTTTCAGCAAGGCAAGCCGGCCTGGTTGTCTGCCATACATGCGGCAGCGTTCAGCCATTGCAAGACGGCGAAGCCCATCAACATCAGCGGTGCTGGCGTTGCCACGCGCCCGTGCACGAACGCCGTCCGGGCAGCGTGTCGCGAACCGCTGCGCTGCTGTTGGCGGCGGCACTGCTCTACATTCCCGCCAACCTGCTGCCGGTCATGCACAGCACCGCGTTGGGCCGTTCTGAGGACGACACCATTCTGAGCGGTGTGGCGTACTTCTGGGCCTCCGGCGACTGGGGGCTTGCGACGATCGTCTTCGTGGCAAGCGTGTTGGTGCCGATGCTCAAGCTCGCCATTCTCGCGCTGCTGGTGTTCGGGGCGCATCGCCGGTCGACGTGGCGGCCCCATGAACGGACGCGGCTGTTTCGCCTTGTTGAGTGCATCGGGCGATGGTCGATGCTCGATGTGTTCGTGGTCGCACTCACCGTGGCCCTCTTGCACTTCGGCTCCTTTGCGGTCATCACCGCTGGCCCTGGCGCACTCGCCTTTGGCGCTGTGGTGATTCTCACCATGATCGCCTCCATGCAGTTCGATCCCCGCCTGATCTGGGACGCCGTCTCCGACAACGTCGACTCCACACGAAGCGGCGCCTGAACGGAAGCCGCTCCCGACATCACGCCCGCCTCATTCTCATTCCAAGCAATGCGACCTATCGATCTACCCCTTCCCGAGATCGCGCCGCGACGGCGCTGGCTTCCTTCGATCGTCTGGCTCGTGCCGCTGATTGCGGCGTTGATCGGCCTTGCGCTGGTCGCCAAGACCATTGCGGAGAAAGGCCCGGTTGTGACCGTCACCTTTGCCAATGCTGAGGGCCTTGAGGCCGGCAAGACCAAGGTCAAGTACAAGGACGTCGAGATCGGCACGATTCAAGCCATCTCCTTGACACAGGATCTCAAGCGCGTGATGGTGAAGATCCAACTGGCGCGCGAAGCCGAGCGTTTTGCAACCAAGGACACGCGGTTCTGGGTGGTCCGGCCGCGCGTGGGTGCCAGCGGTATCTCCGGGCTCGGCACGTTGCTGTCCGGCGCGTATATCGGCGTGGACATTGGCCGCGCCAAGGACAGCCAGACCCAATTTGTGGGGCTGGAGAGTCCGCCCTCCGTGACCACCGATCAGCAGGGGCGCCAGTTCACGCTGCACGGCGACTCGCTCGGCTCTGTCGATATTGGTGCGCCGGTCTTCTATCGGCATCTGCAAGTGGGCCAGGTGGTGGGCTTTGCGTTGGACAAGGAAGGCGGCGGCGTACAGGTGAACGTGTTCGTCAATGCGCCGTACGACAAGTACGTCGGCACCAATACGCGGTGGTGGCATGCCAGCGGGGTGGATCTGCGGCTCGATTCCAATGGGTTGAAGCTGAACACGCAGTCGCTCGCCACCGTCATCGTTGGCGGCCTGGCGTTTCAGTCGCCGCAGGGCCAGGCGGATGGACCGCAACCGCCAGACAACACCGTCTTCAAGCTGGCCTCGGATGAGGCGGACGCGATGCGCGAACCCGACGGTGCACCGATGACGGTGGTCATGCGGTTCAACCAGTCGCTACGGGGGTTGTCTGTGGGTGCGCCTGTCGATCTTCGTGGCATTGCGCTGGGTCATGTCACCGACATCGGCATCGAATATGACGAGGCGACCAAGACATTCAGCATGCGGGTGATGATGGCGCTGTATCCGGCGCGATTGAGCCGGCGCAGCAATACGTCGCTTCCCGCGCCCGATACACCAGGCGGACATGAAATGCTGCAGCACCTGGTGATGCAAGGACTGCGCGGTCAGCTCCGCATGGGCAATCTGCTGACGGGGCAGTTGTACGTCGCGCTCGACATGTTCCCCAAGGCGCCGCGCGCGACGGTCGATGTTCATCGCTCGCCAGTGGAGCTGCCGACCGTTCCGAATTCGCTCGATGAGTTGCAGGTGCAGCTTGCCGACATCGCGAAGAAGCTCAATCAGGTGCCGTTCGACAAGATCGGCGGCAACCTGAACGGTGCGCTGGAAAACGCGAACCGCCTGTTCGGCCACCTGGATACAGAAGTGGTGCCCCAGGCGCGGGACACGCTTGCTTCCGCACAGCAAACCTTCAATGCGGCGCAGGCGACCTTGCGGCAAGACTCGCCGCTCCAGTCGGATGTGCACGAGGCCATGCAGGAGCTGACGCGCACGCTCCAGTCGCTCAACGCATTGACGGACTATCTGGAACGCCATCCGGAGTCGCTGCTGTTTGGCAAGAAGGGGGATGCGCGATGATTGCCTTTTTGTTCCCAATGCGCCGCATGCTGGCCGTTGCGATGGCTTGCGCGGCCATGGCTGCCTGTAGCTCCCCGTCGGCGCGTTTCCATAGCCTGCATACGGCCGATGACGCCGGCGTTGTGCCCGCCGCATCGGCAACTGCATTGCTTGTCGATGTACTGCCGGTTCGCGTGCCACCGTCGGTGGCCGGCAGGCGGCTGGTGGTGCAGGCCGGCTCAGGGCAGGTCGACGTGCTTGAGACCGATCGCTGGGCTTCGCCTGTCGCCGACGAAATCCGTGCCGCGCTGTCGGCTGCGTTGGCGCAGCAGGCCGGTGCCATGGACGTGCACGGTCTTCCATACGATGGCAAGCGACCGGTCTACCGCGTCGCCGTGGAAGTGCAGCGCTTTGATGCGTGGCGCGGCTCGCATGTCTCGATCGATGCTGTATGGACGATTCGGACGGCAGAAGATCGTCAAGTGTTGACCTGCCGCAGCGTTGTCCGGGAGGACGTGTCCGAAAGCATTGACGGCGTGGTGCAGGGCCACCGGCGCGCACTGAAGGCACTGGCTTCGCAGATGGCCGCAGCGCTGTTGGCGTATGCCGCCGCACCATCGCAGGCGGCACGGCCCATGCTCGGTTGTGCGGATGCGTCGGCCCGCACGCTGGCGAACTGAGGTGGGTCGATCAGGCGGGCGCTATCGGCGCCCGCGCCTTAACGCCGACCATCAGATCAGCTGACGCTGTCTGCAATCTCCACAACGGGCAGCGGCCGGGCGGCCACTTTCTCCGCCTCAGCGCGCTTGAGCCCCAGCGTTTGGAGCAGCACGGCGGCGGTGCGTTCGGGAAAATGCTCGCCCGTGAAGCCCAGCTCCTGGACGATGTTGGCAGCCGGCGCATCAGGCGCCAGAAAGTTGAGCTCGGCCGAGATGGCCGTGAGCACCGTGCCGCCGACCGACAGGAAGCCGATGAACGGATCGGCCAGCACAAACCGCTTTGCGGTGATGCCGCGCTCGATATCGCGCAGCAAGCGTTGGCCGAGTCCGTGTGTCAGAACGCGCGCCGAGAAGCCCTCGCGAATGAGAAAGCGCCCCCAGACAGGCTCGCGCCGCGCCCGGACCAGCGTATGCCGCACCGACACGGAAATGATCTCGGCCGGGTCGGATAGCCCTTGCGTGACCTTGTCGAGCGAATCGGCGAACTCTTCAAACACCGAGTTCACCAGCGCGGCGTAGATGGCTTCCTTCGACTCGAAATGGTTGTAGAACGACCCGAAACCGACGTCCGCCGCCTCGGTAATTTCATTGATGGCAACGCCTTCCATGCCCCGATCGGCCATCAGCCGGAGCGCGGCATCCAGCAGACGTGCGCGTGTTTCACGCTTGCGCCGCGCGCCACGCGGCTCGCGCTCTTCAACTGCCGGCGCTGCAGGCGTGGGTGTCTTCGCGGTGGGGCGCTTCGGTGTTCGGCGAGTCTCGGTGGTGGCCATGGCGGTCTGCAATCCTTGTTATGGCTGGAATTATAGATTCGAACGTCGATATTGACAAAATCATCAACTATGAATTTAATGTCAAAAAATGGCGATGGAAGCCTGACAGATACGTAGACAGAGAAACGGAGTCGTGGTGGAGACAAATGCACATGCGCGTGCCAATGCACGCGTTGGGGATGGCTCACGCCCGATGGGGGTCAGTGCCATGCCCTCTCAGGTAGACATCCTTATCGTGGGGCTCGGCCCCGTCGGGGCCATGGTGGCAAATCTGTTGGCGCGTCACGGCGTGCGTGTGATGGCCATCGATAAGGCACCCGACGTCTATATGGCCCCACGCGCCATTGCGCTCGATAACGAAGCCTTGCGAATCCTGCAACAGGCCGGAATCGGCGAGGGCGATTTCGAAACGGTGGCCATTCCGTACGTGCGGATGCGCTCCCCCTTGCTTGGGGAGTTCGGCAGGGTCAACACGCTCGGCAGCCTGGATGGCCACCCGAAGCTCGTCACGTTCTATCAGCCCGATCTGGAGCGTTGCCTGCGCGCACGCTTGGCGACGCACGATGGTGTGCATATCGCGCTGGGCACCACGTTGCTCAGCATCACTAGTCAGCCTGAGTGTGTGTTGGCTTCGCTCGATGTCGGGCGCGGTCAGGTACACAGGGTCCGCGCTCGCTACGTGGTCGGTGCGGATGGCGCGAGTTCCGTCGTGCGCCACCTGATCGGGCAGGAATTTCGGGGCACGACGTACGCCGAGGATTGGCTCATTGTCGACGCGCGTCATGTTCCCAAGCCGATCGACCACGTTGAGTTTCTCTGTGACCACCGGCGGCCCACGCCGCATATGGTGGCTCCGGGTGGCCGCGAGCGCTGGGAGTTCATGCTCCAGCCTGGCGAGAGTCGCGAAGAAATGGAGTCGGACAGCCGTATTCGCGCGTTGCTGCAGCCGTGGACCAACGTTGACGACATCACGATCGAGCGCAAGGCGGTCTATCGCTTTCATGCCAGAACGGTCGACCGGTTCAGCGTTGGCCGGGTGTTCCTGGTGGGGGATGCCGCGCACATCACGCCGCCGTTCGTCGGCCAAGGGCTGGTCGCCGGTCTGCGGGACGCTGCCAACTTGAGCTGGAAGCTGGCGTGGGTGCTGCAAGGCCGAGCCGACGCACGGATTCTCGACAGCTACGACGAGGAACGTCGCCCACATGCAAAAGCCATGATCAATCTCGCCCGGTTCATGGGCAAGCTGGTGATGCCGCGCAGTGCTCCGATGGCCCTGTTGACGCACGGCCTGATGCGCCTGACGCGGCTGGTGCCCCGGCTGCGCTCCCAGTTTGAAGAACTGCGCATCAAGCCGAAGAACGCGTTCAAGACCGGGCTTTTCGTCAAAGGATGCTCGTTGACCAAGCTGACGCGCGGCGGTGTTGTCCCGCAGGGCTGGGTCAGAAACGCGGAAGGGCGCACGTGCCTGAGCGACGACGTGCTCGGCGAGGGATACACGCTCGTCAGTTTCGGCTGTGATGCCCGTGCGGCATTGGAGCCCGCAACGGCAGCCGCATTCGCGCGCCAGGGTGGTGTGTTCGTTCGCATCGTGCACCGCGGGCAGCCTCTGCATCGTGACACGTCGAGCGTTTGGGAAGACATCAACGGCACGTTTCTTCCCGACGCGGTACCCGTTGGTTGGGCGGCCGTCGTGCGCCCAGACCGCACGGTGGCACACGACGGGCCCGCTGCAGACGCTGACCGCCTCGTTCGCGAAAGCCTGGCGCTGCTTGGCGGCCAGACGGAGCCCATGCCAGCCACTGCCGCAACTGTTCAATCTGCTTGAGTGCCTTGCCATGAAACTCACCACAGCACAGCCCGCACGGTATCCACAGCCGACGACGAAGGCGTTGGCGCTTGCCTACCTGATGTTCGATCGGCCCGATCTTGAGCAGGCCGAGCGGTTCCTCAATGACTTTGGTCTCGTGACCGTTCTGCGGGATGAAGCAATGCTGCTTTTGCGCGGGACCGGCCCGGCGCCGTTCTGCTATGTCGTCCGCAAGGCCGCGAAGGCGGGGTTTGTCGGCTTCGGATTGCAAGTGGCTGACCGTGCAGCGTTGGATGCTCTCGCGAGGGTGTCCGGAGCATCGGCGGTGGAACCATCTGATTTGCCGGGTGGAGGCGATCGAGTACGCCTTGCCGACCCGTCCGGCTTTCGCGTTGATGCCGTCGCGGGTCAGACGCCCGTGGCTGCGCTGCCGCACCGCGCACCGTTGCCGTTCAACTCGGTTGACGCACCACTGCGCATCAACGAAACACAGCGGCCGCCTGAGGTTGTGCCAGAGGTGATCCGCCTGGGGCACGTTGTCCTGGAGCTTGCCGACTTTCAGGCGACCTGTGCCTGGTACACGCAGCACTTCGGCTTCATTCCCAGCGATGTCCAAGTGCTGCCCGACGGCTCGCCTGCGGTGGCCTTCATGCGGCTGGATCTGGGCGACACGCCGGCCGATCACCACACGCTCGCGCTGGCGCAAGGCTTTGTTTCGAAGTACAGCCACAGCGCCTTCGAACTCATCGATGCCGATGCCGTCGGCATGGGGCACCGCATGCTGCGCGAGCAGGGATGGGACCACGCCTGGGGACTGGGCCGGCACATCCTCGGCAGCCAGATCTTCGACTACTGGCAAGACCCGTGGGGCGACAAGCACGAGCACTACTGCGACGGGGATCTGTTCACCGCAGATCAGCCGACCGGTATCCACCCTGTCAGTCGCGAGGCCATGTCGCAGTGGGGCCAGGCAATGCCCGCCAGCTTCACCAAGCCGAAGCTGACACCGGCTGCCATCGCGGCGCTCATCCGCAATCTGCGCCGCAGCCCCGACCTGACGTTCCGCAAGCTGGTAACGCTCGCCCGGCTATTTGCCTGAGGCAGCGCAGGCGCCGTTTGCCGTCATTCATTCAACGCACCTTTTGCCATGTCGATCAATATCGTTCGCTTTGAATATCAGGGTCACGCTCAGTGGGGCGTGATCCGGGATACACGCATCACGCCGGTACCGGGCGCTTACGCCACGACGGGGGACTTCGTCCGCAATGCAACGCTGGCCGAGCTTGCCGCGCTGGATGGGGAAACGCTCGCGGTGTCCGCCGTGAAGCTGCTGTCTCCGGTCACGCGCAACCAGCAGTTCATCTGCCAGGGCGCCAACTACCGGCAGCACATGATCGAGTCCGGCATGGACCCGGACGTGAAGACGTACAACATGATCTTCACCAAGGCATCGAGTTGCATCGTCCCGGCCGACAGCGACGTGATCAAACCGAAGCGCGTGCAGTTCCTCGACTACGAGATCGAGCTTGGGCTGGTGATGCGCAAAGCCATTCACGGTGCGGTGGATGTGACGGAGGACAACCTGCACGAGTACGTGGCCGGCGCCGTGATCGTGAACGACTATTCCGCACGCGACGTCCAGATTCCGCAGATGCAGTTCTACAAAGGCAAGTCGTTCCGCACGTTCGGCCCGGTGGGCCCGTGGCTGACGCTGCTGGAGCCGCGTGATTTCCCGGCGCTCAGAAGCCTGCAGCTCAAGCTGACCGTCAACGACAAGCTTCGACAGAACGACACGACGGCCAACCTCGTCCATGGCCCCGCCGAGACGCTGACCGAACTGTCGTGCGTGCACGACCTGGAGCCGGGCGACTTGCTGGCCACGGGCACGCCCGCGGGCTGCGCGCTATCCGTGCCGTCGCCGATCAAGCAGAAGATGGCCGCGATGCTGCCGGAGAAGGCGAAGTGGGAGATGTTCCTGAAGGTGCAGGCGGGGCGATCCCAATACCTGCAGCCGGGCGATGTGGTGGAAGCGCGCATCCACTCGTCCGACGGACGGATTGATCTGGGCACGCAGCGCAATCGCATCGTTGCCGAGGCGTGAACACCATGTCCGGTTTCTCAAGCCTGCAAGACGTGGAAGTTGCGGAAGCGCAAGGTCTGCCGCCTGATCTGCCGCAGAGCACGTACGAGATGATCCGCCGTGGCGCCAGCCTGAACCCGAAGGCGCCAGCGCTGAGCTTCTTTCTGAGCGTCAATGACCACCGTGCGCCGCAGACGTGGAGCTACGCGGCGCTTCTTGCGCGCATCACGCAAACCGCAAATTTCTTCGACAGCATTGGCGTCAAGAAGGATGGCGTGATCGCATTCGTGCTGCCCAATCTGCCGGAAACGCATTTCGTGATCTGGGGTGGGCAGGCAACGGGCATCGTCGCGGCGTTCAATCCCCTGCTCGAAGGGCCCGCGCTGGCCGAGCTGCTCAATGCTGTCGGCGCATCGGTGTTGGTCACGCTGGCACCGTTTCCCGGCACCGATACCTGGGCCAAGCTGCAACCGCACTTGCCAGCAATCAAGAGCCTGCGGCACCTGGTGCTGGTGAATCTGGCCGACCGGGTGCATGGCGCGGCGCAATGTGCGGCGCAAATGCAGAAGAACGAGATCTTTCGACTGCTTGGTCCGCAAGGGCTGCATGGTACTGTCCCGATGTCGGTGCGTATCCACGATTTCAACAGCGCCATCCAAGCGCAACGATCGGACGGCTTGAACAGCGGGCGGAGCATTGCTGCGCAAGACGCGTCTTCGTACTTCTGTACGGGCGGCACCACGGGTTTGCCGAAGATTGCGATGCGCAGCCACGGCAATGAAGTCGCCAACGCATGGAGCACCGCGCAAGTGCTGGGCGACGGCATCGGCTCTGGCAAGGTGGTGTTTTGCGGCTTGCCGTTGTTCCACGTCAACGGCGTTCTGGTGACGGGGCTGCTGCCGTTTTCCAGGGGCGCGCATGTCGTGCTTGGCACGCCGCAGGGCTATCGCGGCGAGGGCGTGATCCAGCGCTTCTGGGAGATCGTTGCGCACCATCGCGTGAACTTCTTCAGTGGCGTGCCGACGCTGTACGCCTCGCTGCTGCAGGTGCCTGTTGGCGGGCGAGATGTGAAATCGCTCGAATACGGCCTATGCGGCGCAGCACCCATGCCGGTGGAAGTGTTTCGCCGCTTCCAGGCTCAGACCGGCATCAAGATTCTCGAGGGCTATGGGCTCACCGAAGCCACCTGTGTGAGCAGCGTGAACCCGCCGATGGGCGAGCGCCGCCTTGGTTCCATCGGCCTGCGCGTTCCCGTGCAGCAGATGAAGACGGTCGTGCTGAGCGACAGTGGCGAGTACCTGCGCGACTGTGCCGCCGATGAGGTGGGCGTGGTGCTCGTTTCGGGGCCAAACGTCTTTGCAGGTTATCTCCAGGCAGCCCAGAACACAGGGCTATGGGTCGACACGGGAGACGGCAGGCGCTGGCTCAACACTGGCGACCTGGCTCGGCAAGACGCAGAAGGCTACTTCTGGCTCACGGGCCGCAAGAAAGAGTTGATCATTCGAGGCGGCCACAACATCGATCCGCTCACCATCGAAGCGCCACTGCATCGTCACCCTGCGGTACAGATTGCCGCCGCCGTCGGGCGTCCGGATGTCCATGCAGGCGAGCTGCCAGTCGCTTACGTGCAGTTGCGTGCCGGTACGTCCGCCACGGAAGCCGAGTTGCTGGCGTTTCTGAAGGCGGAGATTGCAGAGCGGGCCGCGTTACCTCGCGAGGTCAAGATCATTGAAACGATGCCGCTGACCGCCGTGGGCAAGATCTTCAAACCGGCACTCAAGCACCGTGAAACACGCGAAGCCTTGTCAATGGCACTCAGCGATGCGGGCATTGCGTTTGACGCGTTGGATGTTGCCGAAGACAAATCAAAAGGCCTGTCGATCTCGGTAAAGCTCGACGCATCGGCATCCGCATCGACGGCCGCCGCGCGTGAAGTGCTCGGTCGGTTCCCGTTTCCCTTTTCCGTCAATTGAAGGCGGGTGGGCCGGCGCTGCGGCTCACCTGACCGAAGGAGGAATTCCTCGCCCGTTCACCCCATCGCGCGCGGGTGAAGAGCCCGCACCGCGTGGCGGCGCGTTCCTGCAGTTGCAGTTCCTACATTACAAAAATCGGAGACAACATGAAGACCACACGCGCGGCAATGCTCTTGTCGCTCGCGGTGACCTCGCTCGCCCATGCGCAGTCGGCAGGGCAGTGGGTCGTCAACGCGGGCTGGATGCATCTCGCCCCTCAAGATTCCAGCCAGCCGCTGACGGTGCATGCCCTCGGGCAATCAGCCGTGGTGCCCGGCAGCGGATCGACGCTGGCCAACGCCAATACCTTCGCGCTCACCACGCGGTATTTCGTCACTGATCATCTGGCTCTCGAAACGGTGCTCGGTATCCCGCCCAAGCTACACCTGAACGGGACCGGAACGCTGGCGTCTGTCGGGGAGATGGGGACTGCGCGAGCCTGGAGCCCGGCGGTGCAAGTGCAGTACCACTTTGGCGAGCCGACCGCGCGTATCCGGCCGTATCTGGGCGCAGGGCTTGCCTACGTCTGGTATCGGGATATCGAACTCAGCAGGCCATTGGCGACCGGCCAGATTCTCGCCTCGCCAACGACCGGCTCCATGTTGGTCGGGCCGACCACGGCATCGCTCAGCAAGACGTTGGCGCCCCTCGTCAACGCGGGGCTTACGTACAACGTCGACGCGCATTGGTCTATCGGGGTGTCGGTGTCATACATGTGGTTGTCCACCAATGCGACGCTGACCACGCAGGCACCTGTTGGCACCGTCACCACCGCCACGAAGGTGCGGATCAACCCGATCGCCAGTTTTCTCTCGGTGGGGTACCGGTTCTAGAGCCTCTTTCAGGGTGCCAGCCGGCCAGACACGCATCCTCACCTGAAGAATTCTGCGGGCCGTCGATGCTTCAACACGGGGCGGCTACTTGCCGACGATTTGGGTGATTGCTTACGAGCACAGGCGCAGCGACGATCCGCTATCTGCGGGGCGCTTCATAATACGGAGCCCAAGCGGTCCATCAATGAAACCGCCACACTGCGGTTCCCGGCCAGTTGTCTGATTCTGTTGAAGATTCTTGGCCTGCCCAGAGGGATTCGAACCCCCGACCGTCGGCTTAGAAGCGGCCTCCGCGTCTGTCGCCGCGCCTTTGCTGGCGCGGCTTCTATCCAACTGAGCGGCGTTTTGGTGCAATCTGGGTGCAATGAGAACACAGCATCGGTCTACCGAGACCGAGCATGGCGACGTTCACAAAGCGCGATGGCGCATGGCGGGCACAAGTCCGCAAGAAGGGGCATCCGCTCCTGAGCAAGACCTTCACTACGAAAGCTGCTGCCGAACGATGGGCGCGGAGCCTGGAGGCCAGCATAGAGCAGGGCGTACATCTGCCGAACAGGCAAGCAGAGGGCACCACACTGGCCGATCTGCTGGACCGCTACCTCGCAGAAGTCTCCCCAAAGAAGCGCAGCGGGAACAGCGATAAGAGCCGCGTGGCGGTGGTCAAGAAGCGCTTGGGCGCGTACAAGCTCACGGCCCTGACACCCCAGCTCTTGGCCGAGTACCGCGACGAGAAGTTGCGCACGCTGAACCCGCAGACCGTCATCCATCACCTCGCACTCATCAACCGAACGCTCACACTGGCAACCCGCGAGTGGGGCTTCGTGCTGCCCGGTGGTGTGCCCAAGGTGGTGAAGCCGAAGCTGCCACCGGGGCGCGACCGCCGTGTCCAACAGGGCGAGCTGGACGCCATCGTGGCTGCCACGCTGTCCCCTGTACTGACCGACCTAATCCCCTTCGCCGTCGAGACGGGCATGCGCCGGGGCGAGATGCTGGCCTTGGACTGGGAGTACATCGACTTCCAGCGGCGCACCGCTTACATCCCCAAGACCAAGACGGACACACCGAGGACGGTGCCGCTGTCCACTAAAGCTCTCGCCATCCTCCAGAAGCGTCAGGAGGCCGGTGCAGGCGTTCCGTTCGCCATGCAGGAGGATGCGGTCAGCACGGCGTTCATGCGGGCTGTGCGTCGCGCTAGGCGCGTTTATGAGGCTGCCTGCATGGCTGAGGGCAAGCCGCCTTCGGCGCGTTGGCTCGTCGACATCCGGCTGCACGATCTACGTCATGAGGCCACGTCCAGGTTCTTCGAGAAGGGGCTAAGTGTCATGGAGGTGACAACGATAACCGGCCACAAGACGATGGAAATGCTCAAGCGGTACACCCATTTGCGGGCGCAGGACGTGGCTCTCAAGTTGGGGTAGAACTGATGTCCTGTGACTACATGGCGAAGCGCAGCGACTGCATCAGCTCAACATTCAATTAGAAGGGGCTGTCGGGATCGGCTTTGATGAACTCGTCCAGCGCGCTGTCCAGTTGCTGCTTTAGGCCAGTTGCGACAAGTCTGGCGTCCCGGTACAGACCTTCCATGACGCGGTATGCCTGCGGAAAGGCCGGTCTCAGATCTGCGTCAGTGAATTGGTAAATGAATTCATCGTCATGGGCTGAACTGAAATTGATGTAATAATCAACTTCATCGAAGTTGTCGTCAGTGTATCGAAGGCCCAGTGAGATTTGCACATCCTTTACTTCAATGTAGAAAATTTCCGGGGCGCTGTTCGGTATTTTCTTCCATTGAACATCGCCTTGAGATGTGCGGTGCGACAAGCCCTTTAGGAAGCTGATGGCTTTTTCGATTTGCATTTCATCTTCTCGCAGACAAGGATTTTGCTTTGAAGCAGATTCCGTTTATTTTATCTATGATCGAGGACAGCGGGGCAATAATTTCGTTGTGTAGCCTGGTGATCCCGGCAGTTCCGCTTGGAGGTTTGGCTCCCTTTTTTGCAAGAGTCAACTCAAGCCCGCGAAGTGTCGCTGTCGCATCGGTAATAATTTTTAAATCGTCATCGTTGAAATCCCTGCTTACGTCATAAGCGATGCCCTCTTTTACGGTAGCCAGTGACCGGCAAAGGGAGTCAATTCTTGGGTCTATGGACGACCAATCATCGCCTTTAATTATGTTCTTCAGATCGGCTAGGTTGTTGCTTATGATCGTCAAGTCCAGCGAGGTGTCTACCAATTGCCTTGTGCGTCGAGCATCCTCGGCGGCAACTCTGGCGGCTTCGGCGGCTGTCCTTGATTTTCGAGCCTCACGGTAAGTCATTATGAGGCCGACGACGGAAACCACGAGGCCTAGGATGCCAACATGGTCTCCTACGTGCTGATTTGTCAGAAAGGAATACCAGCCGTTGCTAGGCGTTTCGGCAGTTTGGGTAAGCTTGGCTTGGTCTGCTTCTGAGCCTCCAGGCGTAGAGGTTTGCGTAGCATGCAGTTCGTTGCCAAGTTGCGACGGCCGTGTGTCGGTCGGCATACCTAGATTTTTGTTGGGTTAGTGTGGGCCATGATAGCGGACTCAGCCTCAATTTCGATCCGGTAATCCGTGGGAAGGGACGACAGTAAGGCCGCGTGCCAACAGCCGGGGCACGGGTGCTGGATTGTCGTTGCGGTGGCGCTCACCGGGTTGTATGGCCGGTTTGTGATGCACTTTCGATAGGCAGGCCGGTGTTACCCGGCCCGCCATTTCAGGTCACGATTGCGAGGAGCAGCACGGCGAGTGCGCGAATGCACGCCGCCACATCGATCTTCACATCCACCTTCACGTCAACGGTGCGTTTCATTGGTTTTCCAAGGAAATGCCCGTACCGGTACAGGCGTTTAACCTGTGAGTACTTGTAGGCCGCCCTGGCTGGCGGCTGCGGGGCGGCGTTCTAGAATGCTTCCCCACGCCCGTCGGTACGCTAACCTCTCGGCATCCACCGAAAAGGGCGGCGACGGGGCAGCTTCCCGATGCTTTGGTAGAGGCCGGTCCCGGCTGGTCATCGCTACATCGGTTCACCTTAAGCGGCTTGGAAGGCCGCAACCGGGATTTCCAGCCCCGGCGATAGAAAGATTACCAGAAGCAATCCTGTTGTGCGGGCCTATGGAGTAGTGCGAAATCGCGGATGAGTACTCCTTGCTGCGACCGCCCATCGAGCCGAAGTTCAGCTTCTAGTGGGCCTCGCCATGCGAGTGCCTGCTCTTGCTGCGATAGTTTGGACTGCCGGCAGCCGTCGAGCACTGATGTGAGCCACATGACGCCAGTGATAATTAGTCCGCGTTCATGCAGTCATAACCAACAGCGGGAGTCACGATGCAGCCGGTCTTTTATCTCGATAACAAAGCAATACGGCGGTTGAATCTACATCAATTGATTAGCGAAGTAGATACCATTAATGAGCTTGCAAGGCGTACTGGGCTAACACGCGGCGCCATCTTCCATTACAGGAGTGGTTTTCGCGACATCGGGGATGATGGTGCGCACCGCCTTGAGGATGGTATGGGGAAGCTGCGCGGCTGGATGGATGTCCTGCACCTAGAACCACCCCGTGTCCAGGCGGCACAGAAAATCATTGAACGGCTACTTCATTTGCCACACACAAAGCTGGAAGCTCTATCCACTCTGCTGGACGTCGCCCTGGGTGAACCCGATCCAGAGTGAGAACGGCGCGGACCTATTTTAGGTCCGGTAATCCGTGAGGCCAGCGCCGCCCGAGCCGCAGCCAGTGTCCCCAATGGCCCTCCCACGAATCGCAGCGGACGCGCCGGGAGGTGTCCAGGCTCGACGCAATACACGAACAGCCACCGAGAGACGGGCCCAATGCGGGGAGCGATTGCAGCACCTGTAGTCGCTTCCTGGCGCCCCCCCGGCGCTTGACAGCCGGTCCTCTATCGCCCAATCTGTACACACATTAAATGAACATCTTGTGGTGTGAACAGGCATGGCAAACGGCAAGTTCGTCACGTACTACCGCGTATCAACACAGAAGCAGGGGCAGTCCGGCCTGGGTATCGAAGCACAGCAGCAGCTCGTGCAGGCGTACCTGAATGGCGGGGATTGGGTCGTGCTGGCCGAGTTCACCGAGGTGGAGACAGGCAAGGGCGCGGATGCCTTAGCGAAGCGGCCTAAGCTGGCCGAGGCGCTGGCTTTGTGCAAGAAGCACGGCGCCACGCTGGTGATCGCCAAGCTGGATCGGCTGGCCCGCAACGTTCATTTCATCTCGGGCCTGCTGGAGACGGGTGTGGACTTCGTGGCGGCGGACATGCCACAGGCCAATAAGGTCATGATCCAGATGCACGCCGTCATGTCCGAATGGGAGCGAGATCAGATCAGCGCCCGGACCAAGGCAGCGCTGGCAGCAGCAAAGGGGCGTGGTGTGAAGCTCGGGGTGGCTGGACCCGCCAACCTCAAGCCGAACGTGGCGGAGCGTCAGCAGCAGGCAGGCGCCTTTGCGGAGAAGCTGCGCGGTGTGCTGGAGGGTATGCAAGCTCGGGGCCTGACGAGGCGGGCTATGGTCGACGAATTGAACGGCTTGGGCATCAGGTCCGCCACGGGCGGCGCGTGGCACCTGACGCAGTTACAGAGGACGCTGGCACGGCTGGTGTAGCCAGTTCCTGCTTGATCCAATGAGGGCCGCTTCGGAGCAATCCGGGCGGCTCTTTTCTTTTCGTGTCCCCAAAAGACACAGTGCAGCGTTGTGTCGTCAGCGGTAGCCCTGGCCGGGCGCTAAACAGGCATGTCACCACACGGGGAGCTGCGAGGCTCGGTGACAAGGGCGGGCTCTGCAAGCAATCCGAAGTTCGATAAGGGTCAGGATGCTGGATTGAGTCCCCTCGGGCCGCTCCGATGAACGATGAAAGTTCATCTGTGCGAGCACGGGGAGGGCGAGATACAGCAAAACCGAGTTCTCCAAGGGTCAGGATACATAGACCCATCCAAGAGACTCGATGGGCAGGAGGAGAGTTGCTTGATGGCGCACTGGATGCGTGATCGAGCAACGCCGTCTAAGGGGCAGCGCGCCCGTGCCCTGTCCCCGTAGGGCTGAGCACAGCCCATCCATCCATCCATCAGCCCTCATGCGCAGCTCTCGCGGCTAGACACACCTGGGCTGTTCCCTCAAGGAGTTAGCTTGATGAATCAAGATCAGCAATCCGGGGCATTCCGAGTGGTGTATGTGTTCCGATGCCGAAGCTAGGCCAGAGGTACGGACCCAAGCACGATCCCCGATTCACCGCACATCACTGCCAGCCCCGAGGCGGCAAGCTGGACCGACGACAGCGACAGCTCTGCCGAGTCGATCCCTCTTACCAAGCAGCACTAAGGCCTCGTGTCTCTGATCCTGCCCGGTGGGATGCCTTCCTAGGAGGCAGTTCCCAGTATCGAGGGAAGCCTTGCCGTAAGTGCGGCTCTACGTCCCGGCGAGTTCGTGACGCCTCCTGCTACGACTGCTTACTTACGACGAATAGCAGCGATTGGGAGAAGTTGCGGGCCGGCGTGGCACCACCCGCAGGACATACGAGAGCGGGCCTAGAAGCTCTCCGAGAGCAGCAACGTAGGGAAGCGTTAGGCGAGTGCCTGGAGGATGTCTTTGGTCCCTTCACTGCACGCAGATACCCGACCGGCAGATTGGAAGTTGTGGCCGAGTCCCTGCACATCAACACCCCCGATCTAGCGAGCCTCCCGGCCCCGCGAGTCATTTACCTATGCCGACTGTACCCCGAGCTACGCGATGTTCTTGCGTGGGCAGGCTGGTCCGTTCCGGCGTGATTCCCCAAAGGAGCAACACCATGAGCAATACCGGCACCCGCTTCGGCCACCCGCTGGAGCACAACACGGTCGAGCAGTCGTACTTCGAGAACACCGTACTCAACTGCGGCCCATCCGCAATCGCTACCTATCGCCGTGCAGTCGAGGCATTGACGGGCGATTTGCCCTCATGGGCAGCTCGTAAACCCAAAGGCGGGAAGCACCGTGTCTTGCGCAAGTACGGCGGCGATCCGAGTTCGGCCCGATGAGCCAAACGCAGCAGCGCCCGAGCTACCCGAAGAAGGCGCGACCGTCGCCCCAGGCCATCGCCAACCGGCTGGCCATCAAACGTCGCAAGGAAGCGACTCGTTCCCGATAGGAGAATCCACATGTCAGTAAGCAAGGCCAAGGCCGCTAAAGCGACTACCAAGACCTACCGCAGTCCCGATGCAATCGAGGGCAACATCCATCAACTCGCAGGCGTCATTAACGATCTACGCCCTCTGGCTGAACAGTTCGAAAGGCTGCGGACGGCTGCCGAGATGATGCAGCGTGCTGAGATGCAAGCCCAGGAGCTGCGTGCAGAGCTGGAAGAGTCCAAAGCGCACATCCTGTGCACCCAGGCGGCTGCTCTGCGCATTCTCAGCGTCCACAAGGCGGACCCAAAACTTGAGGATGGCCCCCTCGTCAGCACCGTAGCGGAAATCGAGCAAGACCAGTATTCCCAGGACTATGGCCGCCCGGTCCCGGTGCGGCGCACAGTGCCGCTTCACGGCCTGAACCCTGCCGAACAGATGGCCGTCTTGGAATCCGACAAGCTGCCGTTCTACGTCTTGAAGCTGGCCGCCACGCCCGTCGAGGCACTGTCGAAGTGGCAGGCAGCGTATCGCCGTGGCTACCTGACCGACTAATGGGCACCGATCAACGTACCTTGCTCGGGGAGGCACTGAGTGAGGCCGTGGCAAAGCGAGTGGCTGCCCGTGTTGCATTCGATGGCAGCAGCGGTATGCCTGCCGCCGCTAGGCTTGCTCTTCGTGTCGAGCTGGAGAAGGCCCGCGCGGCAGAGGCTGCGGCGCAGCAGGCTGGAGTTCGAGCGGGATGGATGGCGGGGAAATTCCACAACGCGCCAGACTTGGACCGAGCCGTGCAGGTCCCCTTGGCAGGGTTGCTGGCCGACGCCCGCTGCGATGGTGGTGGCCTAGCTCAAGTGGCGTAGGTCTTCGCCACGCGCTTCAGGGCGCTATCACTAGCAAGGGTGCACTCACCCATTTCAACCGCTCCACGTGCCTCCCAAGGCCCAGTGGACACCCAGGCGGTGCGCAGCATGTGTGCGGCCCAACACCATCCCCACAAGGAATCAACATGGAAATCGAACAGACCTCCGGTTACACGGAATTTCAGCAACAGACTCAGCGCGAGGTGGCCCGGAGCCACGCGCTGACCACGGCCCCCGATTACGTTTCGCTGTCGCAGTACCGACAATCGCAGACCATCTTGAACGCTGCCGGCCTCGGCGGCCTCGACCCGCACGGCAGCCTCTCGCCGGACGCTGCACAGCAGGCGGTATTTTCCACCGCCCGCTGCTTCGGGTCGACACATCGGGGTGCCGGTTGCACGACGGTGACGGATGAGCAGTACCCGCCGGGGCACCCGCTGCGCTCGCGTCGGGTGTCGTACACGTACTGAGGCCAGCATGAGTACTACGGTAAGCGCATGGGTGGAATGCGCCGTGATGGACCTGGGGTCGAACACGATGCACCAAAGCGGCATTCAGGCCAGCCAGCATGTCCGCGACCTCCTCACAGGGACGGTGCTTGAAAACAGAGGGCTGGATGTGCCGACGAATAACGTGGTGCGGGCACTTGCAACAGAGCAGGCAGGGCGTTTCATGTTGATGGCGAGGCTGTACCCGGCGTGGGAGCGTGGGTACACGGCTGCCGACATACGAGAGGCGGGCCGGCGCTGGCCCGATGTCTACCCGCCGCGCGTTGTCGCACTGGCGGAAGCGTTTGAGGCGGAGGACTCCGCTGTTGCAGTAGCTGACGCGTTCGCGCGCCCGTTGCTCCGGGAGGAGTTGCAGCTGCTCATGCGTGGGGTGGGCTGACTTTGCCCGAGGCAGTCTCATCCGTGTGAGCGTGGTGGGTATACAACGCCAACGCTTTGACCAACGCTCGGCACAGCAGTTGACACTGCGGGCATGCAAGGCGCGGGGCGCTTGGACCGACTGTGAATGCCCGAGAAGCGCGGGACAATGCAAGCCTTTTCTTCGTGCTTGTTGGGCCGCCCACGCGTCACTAGACTCGGCCTCGCTGTGTAGACAAACGCAGCCGGGCTTGGCCGCTCGACTACCGGAGGCGCAATCCCGTCGTGAGCGGCGGTATCATCCGCGCCGTTGCCTTTGCACGCCGATTTCATGGTGGGCCGAGGTGGGGACACCTTCTGGTGTGCCGGTTCCTGGTAGCCGGTCGGCCAACCCCGCCTTTGGTCCGCCGCCCGTATCTTGGCCGATGCATGGCGGACCTCCACACACTACCAGGAGGCCGCACCATGCGCCGCACCGTCGCACGTCCTGAGCAAGCCCTTCGTTCTCAAACAGCCCGTCATTCCAGCTACCCCAAGCGTGAGGTAAAGGCCGCGTACAACCTCGGCCAGTTCGCCGCGAGGTACTGGCCCGCCGCCCGCAATGCGATGCCCGCAGGGGCGACCATCGGTGACTACCGCGTCAAGTGCGAAGCCGACTGGCTGGCGACCCTCTCTCCAGAGGGGCATGGGCTCTTGGAACCGTTCCTTGACGGGTTCAACGACGAAGTAGCTCAACGTGCCATGTACCGCATGCCCGGTTTCGAGGATGTGCGTGAAGTGCTGGCGGTTGAAGCACGCATGTACGAGCAGCAGGCCGAAGAAGCCGCCCTTGCGTACGAAGCGGCATGGCGCGCCATCGAGGACGTGCGGATGGCTGACGAACACGCACAGGTGCGGGCTGCGCGGGCAAACAGGGCTGCGCTAGTTGCATCGTCATAGAGGCACTGGTGCATGGCTGCAACCGTGCGGCCCACATCAATAACGACTCCACATGAGTCGGACACCTCTGCGCCGCCACGCGTGATGGGCACTACATTCAAAATTAGGTAATTCCTACCCAAACCGGACCAGAGTTACCCTGGTCCGACCATGAAGCGATGCCCGGATTGTTCCGCAAGCAGGCCCTACAAACTCTCCGATGGGCGGCTCAAATGCCGCGCATGCGGCAAGC
>NZ_JAELUI010000644.1 GCF_016429285.1 Ralstonia sp. ASV6
GGAGAAGTTTGCCGGCGATGCTGCTTTCCGGCGCGATCTCGGCAAGCTGATTCGTGAGTGGATGCTGTATCGCACCAAGGACCAGGTGCTCAAGCATCTCAAAGGCAAACGTCGGCAGGCTCGGTACCTGTCTCTTATACACATCTCCGAGCCCACGAGACATGGCGCCTGATCGCGTATGCCGTCTTCTGCTTGGAAAGGGGGGGGGGGGGGGGGGGGGGGGGGGGGGGGGGGGGGGGGGGGGGGGGGGGGGGGGGGGGGGGGGGGGGGGGGGGGGGGGGGGGGGGGGGGGGGGGGGGGGG
>NZ_JAELUI010000645.1 GCF_016429285.1 Ralstonia sp. ASV6
CACCTTGTCGACGGTCTTGGCGACGACGGTCGGGCGCTGACGGACGTCTTCCTTGGCCATCGGCGAAGCTTCGCCCGAACGGGCGCGGGCCGCGCCGCGCTTGGGTTGTGCACGGCCAGTTCGGACCTGTCTCTTATACACATCTCCGAGCCCACGAGACATGGCGCCTGATCGCGTATGCCGTCGTCTGCTTGAAAAAGGGGGGGGGGGGGGGGGGGGGGGGGGGGGGGGGGGGGGGGGGGGGGGGGGGGGGGGGGGGGGGGGGGGGGGGGGGGGGGGGGGGGGGGGGGGGGGGGGGGGG
>NZ_JAELUI010000646.1 GCF_016429285.1 Ralstonia sp. ASV6
CCCCCCCCCCCCCCCCCCCCCCCCCCCCCCCCCCCCCCCCCCCCCCCCCCCCCCCCCCCCCCCCCCCCCCCCCCCCCCCCCCCCCCCCCCCCCCCCCCCCCCCCTTTCACGCAGAAGACGGCATACGAGATCAGGCGCCATGTCTCGTGGGCTCGGAGATGTGTATAAGAGACAGGCGCTGGGCCGAGAACCCCCGCAACCGCATCGCTGGGTTTCGCGTGATCCAGTTACTGCCCGGCGCCGGCCCTGCCACCGCCGCGCGCGTGCTCGACGCCATGGCCGAGGCGGTGGACCCGATTGCC
>NZ_JAELUI010000647.1 GCF_016429285.1 Ralstonia sp. ASV6
CATCGATGCCGTGTCGAACCCGTGTTAAGAGGCGAGACTGAGTGGAAGTGGCCGTGCGGGGCAGAGGCGCCAGATGGGCGGCGCCCCGCACGGCTTACGAAAGCCGGGCGAGCAGGAAGTGCCGAAGCTGTCTCTTATACACATCTCCGAGCCCACGAGACATGGCGCCTGATCGCGTATGCCGTCTTCTGCTTGAAAATCGGGGGGGGGGGGGGGGGGGGGGGGGGGGGGGGGGGGGGGGGGGGGGGGGGGGGGGGGGGGGGGGGGGGGGGGGGGGGGGGGGGGGGGGGGGGGGGGGGGGG
>NZ_JAELUI010000648.1 GCF_016429285.1 Ralstonia sp. ASV6
AGCGGCGCGATGCGGATCACCGCGTCATAGCCTTCGTCCACCACATCGGCAATACGATCGGACAGCGTCAGGTCGACCTGCACTTCGGGATAGGTGCGCAGATACGACGCCAGCATCGGCACCAGACCTGTCTCTTATACACATCTCCGAGCCCACGAGACATGGCGCCTGATCGCGGATGCCGTCTTCTGCTTGAAAAGGGGGGGGGGGGGGGGGGGGGGGGGGGGGGGGGGGGGGGGGGGGGGGGGGGGGGGGGGGGGGGGGGGGGGGGGGGGGGGGGGGGGGGGGGGGGGGGGGGGGGG
>NZ_JAELUI010000649.1 GCF_016429285.1 Ralstonia sp. ASV6
GGTCGACAGCCCGAACCGGCGTGCGATGCGCTCGGCCGATGCGCTGTTGGTGGCGCCTTCCTGCAGCGCGCTGGTGAAGTAGAAGCCGCGGAACACGGGCTTGTACTGGAAGGGGTTCTCATCAAACCTGTCTCTTATACACATCTCCGAGCCCACGAGACATGGCGCCTGATCGCGTATGCCGTCTTCGGCTTGAAAATGGGGGGGGGGGGGGGGGGGGGGGGGGGGGGGGGGGGGGGGGGGGGGGGGGGGGGGGGGGGGGGGGGGGGGGGGGGGGGGGGGGGGGGGGGGGGGGGGGGGGG
>NZ_JAELUI010000650.1 GCF_016429285.1 Ralstonia sp. ASV6
ACAGAACACGACAGCGGCAACTCACGCCGCATTCATGATCAAGAAGAGGAACACGATGAACCAGCCGATCAACGATGACTCGCACCTGTGGGTATCCTGGGACGACTATCACGGCCTGATTGCGCGCCTGTCTCTTATACACATCTCCGAGCCCACGAGACATGGCGCCTGATCGCGTATGCCGTCTTCTGCGTGAAAGGGGGGGGGGGGGGGGGGGGGGGGGGGGGGGGGGGGGGGGGGGGGGGGGGGGGGGGGGGGGGGGGGGGGGGGGGGGGGGGGGGGGGGGGGGGGGGGGGGGGGGG
>NZ_JAELUI010000651.1 GCF_016429285.1 Ralstonia sp. ASV6
CCCCCCCCCCCCCCCCCCCCCCCCCCCCCCCCCCCCCCCCCCCCCCCCCCCCCCCCCCCCCCCCCCCCCCCCCCCCCCCCCCCCCCCCCCCCCCCCCCCCCTCTTTTCAAGCCGAAGACGGCATACGCGATCAGGCGCCATGTCTCGTGGGCTCGGAGATGTGTATAAGAGACAGGCCCAGAGGGATTCGAACCCCCGACCGTCGGCTTAGAAGGCCGATGCTCTATCCAACTGAGCTATGGGCAGATGCGTGTGCTGCCCAGGCAGGTTAGCGACGAACGGCCTCCGGATGCCTGGGAGGC
>NZ_JAELUI010000652.1 GCF_016429285.1 Ralstonia sp. ASV6
CGCATAGCCACAGCGCCTTGTCGTCATCAGGCAGCGCGGCCGCAAACGTGGCCAGCTCCGTTGCCACACGGCGCTCGAAAAACACGCCAAACCCCCAATGCTGCGCGTAGAACCGGCCGTGCAGGCCCTGTCTCTTATACACATCTCCGAGCCCACGAGACATGGCGCCTGATCGCGTATGCCGTCTTCTGCTGGAAAAAGGGGGGGGGGGGGGGGGGGGGGGGGGGGGGGGGGGGGGGGGGGGGGGGGGGGGGGGGGGGGGGGGGGGGGGGGGGGGGGGGGGGGGGGGGGGGGGGGGGGGG
>NZ_JAELUI010000095.1 GCF_016429285.1 Ralstonia sp. ASV6
GGCTGAAACCTGCTACCGATTCAACCACCGTGACGAGGACTTGAAACCCTTACTGCGCAAGCTTCTGCAGGCAACCCCTACCCTCGAAATTCAACCCATTTTGGTCCGGTTTGGGTAGGAATTACCTTCTTTTGTGCAAGTGGAGAGGGATTAATCGCAGCGGCAGGGCGGGGGAGGAGCACCCTCCTTCCCGTTTGGGCATGTTCCGGGTGACGAGCCCGGCGGCAGTGGTATCTCGTGAGAGCCATCGCCAATGCCAACCACGACTGACAATCTGCCGCATCTTGGCCAGGAAATTTCTCCGTTGCCACTCATGTCAAAAATTTCAGTCTCGCCGAGCAATGTGCGTGGCGAGCGCTCGTATAAGCGTACAAATCCCGGTGAGTCGGCAGATTTCCAGAAAATCTGGCTACTCACATCCCATGGTGACCACACTTCGAAACGATAGATGCCGTTTGGGCTGCTTGTGCTGTATTCGAGACGCCCCAACCCTTTGGGTGCCCAGTACATGAACAAGCCACCTGCGAGCAGACATCCAAGCGTGAGCCATTTCCAGCGAATGGTGATTGTTAGTTCCATCGTTCGTAGCGGCAGGGAGGCAAGTGTTTGTCGGGACTTGGATAGTCTTCAGGCGGCGACCCGGGAGGAAGCTTCAGGAAATACGCGTCGTCGCCATTTCCGACGATTAGCATTCGGTTATCGGGGTCAGGCCAGAAAATCTGGCCGTTGCCATTCATGTCAAAGACGCGGCTTTCTCCAATGAGCGCACGTGTGTCGTTGCGGTACACGCGAATGAACCCTGGGGATTCAGCGTTCCACCATCCCCACCCACTGAAGATTGAGGGCGACCAGTTTTCGACCCGATAGGTGCAGCTTGGACTGTTGGTGATGTAGTCAATGCTTCCAAGCCCTTTGCCTGCCCACCGCACGAACAGTAGGCTCGCTAGCAGTAATGCAAGTGCGAGCCATTTCCAGCGAATCGTGGTGGTCAATTGCATTTACTCGCAACGACAAGGTGCAGGGTTTTCGCCTTCTTGTCGTGGGTAGTCCCCCGGCGGTGATCCGGGCGGGAGCCTCAGGATATATGCATCATCGCCTACGCCCACCATCAATGTGGGGCTTTCGGGAAGCGGCCAGAAAATCTCGCCATTGCCATTCATATCGAAAATCTCACTCTCTCCAATCAGCTTGCGAGTTGCATTGCGGTACACCCGAACGAAACGGGGGACATTTGCGTTCCACCAACCCCACCCACTGAAAACCGATGGCGACCAGATTTCGATTCTGTAAACCCCGTTTGGGCTGTTGCTGATGGACTCGATGCTCCCAAGTCCTTTGGGCGCCCAGTGCATAAATAGTGCGCTTGCGACAAAACATCCAAGAGCAACCCATTTCCAGCGAAGGTCAATTGTCACTTTCATGGGGTATTAAAGCTGGATTTCACGTGCAATGGGTTGATGCCATCGAACATCAGAAAATACGAGAAAATCGCCGCCGGAATTATGAGCCTCTCGCCAGCGCCGAAAGTCTCCGTTGAAAACAGGTACGAAGCCCGGATAGCGCGCAGCGAGTTCGCTGTGTTGGGCGAACAAACTGTCCCTTCCAGCTCCGGACAGGAGCGCGAAGTACTCAACGGTTTCGGCTTTAGTCAGGCAGCGATCGCGGCTCCATACACCCAGTGGTTCAGGGGTGAAGCCGCCGTCGTTGAAGTCGTAGGTGTCGCGGATGTAGCAGCCCAATTGATCCACAACAAAGATGTCACGGCCACTAGCGGATTGGCCTGTGTATCCCACTACAGCCGCATAGCAGACGGCAACTCCCAGGGCGCCATACATATCATCCAGCGTGTCATCGCGCTTGCCAAATATGCTTAGATTCATTTGGCAGGTGGCATGGAGTTCTCTTGCTGTGACGAGAGGGTGACCCGTGTACGGCGCGTATCCGAGCCGTACAGGCGATTGTTTGCCCTGATGCCACCCCTGTTTTGTCAGTTGGATCTTGAGGGCCTCCACGCCTTTCGGGCTGGCCCAGTTGGCAAGTAGCCGATCATATGCCTCAGCGCACCTGGGGTAACGAAGCGCCCAATCCAGCTTGACGATTTTGTCGTCGTACTCTCGAGGTGAGAGGGTGAGCGGGCTGATCCTGCCGTTACGGACATTTTCGATCATCACAGAATTTTTATTACTAAACCACCGCCGCATCAACCTTGCTGCTATCGGCCATCCCATGCGATCCATCGCACCTGGGATTTCGCTCAACTGCAGCGGTTTCAAAGAGTGGCGCGTCGGCTGATAGTTGTCTTCCGGTGCAAGCCTGGTAGTGGCAAGCGGGTTCATGCATCGACTCCAATGCGGATTTGAATGGCGTAGGCCAGGGACACACTGCTGGCCGAGCCTGCTCGAAAGCGCGCCGTTATGCCCGAGGCGTTCGTGGTTCCGGTGTGGCGGGAGCCATCGGCACTTACGAGCCCATAGTGATAGTCCGCCAGCGGTGCGCTGTTGACAGCGTGACAAAGTTGAAATGCAGCGCAGAAGGTTGTGTCAGTCTGGGTGGCTGCTGAATGTGTTGCCGATGGTGCCGGGTAAGCACTACCTTCCCCAGGTTTGAGTTGGACGTAGCAGTTGCTGCGTTGTGCGATCACGCGATGTGTGCCTCGTGGGCAGCCGCAGATGATGAGGCTACCGTCGAACGCCGCAGGCGTTCCTAGCACCTTCCAACCACTGGCACCTTCTGCAATCACGCCCCATTGTTTGCAGTCCGGGCACCAAACCTCCGAGCCGACCAAGACTGCTTGCTCTCCAAAACTCGTGGAGCGTGGCGTGCCGTTGCGAAAATGGCCTCGCCGTGTGGTGGTGTCGGTGACCAATGCAATGCGTGCACGATGACTCATGGTGGCTCCAGACAGAAGGAAACGTTGGAACCTAGCTCGACCATTGTGATCGCGATATCAGTGTTTTCTGATTCTGTGGGTGCCAGGGGGGCGCTATTTGTGGCGATTCTCTTATTGCGATCGCACTTTGCGGGCCCCTGTCGCCCCCTTTGCTACACTCCGCGCATTCCCCATTTCACGCCTCCCCCAATGTCACAGTACGTTTTCACCATGAACCGCGTGGGCAAGATCGTTCCGCCCAAGCGTCAGATTCTCAAGGACATCTCGCTGTCCTTCTTCCCCGGCGCCAAGATTGGTGTGCTGGGCTTGAACGGCTCGGGCAAGTCGACCGTGCTCAAGATCATGGCCGGCCTCGACAAGGATATCGAGGGCGAAGCCACGCCGATGCCCAACCTGAACATCGGCTACCTGCCGCAGGAGCCGCAGCTCGATCCCGCCAAGACCGTGCGCGAGGAAGTCGAGAGCGGCCTGGGTGAGGTGGTGGACGCACAGAAGCAGCTCGAAGCCATCTACGCTGCCTACGCCGAGCCGGACGCCGACTTCGACAAGCTGGCCGAAGAACAAGCCCGTCTGGAGGCCATCATTGCCGCCGGTTCGGGCGACAACCTTGAACTGCAGTTGGAAATCGCCGCCGACGCGCTGCGCCTGCCGCCGTGGGACGCCAAGATCGAACATCTCTCGGGCGGTGAAAAGCGCCGAGTGGCGCTGTGCAAGCTGTTGCTCTCGCGCCCCGACATGCTGTTGCTCGACGAGCCGACCAACCACCTGGATGCGGAATCGGTGGACTGGCTTGAACAGTTCCTCACGCGCTTTCCGGGCACGGTGGTGGCCGTGACCCACGATCGCTACTTCCTCGACAACGCCGCCGAGTGGATTCTCGAACTCGACCGTGGTCACGGCATCCCCTGGAAGGGCAACTACAGCTCGTGGCTCGACCAGAAAGAGACCCGCCTGAAGCAGGAAGAGTCGAGCGAGTCGGCACGCCAGAAGGCGCTGAAGAAGGAACTGGAGTGGGTGCGCCAGAACCCGAAGGGCCGTCAGGCCAAATCGAAGGCGCGTCTGGCCCGCTTTGACGAGCTGAACAGCCAGGAATACCAAAAGCGCAACGAAACACAGGAAATCTTCATCCCAGCTGGCGAGCGTCTGGGCAATGAAGTGATCGAGTTCGAGAACGTCAGCAAGAGCTACGGCGATCGCCTGCTGATCGACAATCTCAGCTTCACGATTCCGCCGGGCGCCATCGTCGGCATCATCGGTCCGAACGGTGCAGGTAAGTCGACGTTGTTCCGCATGCTCACGGGCAAGGAGCAGCCGGACTCGGGCACCATCAAGATCGGCCCGACGGTCAAGCTGGCCTATGTGGACCAGAGCCGCGATGCACTGTCCGCCGACAAGACCGTGTTCGAAGAAATCTCGAACGGCTCCGACATCCTGACGGTCGGCCGTTATGAGACGCCATCGCGCGCATATATCGGCCGCTTCAACTTCAAGGGCGGTGACCAGCAGAAGCATGTCGGCACGCTGTCGGGCGGTGAGCGCGGGCGCCTGCACCTGGCCAAGACGCTGATCTCGGGCGGCAATGTGCTGCTGCTGGACGAACCGTCGAACGACCTCGACGTGGAAACGCTGCGCGCACTGGAAGACGCGCTGCTGGAGTTTGCCGGCAGCGTGATGGTGATCTCGCACGATCGCTGGTTCCTCGACCGCATCGCCACGCACATCATCGCGTTTGAAGGCGACTCGCACGTCGAATTCTTCCCGGGCAACTACCAGGAATACGAAGCCGACAAGAAGAAGCGTCTGGGCGAAGAGGGTGCCAAGCCCAAGCGCATCCGCTACAAGCCGGTCGTGCGTTAAGCGGGATGCGGGCAGCTTTGTTGCTCGCATGCCCGCATCCCGGTCTACGGTGAGCGATCTGCCTCGACCGTGGGCGGCGCGTCGAGATCGTTATCGAACTCGGCGCGCTTGTGCGAGCCGTCGCAGAACGGCTTGTTCAACGAGTGCCCACAGCGGCACAGCCATGCCTGGCCGTCCTCCACCGGCAACTCGCGCCCGCCCTGGGTGACGATGTGAAACGCGCCCTTGATGTGATACGGCCCGTTGTTGCGGGCCGTGATGACGACGTCGTCGGCCATGATGGCCTCCCGTCAAAACAGGATGCCCTGCATCCGATAGGCGAAGTGCGCGGTCTTTGCGTCGCGCATCAGCGCCATGAACTGATCCATGTCCATGTGCACGACGTTCTCATGGTCTCCGGCTTCAAAGTAGACGTCGCGATGGGTCATCAGGCTGCTGTCGAGATACGTCGGCATGCCATAAGCCATGCCCACTGGCGGTACGGCACCGGCATCGCAGTCCTTGAAGACTTCGCGCAGCTCGGATTCATCGGCCAACGTCAGGTCGTCGCGGCCCGATGCCTTTTGCAGCTCCGACAGATGCAGGTGATATGTCGACGGCAACACAGCCGCGACATAGCCGAGCTTGTCCTCAAGCAACAGCGTCTTGGCCAGACGGTCCCCCGGGACATGCGCGGATTGCGCGGTTTCTGTGCTGGTGTGGGTATGCGGATGGCGAATCACCTCGTACAGGCAGCCTTTGCTGCGCAGGCAGCCGTCGAGGGTGCTGGAGATCGACATGGCGTCCTCCCGTGTGCTGTGCGGCCGGGCGGCGGGATTGCAGTGGCCGCTACGTCAGCATAGGTCGGTTTGCGATGCATGCGGGGCGTCGCGTGCAAAAGCAACGGGCCGCTCGTGTGAGCGGCCCGTTTGCCTGTTTCCGTTGATCGGCGGGTCTCAGCGATCCCAGCCGCGGTGCCAGCCATTGTCGTGGCGCCATTCGCGCTCACGCCATTCGTGACGGCGCCATTCACGTTCACGCCAGTCGTCACGGCCACGGTAGTAACCACCACCGTAGACCACCGGTGCCGGTGCGTAGTAGACCGGAGCCGGGCGATAGACCGGGGGCGGTGCGTACACAGGCGCCGGGGCCACGTAGACCGGCGCAGGCACGCCGATCGCCACGCCGACATCCACATGCGCCAGCGCCGCCGTCGAGGCGCACAGCGCGGCGCCACCCAGAACGAATGCGAGCAGTGTGCGTTTCATGATGCTTCTCCTTCGGTTGCGAGGCCGGGCAAGATTGCCGACGACTTCGTGTATCAGGTTCGTGAAGCCATTCTATGAACCGCAAGCCCGATCAGGTGATACGCAAATCCTACGGATGTAACGGAAAGTAAAACGCCCCACCGGCAAGACGCTGGTGGGGCGCGGTAGTTCAGGGGGGGCGGGTCGGTCAGCTTTGCGCAGGCTCCCAAGCCGCACGCTGCTCAGGTGACGACCACACCGCCAAGTGCAGCGCTGACAGCGAGAACGGATCCGACAGCAGCACCAGCTTTTGCTTGCCAGTGAGCTTGTCGGGGCCGACCTCCAGCGCATGACGCACGTGCGCCTCACGCACTGCCACCAGACGCTTGTCTTGCGGAAAGCGCGTCGTCGCAACTGCGCACATCAGCGCGTTGGTCACGGGGTCAACCACGGCCTGACGGAAGTCGGGCGTGGGCGGCGCATTGCGCAGATGCTTGCGCGTGGCGCGCAGCTCGCGCGGCGGCCGCACTTCCTCGGGGATCATGAACAGGTGCAGGCGGCGCATGCGCCGGCCCAGGCTCACGCGGCTCGAGAGCACCGATAGTGGGATCGACACGATCAGCGCCCCGACCACTGGCGACAGCCACCAAAGGAAGCTCGGGTTCAGCCAGTAGACGATGCCTGCCCAGACGACGCCGATGACCGTGTGCAGGCCATGGCGGCGCACCGCGTCGCTCCAGTGCGTCTGTGCGTCTTCACGCGGGGGCGATTTCCAGTGCACCTTCCAGCCAAGAAAGGCGGCCGTCACAAAACGCGTGTGGAACAGCATGCGCACGGGTGCAGCGAGCACCGAGAACGCGGCTTCGATCACCATCGACGCCGCCAGATGCAGTGCGCCGCCGAAGCGCTTCGGCCCCTGTGCCCACAGCACCAGCACGCTGAGGATCTTCGGCAGGAACAGCACGGTGGCGGTGGCCGAGAATAGCGCGGCGGCCTTTTCCGGATGCCACTCCGGCCAGATCGGGAAGAGCTGGCGCGGCTGCGTGAAGTACTCCGGCGCGATCAGCGTGTGCTTGGCCAGTAGCGCGGTGGAGAGCAGCAGGAACAGGAACCACAGCGGCGCCGACAGATACGCCATCACCCCGGTGATGAATACCGCGCGGTGCACGCGGTGGAAGCCCGGTGCGCCGAACAGGCGGAAGTTCATCAGGTTGCCGTGGCACCAGCGGCGGTCGCGGCCCAGCTCGTCGAGCAGGTTGGGCGGCATCTCTTCGTAGCTGCCGTCCAGGTCGTAGGCGATCCACACGGCCCAGCCGGCGCGGCGCATCAGCGCGGCTTCGACAAAGTCGTGCGACATGATCTCGCCCGACAGCGAGCCCTTGCCCGGAATCGGCGCGAGCGCGCAGTGCTTGATGAACGGGTCCAGCCGGATGATGGCGTTGTGGCCCCAGTAGTGCGATTCACCGAGTTGCCAGTAGTGCAGGCCGGCGGTGAACAGCGGCCCGTACACGCGCGTGGCGAACTGCTGGATACGTGCGTACAGCGTATCGCGCCCGGCAGCACGCGGCGCGGTCTGGATGATGCCGGCGGACGGTGCGCCTTCCATCAATTGCACCAGACGCGTCAGGCAATCGCCGCTCATCACGCTGTCGGCGTCGAGCACGATCATGTAGCGGTATTTGCCGCCCCAGCGCCGGCAGAAATCGTCGATGTTGCCGCTCTTGCGCTTCACGCGGTGGCGGCGCCAGCGGTAGAAGATACGGCCAAAGCCATCGAGCGCTCGGCAGATGTGCAGCCAGGCGTCGGCCTCTGCGGTGCGGATGTCCGCGTCGCCGGAGTCTGACAGCACGAAGAAATCGAAGTGCTCCAGATGCCCCGTACGCTCCAGCGATTCGTATGTCGCGCGCAGGCCCGCGAACACGCGCTGCACATCTTCATTGCAGATCGGCATGACGATGGCGGTACGTGCATCGTCCGGAATCACGGCATCGGGCGAGGCGCGGCGCGAGATGACGAAGCGGTCCCCATGGAAGGCCAGCAGCAGGAAGCCGGTGATGGCCGTCCAGAACCCTGCCGACACCCAGCAGAACAGCACCGCAAACAGCACGATGATGATGGCCTCAAGCCAGTCGTGACCGTGATACGGCAGCACTGTGCTCATCGCCCAGGTGGCGGCGACGGTCTGCGCAATCATCAGCGCGAGCAGCGTCAGGCGGCGGCGTGCGCCGACAAAACGCCAGATGCCCTTTGGGTCCGGCGAATCGGGTGCTTCATAGGGCTGGGGCTTTTTGCCGCCGTGCATCCAGCGGTCAAAGGCGTTGCGTGCGCGCCAGATCGGCCCGAGCACCCACGGCCAAGGCACCATCGAACGACGGGCGGGCGTGGGGCCGGTGTCCAGGTGGATGCGGCCCTCGCTGTCGTGTTCGACCGGCGGTGCAGGTTCGGCAGCCGGCTCCGTCGATGCGGCATCAGCGCGCGTGGCGCCGTAGGCGGCGTCCAGGCGCGTACCTACTGATGCGTAAGCCGGTGCCTCGGCTTCGAGCGAAGTCGTCTGCGCCGGGTCGAGCTTGGCCAGCGCGCGGTGCAGTTTGGCAAGCGCCGCCGCATCATCGTCACCCGCCGCAATGGCCGCATCACGTACGAGCGCAGCGCGCGCCTCGGCAGCGAGCGGAAGCGCCTCAAGATAGCGATCGGCCACGGACTCGGGAGAGGGCATCGTGGCCGGGCTGGCGGAGGCGGCTGTGCCGCCATTCTGGGCTGTCGTCACGTTCAGCCCGGCGGTAGCAGGTAGCTCCACGTCTCAGAAATTCCGGTACCGCCGCTGCGCAGGTAGCCGCGCAGCTCGATGGGTTTGTCGTCGTCGACCCGCTTGAGGCGCACGGTCACGCGCCAGCCGCCGGTCGCGGTGTTGGGTTGGCCAAAGATCGATTCGATCTTGCCGTTGGCATCTGCCGAGAACACCGGTTCGACCGGTGCATTGGGCGGCAGCTTGGCCAGCGCCGGGCCTTCAAAATCGACCACGAAGGCGATCGTGTCGTCGGGCTTGCGCTCATCTGGGCGCTTGGTGGTCCAGCCGTGCGAGCGGCGTGTCTGCGTGACCCAGGACAGCGCTGGCTTCTTGTCGCCGTCTTTCTGCCACAGCATGCGGTACTCGAAGTTGTACGGCTGCTGCGGCTTGGGCGGGTTCTCGGGCACCCAGTAGGCAACCACGTTGTCGTTGGTCTCGTCTGGCGTCGGAATCTGCACGAGCTCCACGCGGCCGGCGCCCCACTTGCCCACGGGCTCGATCCAGGTGCTCGGGCGCAGTTCGTAGCGGTCGCCGATCTCTTCGTAGCTGGAGAACGCGCGGTCGCGCTGCATCAGGCCGAAGCCGCCCGGGTTGGTGGTCGAGAACGAACTGACCAGTAGGCGCTTGGGATTCGTCAGCGGTCGCCAGATCCATTCACCCGTGCCGGAGAGCACCGACAGGCCGTCGGAGTCATGCACCTCGGGGCGGAAGTCCAGCGCGCTGGCCGGCTGGTTCTCGCCAAAGAAGAACATGCTGGTGAGCGGGGCAATGGCCAGCTTGCTGACGTTTTCGCGCATGTAGACCTGCGCCTTTACGTCGACCACCGTGTCGGTACCGGGCTTGATGACGAAGCGGTACGCACCCGTGGCGCGGCGCGAATTCAGCAGCGCATAGACCGTCAACTCCTTGGCATTGGCCGCCGGGCGCTCGATCCAGAAATCGGTGAAGCGGGGGAATTCCTCGCCCGAGTTGAGCGCGGTGTCGATGGCCAGGCCGCGCGCGGAGAGGCCATAGACCTGGTTCTTGCCGATCGCGCGGAAGTACGACGCGCCCAGGAAGACGATCACTTCGTCCTTGTACTTGGGCGTGTTCATCGCGTAGTGCACGCGGAAGCCGGCAAAACCCAGGTGCTGCAGTTGCTTGGCGTCCAGCTTGACCGGGCCGTAGTCGAACAGGCGCGGGTCGAAGCGAATCTCGCGTATGCCGGCCGGCGAGACCTCGTTGATCTTCACCGGCTGGTCGTAGTACGAGCCTTCATGGAAGAAGCCGAGTTCGAACGGCAGCTTGTCGCGGCGCCAGTAGGCTTGGTCCGACTTGAAGCGGATCTCACGGTACTGATCGTAGCGAAGTTCGCGCAACTGGCGTGGCAGCGTTTCGGTCGGGGCTTGGTAGGGCTTGGTCGCCAGTTGCTTGGCGCGTACGGCCACGTCATTGAAGCCGAAGGCCAGAGCCGCATGTGCCGAAGCCAGTGCCAGCAGGCCCACAGCCAGCCGTGCATAGCCGGCAAGCGAGCGAGTCCGGCGGGACGGGCTGGAATGGAAGGGAACAGCGTCGGGAGTGTTCAAAATGAGATCGCGTACTGTGCGGCAGGTTGGGGGAAAGTGATGCTTGGGCCTGCCGATCATTCGTCTGTGCCCCCGGGATTTTACCCGCCGGACCTTTACGAGATCAAAACCGGCAACATTTTGATAACGTTTCCGCCGGTATTCCGCCCATAACCGTGTCAAGTTGCGTGTAAGCCTCGTCTTTTCGTTGGGGCAGCCTGTCGGGCGAGGGAACGCGACCCCGCCCGTCGGGTCAGAATCGCGTTCGCCATCGCCCGCCATGCGTGCATGGCACACTCTCGGCTCTTTCCTTCATGGAGTTCGCATGACTTGCTGGACGCGCGGCGCCGTAGCGCTCGTTTTCTCGACCTCGCTGCTGGCGCCAGTGGCGTTTGCTGCATCTGCGGCCAAGGCGGCACCCAAGGCCGCAGCACCGGCCAAGGCGGTGCGTGATCCGGGTGACGTGGCCGTGTTGCTCGATGCCTTCCCGCTCGGCAAGCCGCTGCGCAAGCTGCCCTCGTGCGAAGACGTGCGCGCCGCGGGCGGCAAGGATGTCTCCGAATACTGTTCCGACACACTGGAATCGCACGGTCGCACGCGCTCGCTGGGGGTGCCGTCGGCAAAACGTCCTGAGCTGATGGACGGCCCGCAGGCGGTGCTGCTGATCGACCAGGACGGCAACATCGCCGGCATGTTCGTGCCGACGCGCGGTGTGGATACTGAGCAGCGCATCTTCCAGGCGCTGTCCGATCGCTATGGCAAGCCTGCGCAGGAAGGCAAGGCGCCGCTCAAGCTGAAGTCGGGCAAGACGGTCGATTCACTGCGCGCGCGTTGGGCGGGACATCAGACCATCGTGACGATGTACGCGATTCCCGAAGAACCGCAGAACGGTACGGTGGAGTTTCTCTGGGCGCCGCGCGCTGGTGCAGTGATGGACCAGATGCGCGCAGAAGTGGACCCCGATGCGCCCAAGCCGGCTTCCGGTGTGGCGGCATCGGTGCCTGCCGCATCGGGCAAGCCAGCCACGGGGAAGGCGACGCCACAGTAGTGCGCTTACGGACACACACGCGTAGTGTCCCGTTACATCCTTTACACCCGCATGACCCCGGCGTCGCCCGCACCGGCTTATAACGTCCGCATGGCCTCATTGGCGGGGCCGAAGGACGTTAATCATGAAAATCGTGGCTTTGGCCCTGTTGGCTGCGACGCTTGGGGGGTGTGCGGTGTATCCGGCACCGGTGGCGGTTGCGCCCGCACCGGTCTACGCGGCGCCGGCCTATCCGGCTTACTACGGCGGTTACGGTTATTGGGGACCGTCGGTGTACTTCAACTACCACGGCGGTCGCCGTTGATTCGCGGCAAGCGGGTGGGCTAGTCGACCGAATGCAGCCCCGGCCAGCCCGGCGCCAGCGTCTGCGGCAGGCCCAGCAAATCGAGCACGCGCCCCACCGTGTGGTCGACCAGGTCGTCGATGGTCTTGGGGCGCTGGTAGAAGCCCGGCACGGGCGGGAAAACGATGCCGCCCATCTCGGTCACAGCCGTCATGTTGCGCAGGTGCGCGAGGTTCAGTGGCGTTTCGCGCACCATCAGGATCAGGCGGCGGCGCTCCTTGAGCGTGACATCTGCCGCGCGCGCAATGAGGTTGTCCGACAGGCCGTGCGCGACGGCCGCCAGTGTTCTCATTGAGCACGGCGCCACCACCATCGCCTCGGCAGCGAATGAGCCGCTGGCAATCGTCGCGCCGATGTCGCGCACGTTATGCACCACGTGTGCGAGCGCTTCCACTTCTTCGCGCGTCATGTGCAGCTCGTGCTGCACGTTCATCAGCCCTGCAGGCGACATCAGCAGGTGCGACTCCACCCCCGCTGATGCACGCAGCTCCTGCAGAACCTGCAGCAGCCGCACGCCGTAGATTGCCCCCGACGCGCCCGTGATCGCCACGATGATGCGGCGCGTGCGCTGCGCATCAACGGGGGCGGATCGGGCGGAGGATACAGGCGCGGTCACGCTGAAATGAGGACGCGTTGAGTGATCGGCAATCAGGCCGCCAGCAGCGGCTGCAGTTCGCCGCTCTGGTACATCTCCATCATGATGTCCGAGCCACCGATGAATTCGCCCTTCACGTAGAGCTGCGGAATGGTCGGCCAGTTGGCGTATTCCTTGATGCCCTGGCGGATCTCGTCGTCTTCCAGCACGTTGACGGTGTGCGGCTGATCCACGCCGCAGGCCTTCAGGATCTGGATGGCGCGGCCCGAGAAGCCGCACATCGGAAATTGTGCCGTGCCCTTCATGAAGAGGACAACGGGGTGGCCTTTGACGATCTGGTCGATCTTTTCGTGCGTGGTGCTCATGGGGAGACTCGATTCGGTAAGGGGAGGCGACGGCTGCCGCATCCGCATTGGAAAACCCACCTATTTTAGCGAGATTCGGCCTGCGCCGTTTCAGGCCGGGGTTTTGGCGGTCGGCCAGCGTCCGCCGCTGCAGCGATCGTGGCTCGCCAGATCCTGTGCGGTAAAGACGTCGGCAAAGCCCGCCTGCGTCAGCAATGCGCGCACGGCCTCGCCCTGGTCGTAGCCGTGTTCGAGTAGCAGCCAGCCGTCGGCGGCCAGGCGTGCCGGGGCGCCAGTGATGATGGTGCGCAGATGCCGCAGGCCATCGTCGTGATCGGTGAGGGCGCTGGGGGGTTCGAAGCGCAGGTCGCCCTGGCCGAGATGTTCGTCGGTGGCGGCGATGTAGGGTGGGTTGCTGACGATCAGATCGAAGACGTGTGGCGCGTCGGCTTCGGCCAGCGCGCCGTACCAGTCGCCCAGTGCGGCATGCAGATTCGTGGCGCCGAGCGCTTGCGCGTTGCCCATCGCCACGGCCAGTGCATCGGCGGACGCATCGGTGGCCCATACGCGTGCATCGCGGCGCGCGAGGGCAATGGTGATGGCGATGATGCCGCTGCCGGTGCCCATGTCCAGTACATCGGGGGTGTCGCGTTCTTCGATGCGATCCAGTGCTTGTTCGACCAGCAGCTCCGTATCCGGGCGCGGGATCAGCACAGCCGGCGTTACGCGGAACATGCGGCCGAAGAATTCACGCTCGCCCAGCAGATAGGCCATCGGCTCGCCGGCCAGGCGGCGTGTGGCGAGTTCGCTGATCTGTTGGCGCACAGCTTTGTCGATGCCATACGTGTCTTGCGTGATGAGCTGCACGCGCGACAGGCCGGTCGCATGCGAGACCAGCATGCGTGCTTCCAATGCAGGTAGACCAGCGCCGGTGAGCGCGGCCAGCGCATCGGCCACGCGGGCCAGGGTTTCGGGCGTAATCACGGAGACGGGCGACACGATGGGAGGCTGCGGCAAAGATCGGGCGCACAAAATAACACGGGCCCGAGAATTCGGGCCCGTCAGGCAAGCACAACGAAGCGTGCGGCTTACTGCTTGGTGGCGTCCTTGACCTTGTCGGCGCCTTCCTTGGCCACATCGGCTGCCTTGTTGGCGGCGTCCTTGGCTGCATCCTTGGCTTGGCTCATGGCGTCTTTGGCCTGGTCCATCGCGCCCGATGCTGCGTCCTTGGCTTGCGCCACTGCACCGGAGGCGGCATCCACGGCAGCTTGTGCGCCGGAGGCGGCTTGGGTCACGCCGGCTTTTGCGGCATCGGTGGCTTGGCCGGCAACATTGCTGGCGCTGTCGACGGCGCTCTTGGCGGCATCGGCCGATTGCTGGATGGCGTTCTTGGCGGCGTCGGCCGCGTCGTCCTTCTTGCCGCAGGCGGCCAGGCCAAGCGCGAGGGTGGTAGCAACGGTGATGGCCAGCAGTTGGGTACGCATGGAGATTCTCCTAATCGTCGTGGTGGTTGCCGCGCCTGTCAGGGGAAGGTGGCCACCGGGTGCGACCGGCGGCGCACTCGGCGCGATCGAGGTCGATTATAGGAACGGGCCGTCGACATGCCACCGCGCAAAGCTGTATCAAACGCAAGCGGATGTTACGAGACGGCCGCTTTTTAACAATCGGGCCCGTTAGCTGTCCTCGCCCAGCGCGGCGAGCTGCTCGGCCTGGTGCTCGGCGGCCAGCGCGCCCACGAGTTCATCGATGTCGCCGTCCATGATCGCGTCGATCTTGTACAGCGTCAGGTTGATGCGGTGGTCGGTCACGCGGCCCTGCGGGAAGTTGTATGTGCGGATGCGGTCGGAGCGGTCGCCCGAGCCGATCAGGCTCTTGCGTGCGCTGGCTTCCTTGGCCTGCGCCTCACGCTCCTGGCGATCCTTCAGGCGTGCGGCCAGGACCTGCATGGCGCGGTCCTTGTTGCGGTGCTGGCTGCGGTCGTCCTGGCATTCCACCACCACGCCGGTCGGCAGGTGGGTGATGCGCACGGCCGAATCCGTCTTGTTGATGTGCTGACCGCCCGCGCCGGACGCACGGAAGGTATCGATGCGCAGGTCGGCCGGGTTGATCTGGATGTCGGTCAGCGCATCGGCCTCGGGCATGATCGCCACGGTGCAGGCGGACGTGTGGATGCGCCCCTGCGTTTCAGTGGCCGGCACGCGCTGCACGCGGTGGCCGCCCGACTCGAACTTCAGCCGCGAATACGCGCCTTCGCCCGCCAGCCGCACGATCACTTCCTTGTAGCCGCCCAGGTCCGAAGGCGATTCGCTCACGATCTCCACCTGCCAGCGCTGGCGTTCGGCAAAGCGCGTGTACATGCGCAAGAGGTCGCCCGCGAAGAGCGCGGATTCATCGCCGCCTGTGCCGGCGCGGATTTCCACGAAGATGTTGCGATGGTCGTTCGGGTCTTTCGGCAGCAGCAGGCGTTGCAACTCGCCTTCGAGTGCTTCCAGCCGTTCGCGTGCGGCGCGGAGTTCGTCTTCGGCAAACGCCTTCATGTCCGGATCGGCCAGCAGCTCTTGCGCGGTGGCGATGTCGTCCTCGGCCAGCTTCCACGCGGCGAATTGCGCGACCACGGGTTCCAACTCGGCGTGTTCGCGCGTGAGCTTGCGGTATTGATCGAGGTTGGCGGTGGCGTCTTCGCGCGCGAGCAGCGCGTTGATCTCGATGGTGCGCTCGGCCAGTTGGTCGAGCTTGGACAGCATGCTGGGCTTCATTCGGGCAGTCGCTGATGGAAACGCTAAGGCGAGGGCGGCGCAGGATGCCGCGCCGGAACATGCGCCACGGATGGACGCGTGCGGACGAGGCGCCGCTAGCGCTCGGAGTGGCTGGACTGGCGGAACAGTGCCGGCAGCAGATCGATGAGCTGTTCGCGGCCTTCGCCCTGCGCGTGGTTCAGCGCATGCGTCGGGCCGTGGAGGAATTTCTTGGTGAGCGCCTGCGACAGCGCTTCGAGCACCAGTGCCGGGTCATCGCCGCGCGCGAGCATGCGCTGGGCGCGTTCCAGTTCGCCCTGGCGCAGCGTTTCGGCTTGCGCGTGCAAGTCGCGGATGACTGGCACCACGCTGCGCGCATCGAGCCAGTGCATGAAGTTCTGCACGCGCGTCTCGATGATGGCCTCGGCCTGCGCCACGGCGGCCTGTCGCAGCGCATTGCCCTCGCGCACGATGGCGCCGAGATCGTCCACGGTGTAGAGGAAGATGTCCGACAGGCGCGCGACTTCAGGTTCGATATCGCGCGGCACGGCCAAGTCGACCATGAACATCGGGCGGTGGCGGCGCTGCTTGATGGCGCGCTCCACGGCACCCAGGCCGATGATGGGCAGCGTGCTGGCGGTGCACGAGACGACGATGTCGAACTCGGCCAGCTTGGTCGGCAGTTCGGCCAGGCGCACGGCGTGGGCGTTCAGTCCCTGGTTCGACAGGGCTTCGGCCAGCTTCTCGCCGCGCTCCAGCGTGCGGTTGGCGATCACCACCTCGCGCGGCTTCTGCGCGGCGAAGTGCGTGGCGCACAGTTCGATCATCTCGCCGGCGCCGATGAATAGCACGCGCTGCTCGGCAATCGATTCGAAGATGCGCTGCGCCAGGCGCACGGCGGCGGCGGCCATCGACACGGAATGCGCGCCGATCTCCGTCGTGCCGCGCACTTCCTTGGCGACCGCAAAGGTGCGCTGGAATAGCTGATTCAGGTACGTGCCCAGTGCGCCGGCTTCAGTGGCGGTGCGCACGGCATCTTTCATCTGGCCGAGGATCTGCGTCTCACCCAGCACCATCGAATCGAGCCCGCTTGCCACGCGAAATGCGTGACGCACGGCCAGCGATTGACCCAGCGAATAGACGTGGGGCGCAAGTTCGCCTGGGTCGATGTTGTGGTGGTGGGCCAACCAGCGGATCGCGTGCTCGTGCGCCATGTCTTCGGGCAGGTTGCCGTCAGTGGCGCAGTACAGCTCGGTGCGGTTGCAGGTGGACAGGATGGCGGCCTCGGCCGTGCTCTTGCGGCGGGGCAGATGCTGGCGCAGCGTGGCCAGTGCGGGCTGGAGCTGTTCGAGCGGAAACGCCACCTTCTCGCGCAGGGAAAGCGGCGCAGTGTGGTGGTTGATTCCGAGCGTCAGCAACTGCATGTGGGGCGGCCGGTTAAGAATGAACGGCACGAATTTTGAGCACCCACGATTATAACGCCGGCCCCGACGCTCGGCAGGGCACAGGGCAATCGAACCGTCGTTCGACGCCAAAATGTTGGTTATGCATCACCTGACAGCGGGTGCGCTGTGGTTGCCTTCTGTGTGGTTTTCCGCCCTGCCTTGCGCTAAGGTACGCGTCCAATTGAATCGCGACGCATCGCAAAATCGCGCACGGCAATACGGAGAACAGGCAATGGGGTGGATCGGGCCGCTATGGATCGGGCTGGCAGTGGGGGCTGCAGCGCGTTGGCTGCATCCGGGCGGCAAACGCCTCGGCTGGCTGGCCGCGCTGGTGGCCGGCGTGATCGGCGCGTTGGTTGGCTACTACGGCGGCCAGTTCGCGCACCTGTACGCCGACGGGCAGATCATGGCGTGGACGGCGGCGGTGATCGGCGCAATGGTGGTGCCGGCCGCGTGGGGTTTGCTGCGGGGCGGACGCTGATGCGGCGTGCACGGCTAGCCGGCCTGCTCGCAGTCGCCGCAACATTGCTGAGCCTGCCGGCGGCTGGCCTGGCCTATACAGTGCGAAGCTGTACTGAGTACTGGTACCCGCCCGCGAAGCCGGGGCAATCCATCTCTGATCTGCGGCCGGAACGCACCAATGCTTGTAAGCACCATGCCATCGAGATGCGCAGTGACCGCTTTGGCGTGATCGACGGCCAGGGCTACTTCATCACCACCGATGTGAACACGTCGCGTGCGTGTGCGGGTGGCGGGCCGGCATTCAACCCCTCGTGCCTGATCCCGGGGCCGCTTCAGCGTAACGAGGTGTCCGAGGTTCGCAACTACTACCGGCTCACGCAGAATGGTGCGAGCTTGCGCCCGCTCGGTCAGGGCTATGCGACGGATGGTCGCATGGTGTTCTCATACACCTCGCCGATTGCTGGCGCGGATGCGGCCAGCTTTCAGGTCTTCACGCCGCAGGGTGCCGCTGCCGATGCCGCCTGGGCCCGGGACCGCACGCGCATCTACCACGACGAGACACCTGTGCCAGGCATGGCGCCGGGGCCGGTGACGGTGTTTGACGAGACCTTCGCCGTCAACGGTGGCCGCGTCTATGAGATCGATGCGCTGGACGGCATCAAGTCGCGCCCTGACGTGCGCCCAAGCCTGACCGTCTTGGCCTTCGCGCAGCCGCTGTACTCCAATGTGATCAGCGATGGTCAGCACATCTACGTGAAAGGCAAACCGCTGGATGATGTGCGCGCGGCCACCTTTCAGATGCTGCCGTCGACATGCCCGGTGCCGGGGCTGCCCGGGCTGAAATGCCGGAGTGAACTCGTGCGCAACACCACGGCATCGAACTTCCGCATTGCCCGCAGCGGTAACGACATCCTGTATTTCGGCGAGGTCTACAAGGTCGTGCGCATTCGCAACGCGCCGGATTTCGTCTACTTCCAGCTCGCTGATAGTGATGAGTTGCTGGGCATCGGCGGCAATCGCGTGTTCCAGCTTGAGGAAATGGGTTCGGCAGTGGGCGATACCGTGGTCGATCGCGCCTATGTCGGCCGCCTCAACGGGCCGGCGGCCGGTTACCTCGTCGACGAGATCGGTTTTATCTCGCTGCATGATCTGGCGCGCGGCAGTGGCCCGCTGTGCGGCCAGGTGTCCGATCTCGCGACGCCCGAGCGCGACGGCGTGCCGCGCTTCGGCCCGCTGAAACGTCTGCCTGAGGCCCAGGTGCCCGCTGGCTTCAAGATCGCGTTCGAGAACACGCGCTACCGCTATCTGTTTGCCGGCGCGCAGTCGACTGAATTCGACACGGTGATCGACCTGCGCGATGGTCGCCGCATGCGGGCCAACTGGTGCGGAGAGGGCATCCAGCCGCAGGTGGTGCGACGTTAGAACGCCAAGCGTGGTTAACCGCCGTTAACATGGCTTTGCTATCGTGGCGCGCTTTGCACAAGGTGCGCCAACCATGCTCCGCTCCCGTTTCTCCAACAAGACTTTGCGCCGTGTCGGGCTGGTCATCCTGCTGGCCGCGCCGGCCTGGTACATGGGCAAGATCACCGTGGCCAAGTTCGAGATCGGTGGCGCCAGCCCCAACCAGCGCACGCTGGGCGCCGTCGCCTTTGTCGAGCAGCGCGGCATGGAGCAGATGTGCACGGGCGTGACCGTCACGCCGCAATCAACCTGGCTGATTGGCAGCTACGAGGGCTCGCGCGATGTGATGCCCGGCGATACCCACCCCATCGATATTGATGCGTTGCTGCGCGACAAGGCTACGTCCGGGGATGAGCGTGCCGGCCCGCGCGAACGGACAACCTCCTACCTCTCTCGTCTGAATGCGCAGGGCCAGTTCGAGCTGGTGGCCACGGTCAGCGGCACCACCTGCCTGCAGGCCACTCCTGACGGGCGCACGCTCTATCTGCTGACGAGCCAGGACCGCCCGGCTTCTGCCAGCGGCGATGGCATCCAGCAGAGCGCCGTGTTCCGCAGCGACGACCAGGGCAAGACCTGGGCCTGGCAACGCGCCGGGTTCATGGACACCACCAATGTTTCCGCCTGGGCGCTCAAGCTGAGCTGGTTCAGCACGCAGGAACTGTGGAGCGTGGCTTCGGGCGATGGTCTGTCCTTCGATGCAGAGGCCCCGGCAGCTGCCGGCCCGGACAATCCGGCGCCGGATTCAGGCCGCGCCGTCGCGCTGTTCTACTCCAACGACGGCGGCAAGACCGCGCAGCGCGTGCCGGTTCCTCCGTCGATGCTGGTCAACGTGGATCACGTGCGTGGCAAGGCGCCGTCGGGCGTGGAGTGGGGCTCGGGCGCTGAAGCCGTAGAGGGCGAGGTGCATGCGCAGGTCGTTCAGCTCGATGCCCAGCGCGCGGTGCTTTGGGTCTCGCAACGTTTCCGCTACAGCCGCCCCGACAGCGCTTACTACGCCGGCGCCGTGCTGGTAACCAGCCGCGCAGAGCTGCGCCGTGTCGACGGACGCTGGCAGTTGGGCGCGCCGCAACGCCTGGAAGACACCTGGGTCGACGAGGTTTACCGCAGCCCCGCGGGCCGCGTGATTGGCCTGATCGACCATGTCAGCGACAAGCGCATGCAGGTGGCACTGCTGGACCCCGCCACGCTGGCCTGGAGCGAGCAGGGCAGCCTGCCCACGTCGTTCGATCCGCTCTCCGCCAGTGCTTACACGCGCGGCTTCTGGGCGGGTCAGGAGACGCTGGTGGCCAACGTGAGCGGCACCCACCATGTGCCGAAGTGGATCTACCCCTGGTCTGCAGACGGTGCCCAGATCTCGGGCGACGCCGTGTTCTACTCGCGCGACTGGGGGCGCTCCTGGCACCGTCTGGCGATCCCGGGCTACCTGGGCGTGGCTGGCTTCGACGCCGCGCGCGACGAGGTGTTCTGGTCCAAGGGCAACTGGTACGAGAGTTCGGACAAGCGCGTCTACGGTTACGGGCTGCGCTAGTCGCCGTCGCCACGATCGCCGGACATGAAAAAAGCCCCGCAATGCGGGGCTTCTTCGTTGCGCTTGCCGGATCAGACGTTGAACAGGAAGTGCAGCACATCGCCGTCCTTGACGATGTATTCCTTGCCTTCGGCGCGCATCTTGCCGGCTTCCTTGGCGCCCTGTTCGCCCTTGAACTGGATGAAATCGTCGTACGAAATCGTCTGGGCGCGGATGAAGCCGCGCTCGAAATCCGTGTGGATGGCCGCTGCCGCACGCGGGGCGGTGTCGCCAATGTGGATCGTCCAGGCGCGCACTTCCTTCACGCCTGCCGTGAAGTACGTTTGCAGACCCAGCAGCTTGAAGGCCGCGCGGATCACGCGGTTCAGGCCCGGCTCTTCCATGCCGATGTCGGCCAGGAATTCAGCCTTGTCGGCGTCGTCCAAATCAGCGATTTCGGCTTCGATGGCGGCGCACACGGCCACCACCGGCGAATTCGTCTGCGCGGCGTAGGCGCGCACGGCGTCCAGGTGCGGGTTGTTCTCGAAGCCGTCTTCGCGCACGTTGGCCACGTACATGGTCGGCTTGGCCGTGATCAGGCACAGCGGCTTGATCGTCGCCCACTCTTCATCGGTCAGGCTCAGGCCACGCACCGGCTTGGCTTCGTCCAGCACCTTCTGGGCCTTTTCCAGCACAGCGACCAGCTTGGCGGCTTCCTTGTCGTTGCCCGACTTGGCGGCCTTGGTGTAGCGCTGCAGCGCCTTTTCCACCGTACCCAGGTCAGCGAGGGCCAGCTCGGTGTTGATGACTTCGATGTCGGCGATCGGGTCGACCTTGCCGGCCACGTGGATCACGTTGTCATCTTCGAAACAGCGCACCACATGGGTGATGGCATCGGTCTCGCGGATGTTGGCCAGGAACTGGTTGCCCAGGCCTTCGCCCTTGGACGCACCTGCCACCAGACCTGCAATGTCGACGAACTCGACCACTGCCGGCAGCACGCGCTCCGGCTTGACGATGTCAGCCAGTGCCTGCAGGCGGGCGTCCGGCACTTCCACCACGCCCACGTTGGGCTCGATCGTGCAGAACGGGTAGTTCTCGGCGGCGATGCCGGCTTTGGTCAGGGCATTGAACAGGGTCGACTTGCCGACGTTCGGCAGACCGACGATGCCGCATTGGAGGCTCATGGTGAAAAAGGCTCTAAATCAAGGGGTTGCGTGACGCTGGGGCGGCAGCAGCACAGCGGAATCAAGGCTGTGCGCGTCGTTCACGGAAAGGCGTGATTGTAACCGCTCCGGGTCGGGTCTAGCCCCTAGGACGCGGCCTCGGCGCGCTTGCGCTGGGTGCGACTGGCCAGC
>NZ_JAELUI010000653.1 GCF_016429285.1 Ralstonia sp. ASV6
CCGGCTGGAGCGCCTCAAGCGCCTCGTCATGGACAATCGCGAGGCCATCGCCCAGGCCGTCAGCGCAGACTTCGGCAACCGCTCGCGGCAGGAAACCGAGTTACTGGAAATCTTCCCCGGCGTGGATCTGTCTCTTATACACATCTCCGAGCCCACGAGACATGGCGCCTGATCGCGTATGCCGTCTTCTGCTTGAAAACAGGGGGGGGGGGGGGGGGGGGGGGGGGGGGGGGGGGGGGGGGGGGGGGGGGGGGGGGGGGGGGGGGGGGGGGGGGGGGGGGGGGGGGGGGGGGGGGGGGGGG
>NZ_JAELUI010000654.1 GCF_016429285.1 Ralstonia sp. ASV6
TCCCACGCTTTCCGATACATTCCAACTCCTATGTCTCTGTGGGCCCAATTCTGGTCGATTGCACAGTTCGTGCCGGTCGCAAAACTGATGCTGTACGCCGCACTGGCGCTGCTGGCCGGTCTGGTGCCTGTCTCTTATACACATCTCCGAGCCCACGAGACATGGCGCCTGATCGCGTATGCCGTCTTCTGCTTGAACAAGGGGGGGGGGGGGGGGGGGGGGGGGGGGGGGGGGGGGGGGGGGGGGGGGGGGGGGGGGGGGGGGGGGGGGGGGGGGGGGGGGGGGGGGGGGGGGGGGGGGGG
>NZ_JAELUI010000655.1 GCF_016429285.1 Ralstonia sp. ASV6
CACGCTCCACTCCATCTCAGCGCCCGCAATCAGCAGGCTGGCCAGGCGGCCGAGCCACGGCTGATGGCCGACCAGCAGCAAGTTCGTGCTCGAAGGCCAGTCGATTGCCGCAAGGATGGTGCTGACGCTGTCTCTTATACACATCTCCGAGCCCACGAGACATGGCGCCTGATCTCGTATGCCGTCGTCTGCGTGAAAAGGGGGGGGGGGGGGGGGGGGGGGGGGGGGGGGGGGGGGGGGGGGGGGGGGGGGGGGGGGGGGGGGGGGGGGGGGGGGGGGGGGGGGGGGGGGGGGGGGGGGGG
>NZ_JAELUI010000656.1 GCF_016429285.1 Ralstonia sp. ASV6
CCAGGCGGCGAGGCTTGCCCAAGGACCATGGCGAGCGCTGCGCCATTGCGGCCAACGTGCTGGACCGCCAATTCCAGGCTGACGCACCGAACCAGAAGTGGGTGGCGGACTTCACCTACATCTGGACCTGTCTCTTATACACATCTCCGAGCCCACGAGACATGGCGCCTGATCGCGTATGCCGTCGTCTGCGTGAAAAGGGGGGGGGGGGGGGGGGGGGGGGGGGGGGGGGGGGGGGGGGGGGGGGGGGGGGGGGGGGGGGGGGGGGGGGGGGGGGGGGGGGGGGGGGGGGGGGGGGGGGG
>NZ_JAELUI010000657.1 GCF_016429285.1 Ralstonia sp. ASV6
CCCCCCCCCCCCCCCCCCCCCCCCCCCCCCCCCCCCCCCCCCCCCCCCCCCCCCCCCCCCCCCCCCCCCCCCCCCCCCCCCCCCCCCCCCCCCCCCCCCCCTTTTTTCACGCAGAAGACGGCATACGCGATCAGGCGCCATGTCTCGTGGGCTCGGAGATGTGTATAAGAGACAGGCAATAGGCAGCGTAACGGAAGTGTCCGCGCCGCTGCTTGTCGAGACGACGCCCCACTGCAAGATCAAACCACTGGGCAGCTTCTGATAGCCGGCAGACTGCAGCAATGCGCCAAACTGCGCAGACG
>NZ_JAELUI010000658.1 GCF_016429285.1 Ralstonia sp. ASV6
CGCCACTGCGGCGCAGGCTGCCCCGGCAGCGCCGGCAGTGGCCGACACGCCGCGCGCCGAAGCGCCGCCCGCAAACCGCCTGTGGACGATGCCGCGAGGCGTGATGCTGAGCGACGGCCTCCAGGACCTGTCTCTTATACACATCTCCGAGCCCACGAGACATGGCGCCTGATCGCGTATGCCGTCTTCTGCTGGAAAAGAGGGGGGGGGGGGGGGGGGGGGGGGGGGGGGGGGGGGGGGGGGGGGGGGGGGGGGGGGGGGGGGGGGGGGGGGGGGGGGGGGGGGGGGGGGGGGGGGGGGGG
>NZ_JAELUI010000659.1 GCF_016429285.1 Ralstonia sp. ASV6
TCAAACAAGCGATTGCAGAAATGGCCCAGGGATAAAGCGCGCCGACGCGCTTCCTCAAAAAGTGTGATGCCAGGACATCGTTTTTCGAGTGGAAAGCTGCCAGCTCACACGTGATTATGGGTGGCACCTGTCTCTTATACACATCTCCGAGCCCACGAGACATGGCGCCTGATCGCGTATGCCGTCTTCTGCGTGAAACGGGGGGGGGGGGGGGGGGGGGGGGGGGGGGGGGGGGGGGGGGGGGGGGGGGGGGGGGGGGGGGGGGGGGGGGGGGGGGGGGGGGGGGGGGGGGGGGGGGGGGG
>NZ_JAELUI010000660.1 GCF_016429285.1 Ralstonia sp. ASV6
CCCCCCCCCCCCCCCCCCCCCCCCCCCCCCCCCCCCCCCCCCCCCCCCCCCCCCCCCCCCCCCCCCCCCCCCCCCCCCCCCCCCCCCCCCCCCCCCCCCCCCACTTTCAAGCAGAAGACGGCATACGCGATCAGGCGCCATGTCTCGTGGGCTCGGAGATGTGTATAAGAGACAGGGCTTCAGTGGGCACACCCCGATAGGCGATACGCGGCGTGACGTCGCGCTGCACGATGATGTCGCCCTCGTCTGCAAACGCCGGTGCGCCGGCAAGCATCATTGCAAGCCCCGCAGCCAGTGCGGTT
>NZ_JAELUI010000096.1 GCF_016429285.1 Ralstonia sp. ASV6
GTCTTGAACGGAGCCGTGTCGTCGTTTCCGGCCTCGTTCTGCTGTTCCTGGTTGAAGGCATCGTGGTCGGTCGCACGCATGCACATCAGTCGATACAACGGACGTACCTCCGGCCACGAAACCACCGCGCCGGCATCCATATCGGTCTTGTTGGCCAGATAGAACGCCAGTGCTTCGGCTTCTGCTGCCTCTTTCGCGCCGTCATCATCGCCGCCGCTCGTGTAGATGCCTTCCCACTTGTCCCACAGAGCCATGCGATCAGGCCATTGCATGATCGACTTGAAAATGCGACGGCGCCAACCCGGCTTGCGTGACACACGGTTGATGGCCGCGTCGTAGTGGAGGCTTGTGCCAGGCCAAAACACATCCATGCCGCCGCCAGGGCCAGCAAGGCCCAAAACAGCCTTCAGCACGAACGATTCCACTTTGTCGCGCTGCGCCTTGTCCCGCACGTTGTCATCGTTCTCAAGGTCATCAAGAAAGATGAGGTCAGGACGATGCGGACCGTGCTTCATGCCGCGAATCTTCTTGCCTGTACCGCCGATGCGCACCTTACGGTTGTTCGCCGTGATGATGGTCGTCGCTTGCCACACGCGACCACGCCCACATGCCTCCGGGAAGTCCATTGCCAAGCGTGGATTGCTGTCCAACTCGGCCTTGATCGACTCCAGCATCTCGGCTGCCTGTTCCTCCGTGTTCATGATGATGCCGATCATGTGCTTGCGACCGGTCACGATGCACCACAGGCTGCCTAGCTGCGTCTCGTAGGTGGATTTGGCCTCGCCACGCGGGGCTTGATGCACTTCACGTCCATCTGTCGGGCCGTCGATGACTTCCGGCAGGCGCTTGAAGATGAATTGCTGGAAGAGCGAGAAATACGGCGTTGGCACGTAGTGCGGAAAGTACGTGCGGCAGAAGAACTCGTAGTCGTTCCAAGCGCGTTCACGGCGAGCCTTGCTGGCCTCTGGATCGGTCTCGAACGCCTCACACTCCAACTCGATGGTGTTGCGGATGTCCTCGCCCAGCTTGGCCAGCTCTTCTTCAAACTCCCGCCAGTTGCTGACCGCTTTAATCTCGCGCTCATTGCTTGCCATAGCGCTTCCCCAGCGTGGCGCCAATCTCTTCCAGATGCGGGTGCAGTGCGCGCAGTGCGTCCGGGTCTTTCAGGCGCAGATGGTCGGCAATGGTCTTGAGCGTATCCAGCGCAACAGACAGCCCCGAGAACGACGGATTCACGCGCGAGAATGCCTTGCTGAACTTCGCGTAGGCATCCGCCAGTTGAGCTAGCAACTGCGCCTTGTCGGCGGCTGGGATGGTCGAACTCTCCAGCTCGCGCGTGGTGGTGATGACCTGGCGCGCGAAGTCTTCCACCAACTGCTTGTTGAGGTCTTCCATGCCCTGATCGCTGATGCGATAGGCAGCCCGCGCGGTGTCCCAGTCGTCACCCTTCGCTTTGGCGCGCGTCTTCCACTCCCGAACGGTGTCATAGCTCACGCCGCAGGTCACTGCCGCGCCATTGAGCGGCATGCCTTCAACGTAGAGTTGGCGCACCCGGTCGCGGGTCTCTTGCGAATGGGCCATGGGTTACGACGCAGCGCGCTTAATGAGTTCTACGGCGACCGTTGCCAGTGCACCGCCGATGCCACCACCCATGGCAGACAGCTTGGCCGTCTTTTCGATCTGCCGCTTGTCCTCATTCTCCAGCGCCGTCACGCGGGTGCCCAGGCTATCGATGCGTTTGCCCACACTGGTCTCCAGTGCGTCGATACGTTTGCCAAGCGAGTCCTCAATGCGGTCCATTCGCTCACTCTGCGAGGCTTCCATGCGCCGGACATCCGCGCGGATGTCTTCAATCCGCGCGGTTAAGCCTTGGTGCATGGCCTGCACTGCGCCAGTCAGTTGGCCAATGCTGTGCATGATCTGGGCGTTTTCTGTGCCCACGCTCTTCTCGTTGCTCATTGAACTCGCCCCTCTTCAAAGTCGATCAGTGCGCCGAGTCGTGCCCGGCAGGTTTCGTATTGGCCTTTGGCGTGGTTGATCCAGCCAGCGACGTCGGTATCGGTGGCAGCGGGTCCATCCGCTGCATCAGGTGTGCCGGTGGCGGCGTGCATGTCGTCAGAAGCGGCACCGCTGCTGGTGCCGTTGAGCACGCGCACAACAGGAGCATCAAGACACTTGCGGCCAGTAGTGAGGCGAGAGAGCGCATTGGAAAGCTCCTGGGTCTGTTTGGTCAGAGAGGCTTCGGTGGTGGCCAACTTGGCCGACAGGACATTGCCGCGCTTCTGTTCGGCTTCAAGGCGCTCGCGTGCCGTCTGCTCTGCCGTGGCCAATGCCGTGGCCTGCGTGGTCTTCATGTCGGCAATCTCGGCCGTGTAGTGGTTGCGCGTGAAAGCCCACGCGCCCAAGGCGCCGCATGCGGCTGCCACGGCCAGAGCGATCAGCGTGCGGGTCATGTCGTCACCCCACGCCCCCACGCCAGATAGCGCGGCTGCAAGACGTTCAAGATGCGATGCGGATAGCCCAGGTTTTCCGGGCAGAAGCTGCGATGGCGGCGCGCTGCACCACATGCGCTATCGACTGTTGCGCGATCCAACGCGGGCCGCACGGTAGCCGCTTCCTGTTGCCAGTGGCCCAATCCGCCGTTGTATGCACGCAGCGCGGCCCACAGTCGATCAAACTCGGATACGCCGCGCACGCGTTCATACAGCCAGCGGTCATAGCCCACCAGTGCACGCATGGCCCACACAGGGTTGGCGGGCTGGCATTCATCGTTGGCAAGGCCATTCAGCGCGCACCACCATTTGGCCGTAGCGGGCATGAACTGCGCCATGCCCTGAGCACCAACACGCGAGACTGCGGCGGTGTTCCAGCCGCTTTCCTGGTGGAGCTGTGCGGCGAATGCCGCCACGGGTGCATCAAGGCCCCATGCCTCACGCGCAATGCGGGTCAGGTCAGCGCGGTAGCGCGTTGCAGCGCGCGGGATGGTGGCATCGGCGGCGAATGCATCCGCCGATGCGAACAGCAGTGCCGCCGCGAGCTGGAGCGCCGCGAACACGCTCAAGAGAATCGACTGGCGGCGCATGGTCACGCCCCCAAGCCGATGGCGAGCATTGCACCGGCCACGATGACGGCACGGCGAAGCATGGCGGCGGCAAACACCAGCTCGTAGCCGGTAACGATGGCATGGTCGGCGTCATCGCATGTCGGCCCATCCTTGCGCCAATCAGCACTGCACAGGTAGCTGGCCGGCCGGGCATAGGGGAACAGCGCGCGGTCCAGCCAGTACGCCACCACAGCGGCCATGGTGACCAGCGATAGCTTGTACAGGCTGACGGGCAGTTGCTGCGGAGACAGCAAGCCGATGATGATCGCCAACGCAATGGTGGCGATGATCCACGTGGTAAGGCGAGGGAGTTTCATGCGTAACCTCCGGGTCATTGGAATGACCAGAGGTTACGCACGCGCGCGAAGCGCGATTAGGCGTGAAACGTTTCCAGAGGGGGCGCCTCCGTTGGGGCGCTGCGTCAGCCCTTCTTGGGTTCGGAGCGGTTCAAGATCATGTTGTAGATCGTGCCGTTGTCTGTCGAGACGCAGAGCCGGCTGCCAGATGCTGGATCGTCAACGCACGACGGATTTCCCATGCTCTTCTGTGCGCCAATAATTGCCTCTTGGGCAAGGGCCAAGTGGTCGCCATAGTGGTACCCCTTCGCAACGCGGAGCAGCAATCCGCCTGCTCGCATTAGATCAGAAGGGTGCGGTAGTGCGCTCGCGTTCACCATCAGCCAAGCACCGTCAAAGCGCTTGTTTATGCCGTCAATGCTCAACAGAGTGTTGTTTGCCACGGTCTGGCATTCCAAGATCGACTTGCCCGGCTTCTTCGCAGCGTTGATCGTCCTGCATTGCGTTGTCTGCAACGCGGGAAGTAGGTCTTTCGCATGCACGTTATAGCTGTCTCTGAAGACCTCAGGCGAAACCGGCCCTTTAGCCATGGCTGGTGCGCTGGCGGCGACTGTTGCCGCAAGAATGAGCATTGTGCGATTCAATTTTTCACTCCCTCTGTAGATCAATTTTTCTTTCCCTTTACAGCGACCGAATCTGCGGCTCCGGAGGTTTGCGCGAGAAGCATGCTAACCCCCCGCTGTACCTCAGCCGGGCTGTGTCGGTAGTTCTCCAGCAGCGCAACTTCCATAGGCGTGCGCGCCGTATTAAGCGCTCGCTCCCCCGTTATCACATAAGCCACATCAACGCCCAGGATAGCGATTGCCGCTAGATAGCTGGCTTTCGGTGGCGTGCGGTCGGTTTCGTATGCGTGTTGTGTTTGCTTCGTCGTGTCGGCGGCAGAGGCAATGGCCGGCTGCGTGAGGCGCAATCGCTCGCGCTCTTCCTTCAAACGCTCTCCGATGGTCATGAAAAATTTCCCCGAACGTTATTGACTGGGAACGATTTCTTTCCCATAATGAGTCATCCTTAATCGTAACGAACGGAGCGTAGCAATGACCCCGGATCAAGTAAAGGCGCGCTTTGAGCGCGAGGGCAAGACCTTTGCCCAATGGGCCAAGGAAAAGGGTTTTGAATACCGCACGGTCATCGCGGTTATCAACGGCGTGAACAAGGGCCGTTACGGCGAGGCTCACAAGGTCGCCGTGGCGCTTGGCCTCAAGAAAGCCGCGTGAGGCCGACCATGACGAAGAAAACCAAGGTCGTCCAAGCCACCGAAGATATCGACCTGGGCATCACCGAGGGTGCCCTGGTTCAAGCCACACAGGCAAACACAACGCAGGTGCTGGACGTTGCGAACACGGCCCCGTCACAGGCTGTTGCTTTTGCACCCGTGGCCAACCTCGCCACCATCGCATCACAGTTCAACGTGACCACTGATGACTTGGGCGAGCTGGCACGAATCGGTGCCGACTCAATCGGCCGGGCAATGTTTGAAATTACCCGCGCCGGAATGGCATTTCTCCGTGCCCAAGAGCTACTGTCCCTAGGCAACTTTGGCAACGATGGCAACGTATCCGAACGTTCGGATACGGCAGGCTTCTATGCCTGGATCAACGAAAACGGCCTTGCGCCCCAGCGCGTTTACGAAGCCATGCGCATGGCGAAGTTCGTTGCCCAGTTGCCCCAAGATCAACGGGAAGACGTGCTGGCGCTCGGCAAGGTCAAGGTGATGCTCCTGGCGTCGCTGCCGCAGGAAGTCATCGACCAAGCCGCCGAATCCGGCAACGACATCATTGGCAAGGCCGATCTGATGACGGTGGCCGAACTCAAGGAAGAGATTCGCGCGCTGAAGCGCCGCGAGAAGAACTACGAAGCCGAGCTGGAGCGCGCCCACTCGCAAGTCAAGCGCCTGTCCCAAGTCAACCGCACTACCGAATTCCTCCTGCGCACCGAGGAAATCCGCGAAGAGTGCATGGCCCTTCAACTCGGCGTTGAACTCAACGTGAACAGCCTGCGAAAGCTGTTTGAAGAGGTCAATGGCGAAGAGTCGCCCGAATGGCGCCTCCAGATGGAACAGATTTGGGTGACGGCGCACGCCATGGCTTCGCGTGGCCTGGACCTGATTGACCACATGGCCAGCCTCGTGCGCGAAGACGACATGCCCGAGCGCATCCAAGGCACCCACATCCTCAGCCCCAACGAGGCCCGTCAATGGCTGATCGACTACCCGATGATCGAAAACCGTCACGCCGCCGAGGCCGCAAACCGGCAAGAGAAGCGTGACGCCGCCAAGCCGCGCGGCGCTGGCCGTCCGAAGGGTTCCACCAACAAGGCCAAGGGGGAATAAGCCATGGCACGGGCACAACTGGTTCAGCGCGTGGACGCAGGCAGCGCAGGTGGCGCGGTAGCGGTCATGCCCACGGCAAAGGTGCTGGCACTGCGCGCCCGCGACCCGTGGCGCGAGGCGACCGACCGCGCCCGGCAAGTAGCAACGTGGCGTGAGACGGTGGTGGCGTATGTGCGCGCCATGGTGGAAGACGGCGTGACGCAGAACAACGCGGTGGCGTTGCTGCTGGAGCGCGGCGAGGCGGGCAACCTGCCTAATCACTTCGCCATGGCGCTGGCAGGCGCGGCCAAAGCCGGCCGCAAGACGCCCTCGCGCTCCGCCATCTGCGAGTGGTGCGCCCAGTACCGCGAAGGCGGCGTGACTGCGCTGCTACCGGACCACAAGGGCCGCGTGGTGGAGGCCGCTGGCTGGTGGGGGCCTGCGCTGGAGTACTTCAACGCGCCCGGCAAGCCCGACATGTCCGCCGTCCACCGCCGCCTGGCGGAAGTCGATGGCTTCGCGGTCAGCTACGACCAAGTTCGCAACTATCTATCGGGAGTTCCCGCAATGCTCGGACGCAATAGCCCCGCGCGCATCGGCCGCAACCTCTACCGCCTGACCGAGAAGGCATACATCCGCCGCTCAACCGAAAACGCACTGCCGGGCGACGTGTACGTGGCTGACGGCTACCGCGCTGACGTGTACCTGGCACACCCCGTCACCGGTGACATCTGGCGCCCGGAGCTGACCGTGGCGATTGACATGCGCAGTCGCTACCCGGTGGGCTGGCGGGCCGACGAGCACGAAGGCACGTATGCCGTGCAGAACATGTGGGCCGAGTGCTTCGCGCGCTGGAACCACGTGCCGCCGATGCTCTACATCGACAACGGCTCGGGCTACAAGAACAAGCTGATGAGCGATGAGATGACCGGCTTCTACGCCCGCGCGGGCGTGCAGCAAATCATCCATGCCATCCCTGGCAATCCGCACGGCAAGGGCTGGGTAGAGCGCTTCTTCCGCATCGTCAAAGACGACTTCCTGAAGCTCTGGCAACCAGCCTTCTACTGCGGCGAAGACATGGCGCCCGAAGTGCTGAACCACACCGTGCGCGAGGTCAAAGCCGGTCGGATGACGTTGCCCACCCTGGCCCAGTTCGCCGACGCATTCAACGCTTGGCTGGACCGCTACGCCAACCGGCCACACCCGGAAGACCAGAGCACCACGCGCGCCGCGATCTGGTCGCAACTGGCACCGCTCCCGCCGCACGCCAACGTGACGGAGCTGAAGCGCCAGGCAGTCGTGCTGACCGTGCATCGCGCCGCCGTCAAGCACGGCAAGCGCTCCTATGGGCACGCCGAGCTGCATGCCTTCAACGGCCAGAAGGTGGTCATGGAATACGACCTGATGGATGACCGCGTGGCCGTCATGCGTACACAGGAAGGCCGCTGGATTTGCGACGCGCATCTGGTGCGCACCATTGACGCCATCGCGCCCAACCGCCTGGAAGAAAAGCGCCAGGCGCGCGCCGCAGATGCCATCAAGCGCCTGCAACAGAAGATGGACGAACAGAAGGCCCGCGCGGGCATCGTGCTCGACGCCGACAGCGTGGCCGATGGCGTGCTGCCCGCCATCGAAGTGGAAGCCCGCCTGGTGGACGACACCGACGATGCGCCGCTGCTGCTCGACCTGACGATGCTCGAAGACAACGACAAATAACCGGAGAACACCATGGACAAGCAAACGACCCAGTGGCCCGCCCACTACTCCGCCGCTGACGTGGCACTCATCGGCCGCATTGGCCCGTGGATGGAAGAGCGTGGCTACACCCAAGCCGCACTGGCCCGGCTGGCGCGCATCAGCGCGAGCAGCTTGAACCAGATTCTCAAGGGCAGCTATGCCACCAACCCCGGCAAGCTGCTGGCATCGGTGGAATCAGCCATGCGTCATGCCGAGGAAACAAAAGCCGATGTGGTGCCTGCGGTCGAAACCAGTGTGTACAAGCTGGCGCATGCCGCTTGCGGTATGGCCCGGCGCTACCGCAACTTCGCCGTGTTCACCGCCTACGTTGGCACCGGCAAGACCTTTGCGCTCAAGCGGTACGTGGCCACGCACCCGAATACGCACCTCATTGAGGCCACGCCGACCATGACGCCTCAGAGCCTTGTGCGCCTGCTGGCCCGCGTAGTGACCGGCTACGACGGCAAGGGCAGCATTGACGACAAGTTCCGCTCGGTGGTCACAGCGCTGAAGAACACCGACAGCCTGCTCATCGTGGATGAAGCCGAAACGCTCACGCCGCACCAGCTCCACACGCTGCGCCGCCTGCGTGACTTGGCCAACATCGGCATCGTGCTCGTCGGCACCGAACACCTCACTGGCCTCATCAAGCCGCTGCATGGCCAGTTCGACCAAATCCGCTCGCGCACGGGCTTCTGGCCCGAGACGGTGCGCGCCATCAACCTGGAAGACGCCGCCGCCCTGGTGCAAGCCGGCTTCGGCACCGAAGACGTGCCCGAAGAGGTGGTGGAGCGCCTTTACCAGTACTGCAAGGGCAGCGCGCGGATGCTGGTGGAGGGCCTGGTGGCGGGCATCAAGGAATTCCGCCGTGGCCGCGCGCTGGACGTGAAGCTGGTGGATGCCGTGGCCAAGCAGGCGCTGTGCCTGCAATCGCTGGCGTGAGGCGCGACATGACAACCCACCAAGAACGTCAGCCCATCGTCGTGGAGCAAAAGCGACGCCGAACCCGGGTAACTGCTAGTGGCGCGGCTGCTGTGCGCATTCTCGATGCCCTTGCTGAGGGTGCGCCGTCCTTTGAGGCCGCAGCGTTCCGGGCCTGGATTGAAGCCGATTTCCCAATTCCTGATGCATTGAAAGCGAGGGCTACGACATGAACCGGTTTGCAGACATCACCCAAGGGCCAGTTGCGGCCGAGCTGATGGCGGGTATCCGCCGCGTCCGGGCCGAATGGCAACGCTTGCGCCTGCGCGTCGGCGTACAGCGCCAGCTCTGCCTGCTCGACCGCGAAGAGTTTCGCGCCGTGCGCGATGTGGAGTGGCAGATGGAAGAGCTGGCACGCTCAGAAGCCAACCTGGCGCGCCTTCAGGCCATGTACGCCGGGCGCCGCCGCGTGCTGTACCGCCGCCTGCGCGAGACGAATCCGGAGTTCGTGGAGGGTGGCAATGCCGCTGCCTGAAGTGTGCTGCCCAAACTGCCGCGTGCGGATGAGCCTGGACGTGCTGCTGGCCGATGACGGCGTGCGCGAAATGCTGCTGGCGCTGGTGGATGTGCACCCGGCCGGTGACACCTTCGTCAAGCCGCTGCTGCGCTACATCGGACTGTTCGGCCCGAAGAAAACGCAGCTCTCCAGCGGGCGCATGGCCAACCTCATACGCGAGCTGGAACCGGAGCTGCGTGCGGCCCAGGTCAAGCGCGACGGCACCGTGTACGCGGCGCCGATGGAGCTGTGGGCTTCGGCCTTCAGCTACGCCGTGGACCAAGCCAACCTGGGCCGCCTAGAGCTGCCGCTGAAGTCTCACGGCTGGCTGCGCTCCGTCATCGCTGGCCAGGCTGCCCGCGCGGCAGGCCAAGCCGAGGCGGGCCAGGAAGCGCAGCGGCGTGGCATTGCCGGCACCGGCACCCCGGAGGCTCGCCGCCAATCCACAACCACCACCGTAGGCCCGGTAGCCGTGAGCGCACCGCTACCGCCGAAAACCGAGATGCCCGGCCACGTGCGCGACGCAATCACCAACCTGAAGAAAGGACGCCAATCATGACCACACAGCAACCCGCAGCCATTCCGGCCGGCTACCGCGCCAACGCGCGCGGCCACCTGGTGCCCGAATCGACCATCCACCCTATCGACCTCCAGCGCGACGAGCTGGTGCGCGAGCTGGTGGCCAAAGCCAAGGCGCTACAAGCCGCTATGGCCGAGTTCAAGCGCCAAGCCTTCAATGACACAGACGCCTTTGTATCGCTGTCGGCCGAGCGCTACGAAGTCAAGCTGGGCGGCGCAAAGGGCAACGTCACCTTGAGCACGTTCGACGGTCGCCAGCAGGTAGTTGTGTCCCAGGCCGAGAACATCGCTTTCGATGAACGCCTGCAAGCCGCCAAGGTGCTCATCGACGAGTGCATCAAGGAATGGGCCAAGGGCAGCGACCCGAAGATTCAAGTGCTGGTGCAGCAAGCCTTCGAGACGGACAAGGAAGGAAAGATCAACACCGGCCGCGTGCTCGCCCTGCGCCGCCTGGCCATCAGCGACGACAAGTGGACCCGCGCCATGCAGGCCATCAGCGAATCGGTTGATGTGGTGGGCACCACGGCCTACATCCGCTTCTACGAGCGTGCCGAGGGCGCCAAGAAGCCCACCGCCGTCACCCTGGACTTTGCCGCACTGTAACGCTCAAGCCGTTCGATTTCAGTAACGCCCGCCGCGAGCGCTTCGCGGCAAACCTTAGGAGAACCTTTGTAATGACCAAGCAAGAACTCATCAAGCATCTCGCAGACAAGGCCGAAGTGACCAAGGGCAAGGCCGAAGACCTGCTCAACGCCCTGACCGAAACCATTCTTGACACCGTGCGGGCCGGCAACGAGCTGACGATTACCGACCTGGGCAAGTTCGGCTCCGTGGAACGCGCAGCCAAGACCGGCCGCAACCCGAAGACGGGCGAAGCCATCGCCATTGCCGCCAAGCGGGCGCCAAAGTTCTCGGCAGCTAAGGCGCTGAAGGATGCAGCGGCCGCCTAACTAGCCCACCCGCGAAACGCCCGCGCAAGCGGGTGTCTGCCTGGCGTGGTGGCCGGGTACTGATGAGCAGCCGGAGGGAGTGATGAAGATTTACGCCTATTGCTGGAAAAGCAGCTTGATCGAGTTCGCTGATGTAGTGCCGGACGGCGCGATTGCCTTTGCGCAGGGGCCGCGCGAGGCGGTGGTGGACCTGATTAGCGTGGCTGCGCGGCACAGCCGGAAGAGCGAGAAGTTGCTTGTGCCAGGCGTGCCCGAGGCGCCGGAAACACCGGACGACTCTGCGAAGGGCGACGCGCTGGCCCGCTGGATTAACTGGCTTGCCAGCCGCAAGGGAACGGGCGTGCGCATCCTGGGCGCGGGGGCTTGACTATGAGCGGGGGAAGCTTGAACTACGTGTACGCCCGTGTAGAGGATGCCGCAGACACGCTTCGCATCTGCGCGCGAACGCCTCTGCATCGTGCGTTTGCGACGCATTTGCAGCGTGTCGCCAGCGCGTTGCGCGACCTGGAGTGGGTGCTGTCCGGTGACTCGGCCACAGGCAGCGAAGAAATCGCAGTCAAAGCATGCCTGGAGCCTCATGCGGTGCTTGAGCAGTTGCTGGGCGAGGCGCGCGCCATCAAGTGTGCTCTTGAGGAAGAAATCGGCACTCTGGAGCGCAGTACCACCCTCCGTGGTGGGGTTGGCACCGGCGCGGACGTGCCCCACATGCCGGAGGCATGAACATGTCCACTTCCCTCATCAAGCACTATCGCCAGCTTGTCGGCATCGCCAAAGGCTGGGCCACGGCCAACCTGCCGGGCTGGTCGGATGACACCCACCGCGATCTGCTGGCCCGTCACGGCGCAGCCGTGGTTGACGGCCGCGTGTCCGCCAGCACTCTGAACCTTGCGCAGCTCGGGGCAGTCCTGGACGATTACGAGCGCCGGGGCTGGTCGCGCCATCGCCGTGTCTTCCACAAGGCCGCAGGCAAGGCAGCCGAAGTGCCGCCGCGCATTGCGCACCTAGTGCGCCTGTGGGGCAAGCTCGGCCAGGCCGGCAAGGTGGACAAGGCAACGCGCCCGGCGCTGCTGGCGTTCTGCGCCCGCCAGGTGGGGCGCCAGGTGCCCGATCTGGACAGCCTTGCCGTCAAGGAATGCCAAACGGTTGCTGAAGCCCTCAAGGGCTGGCTCGCGCGCGGGTAACCCATGCCGAACTCGCTTCCGTGCTTTCGTCATCCTCCTGTGCCGGCCGCGTCAGTCGATACCGAACGCGCGGACAACGCCTATCCGGCCGTGGATGAAGAGCTGCTGAAGACGCTGCCGGCTGTGCTGCGCGCTGTCGTGCGCGCATTGGGCTTCGGCCGTGCACGTAATTGGCTGACGCATCACGGCGGGGTCAACGTCAGCATCCCTCTCTATCGCACCCAAGCGCTCGGCCTGGAGCCGGACGAGCTGGCGCGCTTGCGCTCCACGCTCGCGCCGCACCTGGATTCAGACGGCCGCTGCTGGCTGCCCAAGGCCGACAAGCTGTTTATCCGCGTGCGTGACGCGCAGATTCGCAGGGATCGCGGACAGGCAAGCATCAACACACTGGCCCGCCGCCATCACCTATCGTCCCGCCAGATTCTCAACATCTGCCGCGAAGACGACGACCGCCAGCTAGACCTCTTCTGACGGCACCCGGCGCCCCTCACGGTGGCGCCGCTTTGCGGATGCCTCCATTCGCGTTTGAAAGGCGTTTAAAAACGCGTTTCAGCCCCAGGCCCCTGCCACGGGACTGGGACCAAGCCGAACGCCTCTGAGCGCGTTTAAACGCGTCGCCTCTCTTGGCTGGTGCGAAACGTTTCCCGCGCTGACCCAAACACCCCCCACGGCAAGAATGCTCCTCATCGACAAGGAGCAACGCCGTGACGCAGAAAACCACCATCCAATCCGCAGTTGCCGTACTGGCCTTCGAGCTGGTGGCTGCGCCTGATGGTGCCGCGCCGACCGAAGCGCATCTGCTTCCGCCCGGCCCGTTCAAGGCCACAGATGGTCGACCGTTCGATTGCCCTGCATGGCAGCTCGACGCCGCCATCGCTGCCCGCGTCATTGCTGTTGCCGCGCGCCAGCAGAACGACATCCTCATCGACTACGACCACCAGAGCATTTACAAGGAAGTGAATGGCCAGCGCGCCGATGCGGCTGGCTGGATTCCTCGCACGCTCGAATGGCGCGAAGGCAAAGGGCTCTACGCCACCAACATCGCTTGGGTGGATGACGCCGCCCAACTCATCGCGCAGAAGAAGTACCGCTACATCAGCGCCGTCTTCTTCTACAGCCCCGTCACCGGTGAAGTGCTCGAAATCCTTTCGGTCGCACTCACCAACACACCCGCCCTGGATGGGCTAGAAGCCGTGGCCGCTCTGGCCCGCAAGCAATTCAACTTTCGAGAAGGGGAGTTCGACATGTCGCAGCAAGAAATCGCCGCGCTCACGACCGAGCGTGACGGCCTGAAATCGCAGCTCGCAGCGCTGACCAAAGACCGCGATGGCCTGGCCCAACAAGTCGTTGCCTTGACGCAGGACCGCGATGCGCTCAAGGCCAGGGTGGACGGCATCGAGAAAGAAAAAGCCGAAGCCGCCCTGGCCGCCGAGCGCAAGCAACACGGCGATCTGCTGCAAGCCGCGTTGACCGATGGACGCCTGACCCCGGCGCAGAAGCCGTGGGCGGAAAAGCAATCGCTGGCCGCGCTGACCGAATACCTGGACGCGAGCAAGCCGCTGGCTCTCTTGGACAAGCAAACGGAAGGCAGTGGCGACGGCAAACATAGCCTGACCAAGGATGAGCTGGCCATGTGCACCCGCATGGGTGTGACGCCCGAACAGTACATCGCCGCCAAGGGTCCGAAGACGGCCTAACTGGCGTTGCGGCCCAAGACGAAGGAATCACCCCGAAACAACCCAACAGGAGAAAACGATGGGTGCACTCACACAAGCGCAGTTGGACGCGCTGAAGACGACGCTGATTGCCCGCTGGAACGCCGGCCTGGTGCTCACGGCGGACGACTGGAAGAAAGTCGCCAAGCCGGTGACAAGCAACAGCAAGTCGAACACATATGAGTGGCTGAGCCAATTCCCGGCCTTCCGTGAATGGATCGGTGCACGCATGCACAAGAAGTTCAAGGAAAACGGCTACAACGTCCCGAACCGGAAATTCGAATGCACGGTGGATGTGGAGCGCACCGACATCGAGGACGATCAAGTCGGCCAGTACGGCACGATTGCCGAGTCGGCCGGTCAGTCAGCTTCCGATCTGAAGAACGATCTGGTGTTCCAAGCGCTGGCGGCTGGCTTCACCTCGCCTTGCTATGACGGCCAGTATTTCTTCGACACCGACCATCCGGTGTATGCGAACGAAGACGGCTCGGGCGCAGCCACCAGCGTGAGCAATATGCAGGACGGCGCCGGTGCGCCGTGGGTGCTGCTGTGCACGAAGCGCGCACCGTCGCCCATCTATCTGCAAGAGCGCACGCCCGCGCAGTTCGACAGCATCACCTCCACGCAGCACCCCAACGTGTTCGACCTGGACGTGTACAGCTTCGGTGGCCGTTGGCGTGGCGAGGCGGCTTACGGCTTCTGGCAGTGCGCGTTCGGCTCCAAGGCCCCGCTCAACGCCGACAACTTCAACGCGGCTTACACGGCCATGATGAAGTTCAAGGGCGATGGTGGTCGCAAGCTCGGCATCGTGCCCGACCTGCTGGTTTGCGGCCCGGACAACCAAGCTGCGGCCGAAGCCCTGCTGAAGGCCGTGCAGAACGCCAACGGCGCCACCAACACCAACTACAACAAGGTGGGGCTGATCGTTACGCCCTTCATGTAACCAACTCATACCCCCGTAGCGAGAGCAGGAGCGCCCCCGGCGGGAGTTGTCCCGCCGGGTTGTGAGCAGAGGCAGATTTCGGAGATTCAACGTGAAGACACTGTACGTACGCACGCAGCCCAAGCAACGCATTGAGCGTTTCTTCCGCTGCGGCTTCGCTTTCGGCCAAGCCTGGCAGAAGGTGGAAGTGGACGAAGCCACGGCCACGCGCCTGGAAGAAGAGCAGATGCTGGACGTGACGGACACGCGCCCGGACGACATGCCCGAGGACGCAGAAGACACGGCCGAGCAGTCGCAAGACGACGGCGCGAAGTCCAAGCCCGCCACCAAGAAGGCAGGCAAGTAATGGGCTTCGCCTCCCGCTCTGACCTGCTGGCGCGCAGCAACGCCCGGCGCCTGGCGCAGTTGGCGGTGCCCGCCGACTTCGACATGGTGCCGGAAGAGGCGCTGCGCACAGCCATTGAGGGAGGCGACCTAGGCGACCTCACGCCGCGCGAGCAAGAGGCCGTCACGCTCGCCCTGGATGCCATCGACCGTGCACTGGCAGACGCCGATGCGCTGCTGCTGTCGTACAGCATCCCTGAGGCGGTGCGCACTACGCTGCTGGCCCGGCTGGCGTCCACTGTGGCGCTGTACTACCTGCAAGGCGCGGAGGCCATGACGGACGATGTGCGCCGCGCCTATGAGGGCGTCATCGACACGCTCAAGGCGCATGCGCGCGGCGATATCAGTCTGGTGCCACCCGCGCCCGATGACCCGGTGCCTTCCGATGACTTGGCCATCATTGAAAGCGCGCCGCGCCGCTTTGGCCGCACCTACATTGATGAGGTCGGGCTGTGATTTCGCTGACGCCCTTGATTGAACACGTGAAGCCGAAGCCTGCCGAGTTCGCAGGCATTTGGTTTCGGCAGGTGGCTGGCGCCGCCGAGTTCGCCCAGGTTCGCCCTGAAGCGTTGCCGCTGCCGGCCGCATGGATCGTGCGCGCAGCAGACAAGGTGCAGCACGCAGGCGAGCGGGCCGAGAACGTGACGCTGGCGTTCGATGTGGTGATAGCCATCGAGAACCGCCGCACACACAAGCAAGGCGATACGGACGATGAGCTGCTGAAGTACCGCATTGCCGTGAAAACGCTGTTGCTGGGCTGGCAGCTCCAGCCTGGCGTGCGCCCCATCAAATTCGTCGGTGGCCAAGTCCTGGAATACACCGACGGCGACCTGTACTGGCGCGATCGCTATGAGTTCGACGCCCTGATTACCAACTACCTACCGGACCCGCCTGCATTTGACAGGCTCAACTACACGGGAGCAAAGCTGTGACCATTACCTTCAGTGAAGTGCCGCAGGCGCTGCGCTATCCGGGCGCGTACATCGAGATTGACGGCAGCCAAGCGGGCCTGGGCGGTGATCTGCCCGTTGTGCTCCTGGTCGGTCAGAAGCTGGCCACCGGCACGGCACCGGCTGGCGAGCTGGTGCGTGTCGCCAGCGTCGCGGATGCCAAGACCAAGGCGGGCGATGGTTCGATGCTGGCGCAGATGGCCGCGCGCTATCGCATTGTCGATCAGACGTTCGACCTGTACATGCTGCCCTACGCGGACAACGCGGCCGGTGTGGCAGCTACCGGCTCCATCAACGTCACCAATGCGGCTATCAGTGACGGTACTCTTGCGCTGTACATCGCTCAACGCGCCATCACTGTGGGCGTTACTGCCGGCCAGACCGCTGCGCAGATTGCGACCGCCATCGCACAAGCCATCACGGACGCAGGCGCGGATATTCCTGTGACTGCGGTTGCGGCCGGCGCTGTGGTAACGCTCACCGCGCGCCACAAGGGCACCTGCGGCAACGCCATCGACCTGCGGCTGAATCTGTATGGCGAAGACATGCCGACAGGGCTCACGCTAGCGCTGACTGCCATGGCAGGTGGCACGGGTGACCCGCTGGCGGGCGATCTGCCAACGCTGATTGGTCAGAAGTGGTTCCGCTACGTCGTGCTGGGCATCAACGATGCCGCAACACTGGCGGCATGGCATGCGGAAAGCCAACGCCGCTACAAGGTGCCCGTGCAAGCCGGCTTCCGCGCATTCGCTGCATATCGTGGCGACTATGCAGCAGCGGCAAGCTTTGGCGAGACGAAGAACTACGAGCACATCACGGACCTGTCGCTGGGCATCAACCCGCCCACGACGTGGGAGGCTGCTGCAACGCTGGCCGCTGCCGCCGCGCCGAAGCTGTACAACAACCCGGTGATTTCGCTGGAAGGTACGCCGCTGCCTGGGCTTGTGGCCACGAGCTATCACGACTGGACGAACGGCAATAGCCTGCTGTTCAAGGGCATGAGCCTCATGGAAGTGGGCACGGATGGTGCCTGCTACATCAAGCGCCTGATTTCGATGTACCAGCATCGCTCCGATGGCAGCACGGACGACGCCTACCTGGACATCAATGTGGCCGAGGTCATGGAGCGCATCCGTTATGAGCAGCGCATAGGCGCCATCAAGAAGTTCCGGGGAACCGTTGCGGCTAAGACGGACGAAGGCTACCGGCCTGGCTTGCCCATCACCACGGAAGACGGCGTGAAAGCGTTCCTGCTGTCGCTCTACCAAAACGTGCTGATGGCGCAATACGGTTGGGTGCAGGCGTACAGCTACTACAAGAGCACGCTGGTGGTGGAGCAAGACCCGGACAACCCCAGCCGCTTCAACTTCCTGGATGACCCGGTGGTCAACTCGCCGTTCTACATCCTCGCGGGCCGCTCGCGCTTCCGCAAGGCTGTGCCGGTGGTCTGATCGACGCCCGCGCAGTCCTGGTTTTCAACGCAATTTGAAGGGAGTTCAACGTGTCCCAACTCAACAACATCCGTACCGTGTCGGTGCCGTCCATCGGCAAGCTGCCGCTGGCCGACAAGCCCGGTACGTTCACGCCCAGCGGCACGAAACGTGAGCACAAGCCCGGCCGCCTGGCGCAAGACGGAGGATTCACTGCCTCCAGCATGCCGGCCAAGCTGGAGCTGAGCCTGAACCTGACGCCGGGTCTGGACATTGATGCCATCAACGCCATCGAGAACGAAGACGTGACCGTGCGAATGGCAGATGGCAGCGTGTACCTCCTGAGCCAGGCGTTCACGTCTGAACCCGTAGCTATGGACGATGGCACAAGCAAGGTGACCATCTTGGCCAACACGTCCGAGCGGATTTCCTAAGAGCAAGCCATGGACAACATCGAGAGAGAAATTCAGGCCCTGGCCCTGACTGCGCCGCGTGTTACGCCGGCCGACATCGAAGCGAACATCGCAAGCGAGCATTACTTCACCGCCGAAGACGGCATGATGGCCGGGCGCGATGGCCGCGATCACTTTCGTGATCGTCACCCGTCCCTGCACCTGTTGACCTTCTGCGTGCTGGTACTGCGCAACGGTTTCACAGTGACCGGTGAATCGGCATGCGCCAGCCCAGAGAACTTCAACGCCGAGATCGGCCGCAAGATCGCGCGCCAGAACGCTGTGCAAAAGGTGTGGCCGCTGATGGGCTATGCCTTGCGTGAGGCGCTGCACGCAGCAGCCTGACCTTTACCAGCCACTGAAGAGACCAACGCCATGGCAAAACTACCCCTGAAGCACCCGCTACCGTTCGGCAAAACCACCATCAATCACCTGACCTTCCGCGACCATACGATTGCCGAAGACTATCTGGCATTCGACAAGCGCGGTGGCGTAGCGCAACGCATTGCGCTGATCGCAAGCCTGACGGGCACCGACGAAGAGATGGTGAAAAAGCTGCGCGGCATTGACTATCGCCGGGCCGAGAAGATGGCCGACGCCATCGTTGAGGCCGACGAAGAGGAAGCCCGGGAACCGACAGCCGAAGGCGATGAAACGCCGCCCGAGGATGAAACCACGGCCGCAGCGCGAAAAAAGTAGCGCGCGTGCTGCTCGCTGCGGCATTGGTGGCGCGCGTGCTGCACCAGCCGCTGCCCGTCGTCAGAGCCATGCCGCTGCCCGAGCTGTTCACCTGGGCCAAGATCGCAGCCGAGATGGACGGTAAGAAATTCGAGTAGCGCGCCAGAGCTGGTAGGAAACATTTCCCGGCTGCCAGTAGCGAAGTCCCCCCGATAAGCTCCAGATACCTTCCGGTACTGGAGCTTTTTTCATGTCGTCGCCCTCCGTTGATGTAGCGGTCAAAATCAAAGTCGTTGACGCGGGCGCGGAGGCCGCGATTCAGAAGACTGCCAAAGTGGCAGAACAGGCAGCAGCCAAGACGGCCACCGCCAGCGAGAAGGCTGCACAGAAAGCCGCCGAGGCAGCAGAGAAAAGTGCGGCGCGCCAACGTAGCGAATATGGGCGTCTTGCCAACGCGCGGGAAACCTTGGGTGTGCGTTCGGAGCGCGCCATTCAGCGCGAAATCCAACAAACCGAAGCGGCGTACAACCGCCTGGCGCGCTCCGGCACCATGTCGTGGCGCGAGCAAGCCGCAGCCGTCGGCCAGATGCGCCAGAAGGTCACGGAGCTGACCAACGAAATGGGGCGTCTGACGGCTGCGCAGAAAGCCGCTGCCGGCCTGAAGTTCACTGGTGCTGCCATCGCCGGCATCGGTGCTGCCGCCTATACGCTCAAGGGGCCTGCGGAACGCTCCATGAGCTATGACCGGCGCCTGGCCAACATGGCCAATACCGCCTATTCCGAACGCGACGCCGCGGGCCGTAAGATCGGTGCCAAGTCGCTGGAGGATGCTGTGAACAAGGCGCGTCGTGAAGGTGGTGGCACACGCGAGCAGGCGGCGGAAGCACTCGACACCATGATCGCGTCCGGCACCGTGTCTGATACCGATGCGATGAAGATGCTGCCGGGCATCATGAAGGCCGCCACGGCATCCGGCACCGACGCCAATGCACTGGCCACCATCGCCATCCGCGCGAAGCAGTCATTCAAGATCAGTGCGGAAGACATGCCGCAAATCCTGAGCGCTGCCATGGTGGCCGGCCAGGCGGGCGGCTTCGAGCTGCGGGATATGGCCAAGTGGCTGCCGCAGCAGATGGCAATGGCCAGCAACCTGGGCTTATCGGGCAAGGAAGGCTTTGCGAAGCTGGCCGCCTGGAATCAGGCATCGGTCATTACGGCAGGCACCCGCGACGAGGCAGGCAACAATCTGCGCGACCTGCTGAACGAGCTGAACACGCCGCACTTCCGCAAGTACATGGCGGAGCAGTACCTGGCCAACGGCCAGAAGCTGAAGCGCGGCGAGAAGGAAAAGCGCCTAAAGGGTGTTGATGACGTGTTCCTGGACTACCAGAGCCGAGGCATCGACAAGGTGGGCGCCACCATCGACATGATGCAGTCGATTTTCTCCAAAGACGCCAAGTTCCAAGAGCTGCAAGCCAAGCTGCGTGCCACTGACAAGAACGACAAGGAAGGCCAGCGGCAGATTCTGGAAGCCATGAGCGCCCAGGTGCAGGGTACGGCCGTCGGCAAGGTGTTCCACAACCAGCAGTCGCTGATGGCGTTCCTGGGCGTGATGAACAATCAGGAATACACCAAAGACGTGTTGGGAAAGGTGCGCGGCCAGTATGGCTTGGCCCCCGAGCGCGCGGAAATCGCCACGTCCTTTAAGGGCATTGCAGATACGGCCGACTTCAAGATGGAACAGGCCAAGGAAGACGCAGCCGTGGCGCAAAAGTCCGCCATGGACAACCTGACGCCCGCAATCGGCAAGGCCGCTGAAGCCTTCGGCGATCTGGCGAAGAAGCATCCGCTCCTGGTCGGCACTACCACGCTCGCGACGGTCGCTCTGGGGGCACTGGCAGGCGCTGCGGGCCTCGCTTCGGTTGCGATGGGTGGTCCTGGTGCGGCGGGCGGTGCAATCGGCCGCGCTGCCGCCTGGGCGACGGGCAGCGCCGTTGGCCGGGGCGCGATGAAGGCGGGCAAGGTCGGCGGCATCGCTGGCGTGGGTGCCCTGGTGGGTGACTATGCCCTTGAGAAAGTCTTTGGCGAAGAGTCGGCAATTTCCCGCTACGGCTCCAGTGCGCTCAATGGCGCTGCTATGGGCGCTATGGTGGGTAGCGTGGTGCCCGTCCTGGGTACAGGCATTGGTGCCGCAGTGGGTGGCGGTCTGGGCTTGGCGTGGGAAGGCCTCAAAGACCTGCTGAAGCCAGCCGAGCAGAAGCCGGTGGACGTGAACGCCCGGATGACCGTTGGCCTCGCGCCTGGCTTGGTACTGCAAGGCCAGTCCGTGCAGGCCACAGGCGGCAACGTGCAGATGAACACCGGTAACGTTTGGAACGGAGCGCCCTGATGAGCTGGGAAGACCGCTTGGTCGGCGCGAGCTTTCGCGGCGTCGATTTTCTGACTGAGAGCCACGAAGCACGCGGCGGCCGTCGCCTCGCCGTGCACGAGCTGCCCGGCGCAGAAGAGCCCGAGGTGGAAGACCTGGGCGCGAAGGCGTGGGACTGGAAGCTGAACGCCTATTTCATTGGGCCGGACTACGACCTGGAGCGCGATGCATTCCTGGACATGCTTAACCAGCCAGGCCCCGACTGGCTGACGCACCCGTGGTTGGGTGACAAGTGGGTCCGCGCACACGATTGGTCGGTTCACGAGAGCAACGACAAGGGCGGCTCTTGCACCATCACCATTGATTTCGTGCCAGGCGGAGGCACCGTCGCGGCCGGGGAAGTCGATGCGGTGGATGTGGCCTATGACAGCAACGACAAGATGGCCGATGCTGCCGTGGACGATTTCACGCTGGAGCCGATGAGCTTTGACGGCATGACGGCATTCGTTGCGGCCGTTCATCAGCGCTTGGAGATGCTGCGCCAGGTCATTTCCCTGGCCACACTACCGCTCACGTGGGCCAGCCAGGTCATGAACCTGATTGCGGGGCTCAAGGGCGATCTGGCGACGCTGATAGGCATTCCGAGCGCGTATGCCAACGCCTTGCGCAGCCTCACCAACAGCCTGGGTGGCGGCGCCGACGACACGGACTATCCGGACACATCGCGCGTGCGAGTGGTGAAGCGCATCGCATCGGTGGCCACCACGCCTGCGCCCCTGGCGCTGTCGGGCGTCGCTTCGACGGACGGCGCTGTGC
>NZ_JAELUI010000661.1 GCF_016429285.1 Ralstonia sp. ASV6
CGTCGCCAAGGGTGCGCAGAGCTTTGTCGTGCACCCTGACGGCACGCCGGGCAACGAGCCCACCAGTGAGCCGCGCGCGCTGGCCACGGAGGAAATCCCGGGCATCATTGCGCAGTACCGTCAGGCCTGTCTCTTATACACATCTCCGAGCCCACGAGACATGGCGCCTGATCTCGTATGCCGTCTTCTGCGTGAAAAAGGGGGGGGGGGGGGGGGGGGGGGGGGGGGGGGGGGGGGGGGGGGGGGGGGGGGGGGGGGGGGGGGGGGGGGGGGGGGGGGGGGGGGGGGGGGGGGGGGGGGG
>NZ_JAELUI010000662.1 GCF_016429285.1 Ralstonia sp. ASV6
AGAATCCCACGTGACCCGAAACGGTACCGCAAGTGCCTGGGGGTTTCCCCAATAGAAGTCCCCACGGCTGGGCACAGCGACAAAATCCGACTTCCTTGTAGCCCTTGCGGGGCGCCGCGCTCAACCCTGTCTCTTATACACATCTCCGAGCCCACGAGACATGGCGCCTGATCTCGTATGCCGGCTTCTGCTTGAAAAGGGGGGGGGGGGGGGGGGGGGGGGGGGGGGGGGGGGGGGGGGGGGGGGGGGGGGGGGGGGGGGGGGGGGGGGGGGGGGGGGGGGGGGGGGGGGGGGGGGGGGG
>NZ_JAELUI010000663.1 GCF_016429285.1 Ralstonia sp. ASV6
AGCTGGGAGAGATTCCCGAGCACGAGCTTGCACAGGCGTTCATCGGCGTATTCGAGGGCACCGTGCCGGAGGAACGCCGCTTCCTGCACGGCGAGAGCATCGGCGAATTTCTCGACCGTGTGATCCCTGTCTCTTATACACATCTCCGAGCCCACGAGACATGGCGCCTGATCTCGTATGCCGTCTTCGGCTTGAAAAGAGGGGGGGGGGGGGGGGGGGGGGGGGGGGGGGGGGGGGGGGGGGGGGGGGGGGGGGGGGGGGGGGGGGGGGGGGGGGGGGGGGGGGGGGGGGGGGGGGGGGG
>NZ_JAELUI010000664.1 GCF_016429285.1 Ralstonia sp. ASV6
GCGGTGCTGTCGGCACAGCTTCAGTACATCTTCTCGGTGTCGCGCGTGGCGCACTACCTGAAGGCGATGATGCGCGACAAGATCGGCAGCTTCGCCTCGGCCAAGAACGTTGAGACGTTCCTGAACCTGTCTCTTATACACATCTCCGAGCCCACGAGACATGGCGCCTGATCGCGTATGCCGTCTTCTGCTTGAAACGGGGGGGGGGGGGGGGGGGGGGGGGGGGGGGGGGGGGGGGGGGGGGGGGGGGGGGGGGGGGGGGGGGGGGGGGGGGGGGGGGGGGGGGGGGGGGGGGGGGGGG
>NZ_JAELUI010000097.1 GCF_016429285.1 Ralstonia sp. ASV6
GGAACCGCCCCGGTCTCGCTTGGAAGGACGCTATGAACCAATTCGCTATCCTCTATGCAGATCGATTCGTTCGACCGTCCGTGTGATTCTCAACCCCAGCCTTGAACACGGAAATCCTGACACTCCCCTTTTAGGTGCACCGCCGGACCTCCCGACCTCCGACGTCGGACCTTTGAGGTCCAGCTTTGCCCCTCAGAGCCCCGGCATCGGACCTCCGAGCTCGGCGCGCGGACCTTTTTGCTCCATCAATGGACCATTGGACGTCCACCGTTGGACCTCAGAGGCCCGCGAATGGACCTCAGACCTCCACGCAAGGCAGTTCGAGGCGCTTAAAGGAACATGCCGCCCGAGGCCTCGATGCGCTGCGCGTTGATCCAGCGGTTATCCGGCGATAGCAGCGACGCCACCACCCCACCGATATCGTCCGGCACGCCGGCGCGGCCCAGCGCCGTGTTGGCGGCCACCATGGCGTTGAGATTCGCGTTGTCGCGCACGGCCCCACCGCCGAAGTCGGTCTCGATGGCGCCCGGGGCGACCACGTTGACGGCAATGCCGCGCGGGCCGAGTTCCTTCGCCAGATAGCGCGTCAGCACTTCCACCGCGCCCTTCATCGCCGCGTACGCGCCGTAGCCCGGCAGCGCAAAGCGCGCCAGCCCCGACGAGATATTCACGATGCGCCCACCGTCGGCCATCAGCGGCAGCAGGATCTGTGTGAGGAAGAACACGCCCTTGAAGTGCACGTTCATCAGTTCGTCGAACTGGGCCTCGGTCGTCTCGGCCAGGTTGGCGTGCACGCCCACGCCGGCGTTGTTGACGAGGTAATCAAAGCGCTCGGCGTTCCATTGCGCCAGCACGCCGCGCACGGCATCGGCAAAGGCGGGGAAGGTGGCGATCTTGCCGGCGTCGAGTTGCAGCGCGGCGGCGCGCCGTCCTAGCGCTGTCAGTTCAGCCACCAGCGCCTCGGCTTCGGCGCGGTTGCTGCGGTAGGTGAAGATCACGTCGGTGCCGCGCTGGGCCAGCTTCTGCACCATGTTCTTGCCGAGGCCGCGGCTGCCGCCGGTCACGATGGCGATGGGGGTGTGGGATTGGGTCATCTTGCTCTCCAGTGAGTGAGGGGTGCCGAGCACCGTGAGAGCATGGTATTGGGCGATAAACACAGAATAAATATCGCCTATCCTATTGCTGTGTTTGCTCACAGATAACAATCGACCCACCCCGCTATGCCCGCCAACCAACTCGAAGCCATGCAGATTTTTGTGCGCGTGGCTGAACTCGCCAGCTTCACGCGCGCGGCCGAAGCCCTCAGCATTCCCAAACCGGCGGCCTCGGTGGCGGTGCAGCAGTTGGAGACCACGCTCGGTACGCGCCTGCTGCACCGGACCACCCGTAAGGTGCAGCTCACGCAAGACGGCCAGGCCTTCTACGAGCGCTGCCAGGACTTGCTGGCCGACATGGATGAACTGCAGACCATGTTCCGCCAGAGCCCGCAGGCGCTGCGCGGCCGGCTGCGCGTGGATATGCCGGTGGGCGTGGCGCGCCGCATCGTCATCCCCGCCCTGCCGACCCTGCTGGATGCACACCCCGAGCTGGAAATCGAGCTCTCCAGCACCGACCGCCGCGTTGACCCGGTACGCGAAGGGTTCGACTGTGTGCTGCGCATCGGCACCCTCGCCGACAGCAGCCTGATCGCGCGCCCGCTCGGCCAGTTGCATCAGGTCAACTGCGCGAGCCGCGGCTATATCGCACGCTACGGCATGCCGAAGACGCTGGAAGACCTCGACCACCATCGCATCGTCCATTACGTGCAGACGCTGGGGACGAAATCGCCAGGGTGGGAATACACGGTGGATGGCCGCTCGGCGTTCCGGCCGATGCAGGGCGCGGTAACGGTCAGCTCGGCCGAGAGCTATGACGCCGCGTGCCGCGCGGGGCTGGGGATGATCCAGGCGCCGGTGTATGCCGGGCTGTCATCGGCCATTGCAGATGGCACGCTGGTGGAGGTGCTGCCCGACCTGCGCCCGCCGCCGATGCCGGTGTCGTTTGTGTATCCGAACCGGAGGAATTTGCCGGTGCGGGTGCAGGTGTTTATGCATTGGATGGGGGCGTTGTTGCAGCCGTATCTGGAGGAGCGCAGTTCGGGCGCGTAGGAATGTCGCTCCATCGGACAATCTGCCTGCAGGCAAGGAGCACGACAAGCCCCCGGAACACCATGCCAAGTATGGCAACTGGGTCCTGTCCCACGCGCTTTGGATCTTGATCCGCGGGCCATCGACGGTGGTAGCGAAGACGCAGTCATAGGCTCACACGGTATTGGCCTTGACAGGAATCGGTGGTCCGAAGAAATCGAACAGGTCAGCGCCTTTCCATTTGAGAAGTCGCTGAACCTATAAAATGCGGATTCGCCACGATTCCCGTGGCAACCGCACTCAGTACCCATGCTACGTTTAAGTGAAGTCAAACTCCCTCTGGACCATGCCGAAGACGATCTTGAAGCCGCAGTTCTCGCGCGCCTCGCAGATCTTGGCGTAGCGGCAGACGGGCTCGTCCGTTATACCGTATTCCGCCGTGCCCACGATGCACGCAAGCGCTCGGATATCAAGCTGACCTATATCGTCGACGTCGAAGTCAAGGACGAGGCGGCCGTGCGCAAGCGGATGGCTGGCACGCCGCATTGCGGGGTGACGCCGGACATGACCTACCGTTTTGTCGCGCGGGCACCCGAGCACATGACGCGCCCACGTCCGGTAGTGATCGGCATGGGGCCGTGCGGTTTGTTCGCAGGGCTCATCCTCGCGCAGATGGGGTTCCGTCCCATCATCCTCGAACGTGGCAAGGCCGTGCGCGAGCGCACCAAGGACACCTTTGGCCTGTGGCGCAAGTCCGTGCTCAACCCGGAATCCAACGTGCAGTTTGGCGAGGGCGGCGCTGGGACGTTTTCCGACGGCAAGCTGTACAGCCAGATCAAGGATCCGCACCACTACGGCCGCAAGGTGCTCGAGGAGTTCGTCAAGGCGGGCGCACCGGAAGACATCCTGTATCTGAGCCGGCCGCACATCGGCACGTTCCGCCTCGTCAGCATGGTGGAAAAAATGCGCGCGACCATCCACGAACTGGGCGGCGAAGTGCGTTTCGAAACCCGGGTTGACGATATCGAAATCGATCAGGGCAAGGTGCGCTCGCTCAAGCTCTCGAACGGTGAAACGCTGCGGTGCGACCACGTCGTGCTGGCCGTTGGCCACAGCGCCCGCGACACGTTCCAGATGCTGCACGATCGCGGTGTTTATATCGAAGCCAAGCCGTTTTCACTGGGTTTTCGCATCGAACATCCGCAGGGGCTGATCGATCGCGCCCGCTTCGGCAAGTTTGCGGGCCACAAGGAACTCGGCGCGGCCGACTACAAGGTGGTCCACCACTGCAGCAATGGCCGGGCGGTCTACAGCTTTTGCATGTGCCCTGGTGGCACGGTGGTCGCGGCAACCTCCGAGCCGGGCCGCGTGGTCACCAATGGCATGAGCCAGTACTCCCGGGCCGAGCGCAACGCGAATGCGGGCATCGTCGTCGGCATCACGCCGGAAGACTATCCCGGCGGGCCACTGGCGGGCATCGCGTTCCAGCGCAAATGGGAAGAGCGGGCATTCGAACTCGGCGGCGGCGATTACCGCGCGCCGGGCCAGTTGGTCGGCGATTTCATCGCAGGCCGGCCATCGACGTCGCTCGGCACCGTGGAGCCGTCTTACAAGCCGGGCGTGAACCCGACCGATCTCAGCACGGCGCTCCCTGACTACGTGATCGAAGCCATCCGTGAAGCACTTCCCCAGATCGATAGGAAGATCGCGGGCTTCGCGATGCACGATGCCGTGCTCACCGGCGTGGAGACGCGCACGTCATCACCGATCCGGATTCGACGCAAAGACGATTACCAAAGCATGAACGTCGAAGGTCTGTATCCGGCCGGCGAAGGCGCCGGGTATGCCGGTGGTATCTACTCGGCGGCCATCGATGGCATTGAAGTGGCGCAAGCAGTGGCACTCAATCTGACATCGACACACGCGTCCTGATGTGTGGATGCAGGGCGCGGTAACGGTCAACTCGGCCGAGAGCTATGACGCCGCGTGCCGCGCGCTGCGGTCTCTGGTGAAACATCAAAGAAAAACGCGCCAAGGTTACCCTTTGGCGCGTTTTTCCTTTGCTGCCTGGCAGACGCATCTTCACGCGTTCGCATTGCCCTCATCCACCGCACGCCAACGTCGCATCGACAGCAACGGCGCAGGCACCCAGCGATCCAGCGACTTGAACAGCAAGACGAGGACACTCGACCCAGCAAGCACGGCCGCCGTATTTGCCAGCGCAGCCGGATACCCGATCTGCGCCGCATTCAAGAACGGATAGGGATACCACCCACTCAACGCGCCATGCATGAAGGTGTACGCAAGCCACGCCGCCGGCCAGATCAGCGATAGCGCCACGGTCGACCATCCAATACGTGGCCGGGGGCCAAACAGCAGCCAGCCGACAAGCGCCATCCATGGCGAGACGTAGTGAAAGCCGTCTGACGCCAAGCGCGCCAACCCCGTTGCCTTCGAGATCGGCGCGAGCACGATGTGAAACACCAGCCCCGTCGTTGCGATGCCGAGCAAGCCATCCAGCCTGAGTACGCGCCACCATTTGCCGTCTCGCGCAGGGTCCATCACGAGAGAGATGGCAGCCACCGCAACCAGGATGTTGCTTTGGATGGTGAAGTAGCTGAACAAGCGGACAAGTCGCGTTGCAAGCGAGACCTGGCTACCCACACCGCTGGCGGTCAAGGTGACTTGCACGATCAACGCAACGACAATGACGGCGGCCAACACGGCATGCCATGCCCGTGCCAGCCGCACCGGTGATGCATTGATCGGCTCAGCCATGCATCAGGCCATCCACTTGCGTGCGTTGCGGAACATGCGCATCCACGGGCTGCTGCCGTCGCCGGCGGCTTCCCATTCCTTCGGATGCCAGCTCATCTGCACCGCGCGGAACACGCGTTCCGGGTGCGGCATCAGCGCTGTGAATCGACCGTCGTGCGTCGTCACCGAGGCAATGCCCTGCGGCGAGCCGTTCGGGTTCAACGGGTACGCTTGCGTGACCTGGCCGCGGTTGTCGACATAGCGCAGGCCGACAGCCACCTTGTCGATGTCGCCTTGTTGCGAGAAGTCGGCATAGCCTTCGCCGTGCGCGACGACGATGGGGATGCGGCTGCCTTCCATGCCCGCGTAGAAGATCGATGGGGACGCTTCCACCTGCACCGTCACCAGACGGCCTTCGTACTGCTCCGACTGGTTGCGCGTGAACTTCGGCCATGCACCGGCGCCCGGGATGATCGGGGCGAGGTTCGCCATCATCTGGCAGCCGTTGCACACGCCCAGCGCGATCGAATCGGTTCGGTTGAAGAACGCCGCGAACTGCTCGGCGAGCATGCTGTTGAAGAGGATCGTCTTCGCCCAGCCCTCACCCGCGCCAAGCACGTCACCGTAGCTAAAGCCACCGCACGCGACGAAGCCCTTGAAGCTGGCGAGGTTCGTGCGGCCTGCCAGCAGGTCGCTCATGTGGACGTCGTAGGTGTCGAAGCCGGCCTTGTCCATCGCGTAGGCCATTTCCACCTGCGAGTTGACGCCCTGCTCGCGCAGGATCGCCATGCGCGGGCGGGCGCCCGTGGCGATGAACGGCGCGGCCACGTCTTCCGCAATATCGAACGTGAGCTTGGGCGAAATGCCTGGGTCTTCGGCATCCAGGAGGATGTCGTACTCGCTCTGCGTGCACTCGGGGTTGTCGCGCAGGCTGGCGATGCGCCAGGAGACATCCGTCCAAGTGCGTTGCAGCTCGATGCGTGAGGCACTGAACACCTTCTTGGCATCGCGCCAGATTTCAATGTGGCCGTTGGCGTTGGGCGCGCCGATCACGTGGCTGCAGCCAGACAGGCCATGCTCACGCAGCACCGCGAAAACCGCGTCGCGCTGGGCCAGCGGCACTTGAATGACGGCGCCGAGTTCTTCGGCAAACAGCGCGCGCAAGGTCAGGTCGGCGCGGCGGCCGGAGACCTGCTGCGCCCAGTTCTTGGCATCGCCATGATCGGCTGCGTCGTCAAGCGTGAGCATATCGACGTTGATCGACACGCCGCAGTGGCCAGCAAACGCCATTTCGCAGACGGTCGCCCACAAGCCGCCGTCGGAGCGGTCGTGGTAGGCCAGCAGCGCACCGCTGGCATTCAGTTGCTGGATGGCCGCGAAGAAGCGCTTGAGGTCTTCGGCGTCGTCCACGTCCGGCGCGCTGTTGCCGATCTGCTGCGTGACCTGCGCCAGAATGCTGCCGCCCATGCGGTTCTTGCCGCGGCCGAGGTCGATGAGGATCAGCGTGGTGTCGACCGGTGCGTTGGCCGATTCGACTTGCTTGAGTTGCGGCGTAAGCGTCTTGCGCACGTCCGTCACCGGCGCGAAGGCCGAGACGATGAGCGACACGGGTGCCACGACTTCCTTCGCAGCGCCCTCGTCTTCCCACTTGGTGCGCATCGACAACGAGTCCTTGCCCACCGGAATGCTGATACCCAGCGCCGGGCACAGTTCCATGCCGACGGCCTTGACGGTGTCGTACAGGCGGGCGTCTTCGCCGTTCACGCCGCAGGCCGCCATCCAGTTGGCGGACAGCTTCAGTTGCGTGAGCGAGTCGATGGGCGCCGCGGCGATGTTGGTGATGGACTCACCAATCGCCATGCGGCCCGATGCGGGCGCGTTGATGACGGCCAGCGGCGTGCGCTCGCCCATCGTCATCGCCTCGCCGGCGTAGCCCTTGAAGTCGAGCGTGGTGACGGCCACGTCGGCCACCGGCACCTGCCACGGGCCGACCATCTGGTCGCGCGTGTTCAGGCCGCCGACGGTGCGGTCGCCAATGGTGATGAGGAACGATTTGCTGGCAACGGTCGGGTGGCGCAGCACATCGCGTGCGACGACTTCCAGGTCCAGACCGGTGACGTCCACGTCCGGCAGTTCCTGCGCCACGCGGCGCACGTCGCGGTGCATGCGTGGCGGCTTGCCGAGCAGCACGTCCATCGGCATGTTGACCGGGTAGTGGTCGGCACCATCCACTGGGGCATCGCTGTCGACCACTTGCAGTTGCTGTTCATCCGTGGCGAAACCGACCACCGAGAACGGCGCGCGCTCGCGCTCGCACATGGCCTGGAAGCGCGGGAAATCGCCCGGGGCAATGGCCAGCGTGTAGCGCTCCTGCGATTCGTTGCACCAGATTTCTGCCGGCGAGAGGCCCGACTCTTCCAGATGCACCTGGCGCAGATCGAAGCGTGCGCCCTTCCCCGCGCCGTCCACGATTTCCGGGAAGGCGTTGGAGATGCCGCCCGCACCCACGTCGTGAATCGACAGGATCGGGTTGTCTTCACCCAGTGCCCAGCACGCGTTGATGACTTCCTGGGCGCGGCGCTGCATTTCTGGGTTGCCGCGCTGGACGGAGTCGAAGTCCAGGTCTGCAGTGTTGGTGCCGGTGGCCATCGAGCTGGCGGCGCCGCCGCCCATGCCGATGCGCATGCCGGGGCCGCCAAGCTGGATCAGCAGCGTACCGGCCGGCAGTCCGTGCTTGTGCGTGTGGCCGGCGTCGATGTTGCCGATGCCGCCGGCAATCATGATCGGCTTGTGATAGCCACGCACCGTGCCGCCCACGTTCTGCTCGTAGACGCGGAAGTAGCCGCCCAGGTTGGGCCGGCCGAATTCGTTGTTGAACGCAGCGCCGCCGATCGGGCCTTCGATCATGATCTGCAGCGGCGACGCGATGCGGTCGGGCTTGCCGACAGGCCCCGGTGCGGCTTCAGCGGGATTGCGGTGTGCCACGAGCTGGGCTGTATCGCGCGCGTTTTCCCACGATTGCTCGGCGTCCGGCAGCAGCAGGTTCGACACGGTAAAGCCCGTCAGGCCCGCCTTGGGCTTGGCGCCGCGGCCGGTTGCGCCTTCGTCGCGGATTTCACCGCCCGCGCCAGTCGATGCCCCCGGGAACGGCGAAATGGCCGTCGGGTGATTGTGCGTCTCCACCTTCATCAGCGTGTGCGTGAGGGCTTCGCGGCGGCCGTATTGCGGCACGCCCGTCGCGGCCTCGGTACCGGCGTGCGGGAACCAGCGCTCGGCCATGCCCCCTTCCATTACGGCGGCGTTGTCGGAGTAAGCGACGATCGTGCCCTGCGGCGCGAGTTGGTGCGTGTTACGGATCATCGCGAAGAGCGACTTGTCCTGCTGCTCGCCGTCGATGGTCCAGTCGGCGTTGAAGATCTTGTGGCGGCAGTGCTCGCTGTTGGCCTGCGCGAACATCATCAACTCGACGTCGGTCGGGTTGCGTTCGAGCTTGCGGTAGGCGTCGACCAGGTAGTCGATTTCGTCGTCGGACAGGGCCAGGCCCATCTCAATGTTGGCGGCTTCCAATGCTTGGCGACCGCCGCCGATGTCCACAAAGCGCAGCGCCTTGGCGGGCAACACGTCGAACAGGCCGTAACCGGCTTCGCGCGAGTCGATCACGGTTTCGGTCATGCGGTCGTGCAGATGCGCGGCCACGGCGGCGCGGGTGGCGTCGTCCAGATGCTTGGCAGTACCCGTCAAGCTGCGGATGAGGCCCTTCTTGCACGTGACGGTGAATTCCACGCCGCGTTCGATGCGGTGGATTTGCGGCAGCGCGCAGTGGCGGGCGATTTCGGTCGCCTTGCTGGCCCATGGCGAGATGGTGCCAAAGCGCGGAATGACCACAAAGCGGTCGCCCTCGACATCCGCCGGTGCGGGCGAGCCGTAGGTCAGCAGCGCTTGTACACGGGCGGATTCATCGGCCGAGAGTGGCGTGTCAGCGGCCACGAAGTGCAGGTACTGAGCGCTGACGGCTTCGATATCAGGATCGATGCGCTTGAGGGTGGAAAGCAGGCGTTGCTGGCGGAAGGCGGACAGCGCGAGAGCGCCGGGAAAGCACGAGAAATGCGCCATGGTGGGCAAGGCAGGCAGTAGCTGGAAGGAGGGTTTCCCGACGTGCGCGGGGGCACGCGCGAGAAAGCCGCCATTGTACCTTGCCCTGCCCCGCTTACCGAGCCTCAAAGCGCCCCAAAATGCCCTTGCCGAGGCTGAAACCAGCGTTTTACAGCGATGTTGCCGAGCGGGCGGCCTGTTCGTACAGCCCTGTCAGCACGCGCAGCAGGCGTGCCAGCTCGCCAATTTCCGCATTTTCCTCGCCACCGGGCGAGATGTTGCTGGTCAGGCACTGCTCGCGGATCTCGCGGTAGCGGGCGCAGGCCTTTTCACCGGCAGATGTGGTGGTGTAGGTGACTTCCTTGCCGCTGCGCGTGCCCTCCACCAGTTCCATCCCCTGCAGCTTCTTGAGGGAATACGTGACGAGGTGGGTATCTTCCACGTTCAACACAAAGCAGATGTCGGCCAGCCGCTTGGCGCGGCCGCGGTGGTTGACGTGATGCACCACCAGCACATCGAGGAAAGTCAGGTCGCGCACGCCTGCGGCGGCCATGCAGCGCACGCACCAGCGGTTGTAGGCGTTGTAGGCGGTGTTGAGCGCAAACTCGAACTCCGACAACTCCGGGCTGCGCGCCGACACCAGATGCGAGGAAGACACGATCGGCCCGCCCTTGCCTCCTTCATTGGCGGCGGCTTCCGGCAGATCGGTTTTCGGGGTGGAGGGCGATTTAGACATGCGCAACTCAGGGAAAAAGGATCGGAAACAGTCGGAGACGCGGGCTATTGTAAGAGAATAGATCGTCATGTCTGCCCCGGTTAGACCCATCATGTCCGCACATCCGACCTGGCGTGAAATCCTGATCAGCGGCGTTTTGGCCGCGCATCACGGCGCCGACCAGCTCTTCGGCACAGCAGGCGTTCGCGCGTTGGAAGCCGCTGCTTACCGCTCCCTCCCCCCCTTCACCCTGATGGCCCGAGCCGGCGAGGCGGCTGCAGACTGGCTTCAGACGCGTGTGCCACACGGCCATCTGCTCTTTATCGCTGGCCCTGGCAACAACGGTGGCGATGCCCTCGTCGCAGCCACTGTGCTGCACCTGGCGGGCCGTGCCGTCACCGTGTGGCTGGCCGCCGATCCGGCCAAGCTGCCCGACGACGCCCGCCGCGCGTGGACCGAGGCGCGCGCTGCCAACGTGCCGATTGAGCTTCTGCACACACCTGCTTCCGTGCCGGCCACAACCACGGCCATCGTCGATGGGCTGTTCGGCATCGGGCTCGCGCGGCCGCTGGCCGGGCTGCATGCGGCGCTAGTCGATACGCTCAATGCCAGCGGCCTGCCGATTTATGCGCTCGACATTCCCTCCGGACTGAATGGCGATACGGGCCAACCGCCGGCGCCAGGATCACCCGTAGTGCATGCACATGCCACGCTCACGTTCCTCGCGGTCAAACCGGGCTTGCTGACCGGCGGCGGCCGCGATGCCACCGGCGACATCGCGCTGGCCGATCTACAGGCCGCACAACCTGCGTACGACGGTGTGATTGAAGCGGAAGCGCTCGTCAACACGCCCGCGCGCTGGCTCGCCCATCTGCCGCGTCGCAGGCACGATGGTCACAAAGGGTCGTATGGCAGCGTGGCGATCGTCGGAGGCGCACATGGCATGGTGGGCGCTCCGCTGCTGACTGCGCGTGGGGCGCTGTACCTGGGCGCGGGCAAAGTGCACGTCGTGTCGTTGGCGGCGGATGCACCGCGTGTGGACTCCGCTCAGCCCGAACTGATGCTGCATGCGTGGGGCGCGCTCGACCTGGACAGCATGCAAGCGCTGGCCGTGGGCCCAGGCATGAGCACTGCCAAGGATGCTGAGGCAGCGCTCGACCATCTGCTGGATCGGATGCTGTCGTCGCGCATCCCCGCCGTGTTCGATGCTGATGCACTGAACCTGTTTGCCAAAGTGCCCGCGCTGCTCACGCATCTGACGCAGTTGGCGCAAAGCGGCGTGCCCGTGGTGCTAACACCCCATCCGCTTGAGGCCGCGCGCCTGCTGCAGCTCGACGCCCAAGCCGTCCAGCGCGACCGCTTGGCCGCCGCCAAGGCGCTCGTCAACCGGACGGGTGCCGTTGTCGTGCTCAAGGGTTCAGGCACAGTGATTGCGGCACCGGGCATGCCACCCGCCGTCAACCCGACGGGCAATGGCGGTCTGGCCTCGGGCGGCACGGGCGACGTGCTCACCGGTATGGTGGGTGCTTTGCTTGCGCAGGGCGTGCCGGCACGCGAGGCGGCGCTGTCCGCAGTCTGGCTGCATGGCCGGGCGGCAGACGATCTGGTTGCCTCGGGCGAGGGCCCGATCGGTCTGCATGCGAGTGAACTGTGCGCCCCGGCGCGACGCGCACTCAACGCACTGCTGGCGTCAGACACGCGCGGATAGAAAAGCGCCATGTTGCGCCGTTATACTGCGCATTCGTTTTTGCTACTCAATGTCATACCGCATGCCCACAGCCTTTCCTGCCTGGCAATCCCTGACGCAACATGCCCAAACCATCCGCGCCGCCCATATGCGCGATTGGTTTGCCGCGCCGGACGCCGAGGAACGGGTGCGCGCCTTCACCCTGGAAGCTGCTGGCCTAACGGTCGACTACTCAAAAAACCGCATCACATCCGACACGCTCGCCCTGCTGCTGCAATTGGCCGATGAAGCGGGCGTGCTCACGCTGCGCGACGCCATGCTGCGCGGCGACCGCATCAACAACACCGAGCACCGCTCTGTCTTGCACGTCGCCTTGCGCGGCCGCGCAGAAGACGACTACCGTGCCGACGGCGAACCCGTCATGCCCGAGGTGCTGCGCGTGCGTGCCCAGATGCACGATTTCGCCAACCGCGTGCACAGCGGCGCCTGGACAGGCCACTCCGGCCAACGCATCACGGACATCGTCAACATCGGCATTGGCGGCTCAGATCTTGGCCCCCGTATGGTGTGCCGCGCGCTCGACCATCTGGCCGTGCCACAGGTGCGCGTGCATTTCGTCTCGAACGTCGACGGCACAGATCTGGCCGAGACGCTTGACCACCTGAACCCTGACACCACGCTCGCCATCGTCTGCTCCAAGACGTTCACCACGCTTGAGACGATGGCCAACGCGCATAGCATGCGCCGCTGGTTTGTCGAGCACGGCGTGGCGGAAGATCAGCTCAAGCACCACTTCGTTGCGGTCTCCACCAACCGCGAAGCCGTCGCCCAGTTCGGCATTGACCCAGACCACATGTTCACCTTCTGGGACTGGGTGGGCGGGCGATTCTCGCTGTGGTCTGCGGTGGGTCTGTCGATCGTGCTGGCGATCGGGCCGCAGCAGTTCGAAGCGATGCTCGACGGCGCGCGCGCAATGGACCGCCATTTCGCCACAGCCGCGCCGCGCGAGAACCTGCCGCTCATTCTCGGGATGTTGTCGGTGTGGTATCGCGGCTTTTTCAACGCAGCAAGCGCCTGCACGGTGCCCTACTGCGCGCCGCTGGAACTGCTGACCGACTTCATGCAGCAACTGGAGATGGAGAGCAACGGCAAGTCGGTCCAGCGCACGGGCGCTGCCATTGATACTGACACCGGCCCCATCGTCTGGGGCACGGCGGGCACCAATGGCCAGCATGCGTACTTCCAACTGATCCACCAAGGCTCGCAGATCGTGCCGGTGGATTTCATCACCACACTGGAGCCGGTGCGCAATCTGCCCGGCCACCATGCCAAGCTGCTGGCCAACTGCTTTGCTCAGGGCGAAGCACTGCTGCGCGGCCGCACCGCGGATGAAGTCCGTGCGGGCGGTGTGACTGACGAGGCGTTGGTGCCGCACATGGTGTTTGAGGGCAACCGCCCGAGCACGACCATCGTGATGGAGCGTCTCGATGCTGCATCATTTGGCGCGTTGATCGCCTGCGCTGAGCACCGGACCTTTGTGCAAGGCGCGGTGTGGAACATCAACTCGTTCGACCAGTGGGGCGTGGAGTTGGGCAAGAAGCTCGCCAAGCCAATCCAGGCGGAGCTGGAAGGCGCCCCGGCCTCGGTAGCGCATGACGCATCGACAGCTGCGCTGATCCACCGCGCCAAGACAGCGCTCTAATCGATCAAAGCGATCAAAGCTCGGTGACGGTCTCGTCGCCGACCAGGTGACCTGCTTCAATGGTGAGAATGCGGTTGCAGCGTGCCGCCACAGAGCGGTCATGCGTGACCAGCACCAGCGTAGAGCCAGCGCTCTGATTGAGCTCGAACATCAAGGCGATGACCGCTTCACCGGTGGCGGTGTCCAGGCTGCCGGTCGGCTCATCCGCAAACAGGATGTCCGGCTCGGTCACGAATGCGCGGGCCAGTGCCACACGCTGCCGCTCGCCGCCCGACAGCGTCTTCGGATAGTGGGAAAGCCGCGCACCGAGGCCGACACGTTCCAGCAGCGTCGTGGCGCGACGGCGCATTTCCGCAGCGCCCACATCGCCTTGCAGTTCGAGCGGCAGCATCACGTTCTCCAGCGCAGTCAGATGCGGCAGCAACTGGAACGTCTGAAACACAAAGCCCACGTGACTGCCGCGGACGGTTGCGCGGCCATCCTCATCCAGCCCGAACAAGTCATGACCCAGCAGCTTGACCTTGCCAGCGCTCGGCAGGTCCAACCCTGCCAGCAACCCCAGCAACGTCGATTTGCCCGAGCCCGACGCGCCAACGATGGCCAGCGTCTCGCCCGCCTCCACACGGAAGCCAACATCGCTCAGAATAGGCAACTCACCGGTGGCATCGCGCACGGTCTTGTGCAGCGAATCGACTTCAATCACCCAGTTAGCGGAAGACGACATGATTGGACAGGTAGGTAGTAGAAGGCGCAGCTTGAAGGCACTGGTAGCGGTACTCAGCTGCTCTGTGATGGGCATACTGCCCGTCGCGCAAGCAGCGGCACAAGGCGCGCCCGTAGCGCATCGCGTGGTGGTGCTGGGCGATAGCCTGTCGGCGGGATACGGCCTGGCGCAAGGCACTGGCTGGGTCGCACTGCTCGACAAGCGCCTCAAAGAACGGAAGCCCGATTATAGCGTCGCCAATGCAAGCATCAGCGGCGATACCACGGCCGGTGGCCGCTCACGCCTGCCCGCCGTGCTGGCGCGCGAGAAGCCCTCTGTGGTAATCGTGGAGCTAGGCGGCAATGACGCATTACGCGGCCTGTCACTCGCCTCCAGCGAGGCCAATCTGAAGGCAATGATCGATGCCTCACAGGCGGCAGGCGCCAAGGTGCTACTGGTCGGCATGCGCATTCCGCCCAACTATGGGCCCGACTACAGCGACCGGTTCTTCGCCATGTACGGCAAGCTGGCGCAGCAGTACAAGCTGCCACTGGTGCCCTTCCTGCTAGAGGGCGTGGCACAACGTCCCGACTGGTTCCAGGAGGACCGCATTCACCCGATCGCCGCGGCTCAACCGACGATGCTCGAGAACGTCTGGCCCAAACTGGAACCTCTGCTGAAGGCGCGGGTCGGACGGTGACGGCCCACCCGCGCCGACTTGCTCGCTAGAAGCTCGACGCGCATCACAGCCGCATCTCATACGGGGGAATGCCATGAAGCTTTTGACCGGCGCGCTGCGTGCGGCGCGAGATAACAAACGGTTCCTGGTCGGCATGTCGCTGCTGTTTGCCTTCCGGGCCTGCATTGCCGACTGGGCAGTGGTCCCCAGCGGCTCGATGAATCCAACGCTCATCGAGGGCGACTATATTCTGATGAACCGGCTGGCCTACGGTATACGTGTGCCTGCCACGACCGTCTGGCTCAAGCGTGGCGACGAGCCAAGGCGCGGCGATGTCGTCGTGTTCTCATCGCCCGAAGATGGCACGAAACTCGTCAAGCGCCTGATTGGTCTGCCCGGCGATGTTGTCGAGATGCGCGGTGAAGCGCTTTTCATCAACCATCAGCGCATCGCATACACGTCGCTACCCGACGTTGCCCCCGGTGCATTGCCACAAGCCACCGCAGCCCTTCCACACGAACTCTGGTCTGAGGCCCTGCCGGGGCAGGCGCACCCTGTGATGGTCTTGCCTGACGTGGCCGCGCTACGCAACTTTGGTCCAATCACCGTGCCGACAGACCACTACCTGATGCTCGGCGACAACCGCGACAACAGCCACGACTCGCGCTACTTCGGGTTTGTCCCACGCAAGAACCTGATTGCGCGCGCCTCGCACGTAGCCGTGTCATTCGATCCGGACCGCTGGTATCTGCCACGTCTCGCGCGCATCGGTAAACCATTGAACTGACCGTGCGCCTGCAGGCATAAAAAAGCCCCCTCAATTGAGGGGGCTTTTTGTCTGGCCAGCGATGATGCGTCTAGCTCAGTCATCTCCCGAACTGGACGGCTTGGCAGCGTCGATCACGCTGCTGTTGATCTTCACCTTCGAGCGGGCCTTCAACGCTTCGTAGTAGGCATTGAAGTCGGTCTGGCCAGCGGCTTGCGCCAACTGCTGTGCATCGGCAGCGCGGCGGGCTTCATCCACATTGGCTGGCGGCAGCACCTTGTTGATGCGGTACAGCGCATAGCCTTGGGCGCCCAGATCAACACCGATGGTGGTCGGCAGCTTGGTGGCATCGGCACGCAGGATGGCTGTGAGCGCCGGCGCCGGCGTGCCCTGAGCCTGCTGACGCGACACCGTCTGCGCAGCGCCGAAGCCATCTGCGCTGTTGCTCTGCTTGACCGCAGCCAGCTTCTCTTCACCGGCCTTCTTGGCCAGCGCAGCCGCCTGCTCAGCAATTACCTTGGCCTTGACCTGTTCGCGCACATCAGCCAGCTTCTTGACCGTCGCCGGGCGATACTCCGCCGCACGTGCTGCCACCAGCGTGGTCGGACCAACCTGGATGGCTGCCGTATTGCGATGGTTCTTGATGACGTCATCGGCAAACAGCGCCTTGAGCACCTTCTCGTTGCCGATCGGGCTGCCCGACTGCGCAGGGCTTGGCGTGCGCGTGACGTTGTCAGCGGTTTGGATTTGCAGCTTGAGCTTGTCGGCCACCGGCTTCAGGCTGTCAGACTGATCTTCAACTGCGTTGGAGAACGCGTCGGCCAGTTCGGTGTACTTCTTGTTGGCCAGTTGCGTGCGCACTTCGCGCTCCAGTTCCGGCTTGACGGCTTCCAGCGGCTGCACACCACCGCCCTTCACTTCCTCAAGCTTGATGATGTGGAAACCGAAGTCGCTCTGCACGACATCGCTGATGTCGCCCGGCTGCTTGAGCGCAAACAATGCGTTCTCGAACGGCGGAACGGTCGCGCCCTTGGCCAGGAAGCCCAGTTCACCGCCTTGCGCGGCCGAGCCCGGATCGCCCGAGTACTTCTTGGCCAGTTCAGCGAAGCTCGCCGGGTTCTTGCGCACTTCAGCCAACACTTCTTCGGCCTTCTTCTTGGCGGCGTCCTTGTCGGCAGGCTTCGCGTTGTCCGGCAGCTTGATCAGGATGTGCGCAGCGCGGCGTTCTTCCTGGGTCTTGAAGCGCGCGGCGTTCTGATCGTAGTACTCCTTGATCTGCTCGGGCGTGACCGGAATCTGCTTCATCATGTCTTCGCCCGAGAACACGACATACTCGGCCTTGACCTGCTCCGGCACCGAGAACTCTTGCTGGTGCGCGTCGTAGTAGGCCTGGATGGCCTTGTCGTCAACGGTGACCTTGGCAGCGTAGTCGGTCGGCTTGAACACCAGGGCCTGTACTTCGCGCTGCTGGTCACGCACCTGGATCAGGTGGTCCACCAATGACTTGGGCACAAAAGCCGTCGACACGATCGACTGCGGAATCTGCTGCTGCGCGAGCTCAAAGCGCAGGTTGTTTTCCAACTGCTCAGGCGTCATGTTCTGCGCAGCCAGCAGTTGCACGTAGGCCTGCTCGTCGAACGAACCATCCGGCTTGCGCAGCGCAGCCACGGCCGGGATTTGCAGAATCGTGTCGCGAATCTTATCGTTCGAGACGCTCAGGTTGGCACGCGCGACCTCATTGGACAGCACACGCTGCTGAATGATGCCGTCGAGCACATCACGACGCATCTGCGGGCCTTCGAACTGACGCGGGTCGTACTGCGCGCCAAGCATCTGGCGCAGGCGGTCGGTCTGTTCGCGCACGCGATTGTCGACCTCGGCGGTAGTGATGACCTTGCCGTCAACCTTGGCTGCGTCGTGCGAGCTGTCCATGAAGCTCGAATAGCTTTGCACGCCAAAAAACACGAACGAAGGGAACACCAGAATCAGCAGCACCAGAAACATCAAGCGCCGATGCGTACGTACGAATTCAAGCATGCTGGACCGGAGTGAATAGAAGATGGGAAATCCGGCGATTCTATCAGGTGCCGTAGACATCCCGGACATTCGCGGCGCAGTGTTCAGGCATCACCTGCAACACATCTGCCGTAGAAAAGACAAAGGCCCGAACAACGTCGGGCCTTTGCTATGTTCTGGCGGAGCGGACGGGACTCGAACCCGCGACCCCCGGCGTGACAGGCCGGTATTCTAACCGACTGAACTACCGCTCCAGATTGGGTCGGACTGCACGACGCACGGAGCGGCATTGCGAACGATGGTGGGTGCTGAGAGGCTCGAACTCCCGACCCGCGCCTTGTAAGGGCGCTGCTCTACCAACTGAGCTAAGCACCCGTTCGCATTGCCGGCACAGGCCGGACTGTCCGGCGCTCACATTCGTTGTCACCCGAATGTTGTGAGCACCAAAGCCCGCTAGTTTAGCGCATCTTTTAGCGCTTTGCCAGGTTTGAATTTCGCAACTTTGCCGCCTTCGATTGTGATGGTGGCTCCGGTGCGCGGATTTCGTCCGTTGCGCGAAGATCGCTTGCCGACCAGAAACGTGCCAAAACCGACCAGCGTCACTGATCCGCCGTCGCACAACGCATCCTTGATACCGCCGATCAGCGCGTCGATGGCACGCCCGGCCGCGGCTTTTGACATGTCGGTCTGCGCCGCCACATGGTCGATGAGATCTGTCTTGTTCATCGCGCCACCTCCCCGAACACCCGCTTAGTGTGGATTTATTAAAGTGGCCGCCAATCGACGTGTCAAGGCGAAGAGACCAACGTTGAACACGCCGGCTGCATCGCACACAACCCAAAGAAAAAGGGCCCGAACAATGTCGGGCCCTCTTCAACTCAAGCAGCCTGCCGCATCAGTGATGCAGCATTTCCTGCGTCTTGCCGTCATCCGCCTTGGCAGCTTCAGGTGCAGGCTTGGCCTCCTCTTCCGGTAGCGGCTCAGGCTTGCGCACCAGCGCGAGTTCCAGCACCTTATCAATCCAGCGCACCGGCTGGATCTCAATGCTGTTCTTCACGTTGTCCGGAATGTCCGCCAAGTCCTTGACGTTCTCTTCCGGAATCAGCGCCAGCTTGATACCACCACGGTGTGCGGCCAGCAGCTTTTCCTTCAAACCACCGATCGGCAGCACTTCGCCGCGCAGCGTGATCTCGCCGGTCATCGCCACATCGGCGCGCACCGGAATACCGGTCAGCACCGACACCAGCGCCGTCGTCATCGCGATACCTGCCGACGGGCCGTCCTTGGGCGTCGCGCCTTCGGGTACGTGGATGTGGATGTCGCGCTTCTCGAACATTTCATCCTTGATACCCAAGCGCGCCGAACGTGAACGCACCACCGAACGCGCGGCCTCGACCGACTCCTTCATCACGTCGCCCAGCGAACCGGTGCGGGTGATGTTGCCCTTGCCCGGCATCAACGCAGCTTCAATGGTCAGCAGATCGCCACCCACTTCCGTCCACGCCAGACCCGTCACTTGGCCCACCTGGTCTTCCTTGCCGGCCAGACCAAAGTCGAAGCGACGCACGCCGAGGAATTTGTCCAGGTTGTCCGAATCCACCTTCACGGACGTGCCGGCTTCCTTCTTCAGCAGCAGTTGCTTGACGACCTTGCGGCAGATCTTCGAGACCTCGCGCTCCAGCGAACGCACGCCAGCTTCTCGCGTGTAGTAGCGGATGATGTCTCGCAGCGCGCCTTCGGTCACCTCGATCTCGCCATCCTTCAGACCGTTGTTCTTGATCTGCTTGGGCAGCAAGTAACGGCGAGCGATGTTGACCTTCTCATCTTCCGTGTAGCCCGACAGACGAATCACTTCCATCCGGTCCAGCAACGGCGCCGGAATGTTCAGTGAGTTCGACGTCGCCACGAACATCACGTCTGACAGGTCGAAATCCACTTCGATGTAGTGGTCCTGGAACGTGTGGTTCTGTTCCGGGTCCAGCACTTCGAGCAGCGCCGACGACGGATCACCGCGGAAATCCGCGCCCATCTTGTCGATCTCGTCGAGCAAGAACAGCGGGTTGCGCACGCCAACCTTGGTCAGGCTCTGCAGGATCTTGCCCGGCATCGACCCGATGTAGGTACGACGGTGACCACGAATCTCGGCTTCGTCGCGCACACCACCCAGCGCCATGCGCACGAACTTGCGATTCGTTGCACGCGCCACCGACTGCCCGAGCGAAGTCTTACCGACGCCCGGCGGCCCCACGAGGCACAGGATCGGCGCCTTGAGCTTGTCGACGCGCTGTTGCACCGCGAGGTACTCAAGAATGCGTTCCTTGACCTTCTCCAGACCATAGTGGTCTTGGTCCAGCACCTGCTCGGCATTCGACAGGTCGTTGTTGACCTTGCTCTTCTTGCGCCACGGCAGACCAACGAGCGTGTCGATATAGTTGCGCACGACCGTCGCCTCCGCCGACATCGGCGACATCAGCTTGAGCTTCTTGAACTCGGAGTCGGCCTTCTTCTTGGCCTCCTTGGGCATGCGGGCGGCCTTGATCTTCTTGTCCAGCTCTTCGAGATCGGCGCCTTCTTCGCCTTCGCCCAATTCCTTCTGGATGGCCTTGACCTGCTCGTTCAGGTAGTACTCGCGCTGGCTCTTTTCCATCTGGCGCTTGACGCGGCCACGAATGCGCTTTTCCACCTGCAGGATGTCAATCTCGCCTTCCAACTGCGACAGCAGGCTCTCCAGACGTTCAGTCACATTGAACATCTCGAGGATCTTCTGCTTCTGCTCAAGCTTGATCGGCAGATGGGCGGCGATGGTGTCAGCCAGGCGACCCGGCTCGTCGATACCCGACAGCGAGGTCAGGATCTCCGGCGGGATCTTCTTGTTCAGCTTCACGTACTGATCGAACTGCGACACGATGGCGCGACGCAGCGCCTCGGTCTCGGCCGATTCAGTCGGTTCCGGGCCGACGGGCACGGCTTCGCAGAAGAAGTGCGATTCGTCGTCGGTCACGGTCAGGATATTGGCGCGCTGCGTGCCCTCGACCAGCACCTTCACGGTGCCGTCCGGCAGCTTCAGCATCTGCAGGATGTTGGCGATACAACCGATCTCGTAGAGGTCCTTATCGGTCGGCTCATCCTTGGCCGCTGTCTTCTGCGCGACCAGCATGATGCTCTTGCCCGCCTCCATCGCGGCTTCCAGCGCCTTGATGGACTTGGGGCGCCCCACGAACAGCGGAATCACCATGTGCGGAAACACCACCACGTCACGCAACGGCAACAGCGGCAGGCGAATCTGCTCAGCGGGTAAAAGTTGGGTTCCGGACATTATTTTCCCCAGAAAGTCATGTAAGGGCTAAATTGGGCGCAGCAACGGTTTTACAAGACCGCCACCGCAAGTCGCATGCCGACCCGGTTTCCCGAAGCAAAAAAAGCCGCTCGCGTGCGAACGGCTTCCTGCATGGGACGCATACGGCGCATCCCGGCCGGGCATTCGCGTCAGTTGGAACCTGCAACCTTGGGTTGCTCTTCGTACATCAGCAAGGGCTTGCCATCGCCGGAGATCGTGCTTTCGTCGATCACCACCTTCTGCACACCCTTGTGGTTGGGGAGGTCATACATCACATCCATCAAAGCGTGCTCGACGATGGAACGCAGACCGCGCGCCCCCGTCTTGCGCTTGATCGCCTTGCGGGCGATTGCCGTCAGCGCGCTCGGACGAATTTCCAGTTCCACCCCTTCCATGGCCAGCAGTTTCTGATACTGCTTGACGATTGCATTCTTAGGCTCGACCAGGATTTCCATCAAGGCAGCCTCGTCGAGCTTGGCCAGCGTTGCCACCACGGGCAGACGACCGATCAGCTCGGGAATCAGACCGAACTTGATGAGATCTTCCGGCTCCACCTGCGGCAGCACTTCGTTGACGTCGCGCTCTTCCTTGCTCTGCACCTCTGCGCCGAAGCCGATCCCAGTCTTGTCGGAGCGCTGGCGGATGATCTTTTCCAGACCATCGAACGCGCCGCCACAAATGAACAGGATGTTGGTGGTGTCGACCTGCAGAAAGTCCTGGTTCGGATGCTTGCGGCCACCTTGCGGCGGCACGGACGCCATCGTCCCTTCGACAAGCTTCAGCAGCGCCTGCTGCACACCTTCCCCAGAAACGTCCCGGGTG
>NZ_JAELUI010000665.1 GCF_016429285.1 Ralstonia sp. ASV6
CGTCAACACGACGATGAACGTGCGCGAGAAGCTCTTGAGCTGGATCATCAGCAGCGTCAACACGGCAATGATCATGAGCGGCATCTCGGCGTTGATCGACGTCTGCCCCTTCACGCTCTCTTCCACCTGTCTCTTATACACATCTCCGAGCCCACGAGACATGGCGCCTGATCGCGTATGCCGTCTGCTGCTTGAAAAGGGGGGGGGGGGGGGGGGGGGGGGGGGGGGGGGGGGGGGGGGGGGGGGGGGGGGGGGGGGGGGGGGGGGGGGGGGGGGGGGGGGGGGGGGGGGGGGGGGGGGG
>NZ_JAELUI010000666.1 GCF_016429285.1 Ralstonia sp. ASV6
CCCCCCCCCCCCCCCCCCCCCCCCCCCCCCCCCCCCCCCCCCCCCCCCCCCCCCCCCCCCCCCCCCCCCCCCCCCCCCCCCCCCCCCCCCCCCCCCCCCCCTCTTTTCACGCAGAAGACGGCATACGAGATCAGGCGCCATGTCTCGTGGGCTCGGAGATGTGTATAAGAGACAGGTGTTGGACGTGGTGGAGGCCGACGTGTGCCGCCGCGTGCCCGACCTCATCATCAGCCGAGCGATTGACCTGCAAGCCGAATACGGATGCATTACGTGGTCCGTTGAAGCCATTGCGTTTCAAGAG
>NZ_JAELUI010000667.1 GCF_016429285.1 Ralstonia sp. ASV6
AAATCGGCTCCCACGGAGCGAGGTCTGGGTTGAATTGCGGCTGCATTTTTGTCGACTCCATCACGTTTCGGTTGTTTTACCTATGAAACGTCTGTTAATATCTGGAACACAGGTGCAACTATAGACCTGTCTCTTATACACATCTCCGAGCCCACGAGACATGGCGCCTGATCGCGTATGCCGGCTTCTGCTTGAAAAGGGGGGGGGGGGGGGGGGGGGGGGGGGGGGGGGGGGGGGGGGGGGGGGGGGGGGGGGGGGGGGGGGGGGGGGGGGGGGGGGGGGGGGGGGGGGGGGGGGGGGG
>NZ_JAELUI010000668.1 GCF_016429285.1 Ralstonia sp. ASV6
CACCCGTTCATAGCCTTCGGCCTGCATCCCCGAAGCCAATGGTGGAGCCGCGCCGAACTCCAGCTTAGCCGCCTCAAGGTCAGCAACGGCCACAGTCGCAATCTGCTTGCTGACACGCCACAAGGACTGTCTCTTATACACATCTCCGAGCCCACGAGACATGGCGCCTGATCGCGTATGCCGTCTTCTGCTTGAAGAGGGGGGGGGGGGGGGGGGGGGGGGGGGGGGGGGGGGGGGGGGGGGGGGGGGGGGGGGGGGGGGGGGGGGGGGGGGGGGGGGGGGGGGGGGGGGGGGGGGGGGG
>NZ_JAELUI010000669.1 GCF_016429285.1 Ralstonia sp. ASV6
CCCCCCCCCCCCCCCCCCCCCCCCCCCCCCCCCCCCCCCCCCCCCCCCCCCCCCCCCCCCCCCCCCCCCCCCCCCCCCCCCCCCCCCCCCCCCCCCCCCCCTTTTTTCACGCAGAAGACGGCATACGAGATCAGGCGCCATGTCTCGTGGGCTCGGAGATGTGTATAAGAGACAGGTCCTGGTCTTCCAGGCGCGCCTGCGCGAAGAGACCCGCCAGCCAGTTGCGCGATGGCAAGTCCGGGCGCGGCGAGAGAAACACACAGGCTTCGATGCAGTCGTCCACCACATGTACCGCGCGATA
>NZ_JAELUI010000670.1 GCF_016429285.1 Ralstonia sp. ASV6
CCCCCCCCCCCCCCCCCCCCCCCCCCCCCCCCCCCCCCCCCCCCCCCCCCCCCCCCCCCCCCCCCCCCCCCCCCCCCCCCCCCCCCCCCCCCCCCCCCCCCCCTTTTCACGCCGAAGACGGCATACGCGATCAGGCGCCATGTCTCGTGGGCTCGGAGATGTGTATAAGAGACAGGTGTCGACCTGCAGAAAGTCCTGGTTCGGATGCTTGCGGCCACCTTGCGGCGGCACGGACGCCATCGTCCCTTCGACAAGCTTCAGCAGCGCCTGCTGCACACCTTCCCCAGAAACGTCCCGGGTG
>NZ_JAELUI010000671.1 GCF_016429285.1 Ralstonia sp. ASV6
CCCCCCCCCCCCCCCCCCCCCCCCCCCCCCCCCCCCCCCCCCCCCCCCCCCCCCCCCCCCCCCCCCCCCCCCCCCCCCCCCCCCCCCCCCCCCCCCCCCCCCTGTTTCAAGCAGAAGACGGCATACGCGATCAGGCGCCATGTCTCGTGGGCTCGGAGATGTGTATAAGAGACAGGTCTCCATCTGCGTGGGCGTGGCGCCCGGCAAGCTGGCTGTAACCGACACAGCAGGAAAGTCGATGTCCGGAAAATTCTGGATCGACAGCATCTTGAACGACACCAGCCCCGCCACCGTGATCAGG
>NZ_JAELUI010000672.1 GCF_016429285.1 Ralstonia sp. ASV6
TGCAACTTAACCCCCGGTCTCGAAAGCACGCGCTTGGCGGCGTGCGGATGAAAACGAAAGCGTTACGTTAATAAAACGTTGATAAATTCTATATAAGAAGTAACCCTTAGTTGCGCAGGGTCAGACCTGTCTCTTATACACATCTCCGAGCCCACGAGACATGGCGCCTGATCGCGTATGCCGTCTTCTGCGTGAAAAGAGGGGGGGGGGGGGGGGGGGGGGGGGGGGGGGGGGGGGGGGGGGGGGGGGGGGGGGGGGGGGGGGGGGGGGGGGGGGGGGGGGGGGGGGGGGGGGGGGGGGG
>NZ_JAELUI010000673.1 GCF_016429285.1 Ralstonia sp. ASV6
CCCCCCCCCCCCCCCCCCCCCCCCCCCCCCCCCCCCCCCCCCCCCCCCCCCCCCCCCCCCCCCCCCCCCCCCCCCCCCCCCCCCCCCCCCCCCCCCCCCCCCCTTTTCAACCAGAAGACGGCATACGCGATCAGGCGCCATGTCTCGTGGGCTCGGAGATGTGTATAAGAGACAGGCCGAGTGCGGGTCAACTACGTGCGTGCGGTTGGTACCACGCAAGCCGGCTTTGGCGCGACGGTGAGCAAGCAGCTTGCTGCGCTGGGTGGTAGCGATGATCTTTCCACG
>NZ_JAELUI010000098.1 GCF_016429285.1 Ralstonia sp. ASV6
GTGGTGACCAAGCTCGACGCCGAAGGCATCCGTCTCTCGCACATCGACGTGGGCGGCGGCCTGGGCATCACCTACACCGACGAGACGCCGCCGGATATCACCGCCTTCGCACGCACGCTGCTGGACCGTGTCGAACAGCGCGGCTTTGGCGATCGGACCGTACTGTTCGAGCCGGGCCGCTCACTGGTGGGCAACGCTGGCCTGCTGCTCACCCGTGTCGAATACCTCAAGCCGGGTGCATCCAAGAACTTCTGCATTGTCGATGCGGCGATGAACGATCTGGCCCGCCCCGCGATGTACGAGGCGTATCACCACATCGTTGCGGTGCGCGAAGGCGAAAGCGCACCGGTCATCTACGACGTGGTCGGCCCGGTGTGCGAGTCGGGCGACTGGCTTGGCCGTGATCGCTCACTGGCCGTGCAGGCCGGCGATCTGCTGGCGATCCTGTCGGCCGGCGCCTATGGCTTCACGATGAGCTCGAACTACAACACGCGCAATCGTGCAGCGGAAGTCATCGTTGATGGCGACAAGGTGCACTTGGCGCGTGAACGTGAGCGCTTTGAAGACCAGATCCGCGGCGAGCATCTGTTCCCGGCATAGAGCCGCATCACCGCAAAGAAAAAGCCTCGCAATTGCGAGGCTTTTTCTTTGGCGATCCCGCGCCGATCAATCACGCGCAGGCATCGCGCCGCCAGCCATGCTGGCCTGCCGCGCGCCACGCCATGCCCACCACACGCGCAACCCCAGCAGCACCGCCATCACCGCAGCGTAGATCGACACCTCAGCAAAGTCGTGCTTGCCGGCCTTGTGCCACCAATAGTGCAGGATACCGAGCACGCCCGTCACGTACACGAGACGGTGCAGCCACTGCCAGCGCTTGCCGCCCAGCCGCTTGACCATCGCGTTGGTGGACGTCGCCGCCAGCGGAATCATCAGCACAAAGGCCGCAAAACCCACCGTGATGAACGGGCGCTTGACGATGTCCTTCAGCATCGACGCCGGATCGAGCCCGCGATCCACCAGCAGCCAGATCAGGAAGTGGATCGTGCCGTAGAAGAACGTGTATAGGCCCAGCATGCGGCGGATGCGGATCAGCCAGTTCATGCCGGTGATGCGACGCAGCGGCGTAATGGCCAGCGTGCAGCACAGCAGCACCAGCGTCCAAGTGCCGGTCGAGCGCGTGACGAACTCCAGCGGATTCGGCCCGAACTGATCGGTTGCGCCCAGGAAGACGATGCGCAGGAACGGCACGAGCGCCACCAGCCACACGGCAACCTTCATCACGCGCAGTTGCTTGGGCGACAGCATGGGCGGCAGCAGTTTCATAGTGCCCTCAGAAGTTCTTGCGCAGATCCATGCCTGCGTAGAGCGGTGCAACCTGGTCGTAGCCGTTGAACATCAGCGTCTTGCGCTTGGGCGCGAACAGACCACCGAAGCCGCCCTTGTCCTCGCCGATGCGGCGCTCGGTGGCCTGGCTCCAGCGCGGGTGATCCACGGTCGGGTTCACGTTGGAGTAGAAGCCGTACTCATTGGACGCCGCAATGTTCCAGCTCGTCGGCGGCTGCTTGTCGACAAAGCGGATCTTGACGATCGACTTGGCGCTCTTGAAGCCGTACTTCCACGGCACGATCACACGCACCGGCGCGCCATTCTGGTTCGGCAGCACCTGGCCGTAGAGGCCGAAGGTGAGCAGCGCGAGCGGGTGCATCGCCTCGTCCAGGCGCAGGCCCTCGCTGTACGGCCACTCCAGCACCGGGCTGGTGACGCCGGGCATCTGCCGTTTGTCCGCCAGCGAAATGAACTGGATGTACTTGGCACTGCCCTGCGGCTCCACCCGCTTGATCAGTTCGGCCAGCGGAAAGCCCACCCACGGAATCACCATCGACCAGCCCTCGACGCAGCGCAGGCGGTAGACGCGCTCTTCCATCGGTGCGAGCTTCATCAGGTCGTCCAGGTCGTAGGTTTTGGGCGACTTCACCAGCCCCTCCACGCTGACTTGCCAGGGGCGCGGCCGCAGTGTGCCGGCGTAGCGTGCCGGGTCGGACTTGTCGGTGCCGAACTCGTAGAAGTTGTTGTACGTGGTGACCTGGTCGTACGGCGTAGCCTTCTCGACCGTGGTGTAGGCCGGGTTCGGCTTGGCGGCCAGCTTGGCCAGCGGCGCATTGGCGGCGAACGCCTCGCGGGATGCCCACGGCGCCAGCGTTGCGCCAGCCGCGCCCATGGCAGCAGCGGCCAGGAAGCGACGGCGCTGCTCGAAGATGTGCTGCGGGGTGATCTCGCTGGCGGGGATGTCTTCACCGCGCAGCCAGCGGTCGGTCTTGATCAGCATGATCAGTGGTCCTCGTTATGCGGGAGTCTGGCTCCCATGGTCCTTGGTCGCGCCAGCGCCGGCTACCTGACAGCGCGCGGCGAAAAATCTCTGCAGCGCTATTCCTTACGCTCAGACGCCCCGGTGAACTCGCTGTACTGGTGGAAAACCGTCTGCGCCACTTCCAGCAACTGCGCTCGCGCCAGCGGCCCAGACACCGCAAACCCCAACCCGTGATCAGCCCAGTAAAACGCCATCGGCTGCGGGTGATCGACCGCTGGGTGGATTGCCTGCAGCACACGGTTGTCTGGCGTCAGCGTTTCCAGACGGAAGCCGGTGTCGCGATTGTTCGGCATGCGCCGCAACTGCACGGAGATGCGCGTGCCGTCTGGTCCTTCGTACATCAGCATGGCCGTGGGCATATCCGCCGATACGGTCTGACGCCCACCGATCAGCCGGTAGCCGAGCGGCGTCAGGTCGGGGATGTGCAGTTGCGCATCCAGTCGCCGCGACAGCCATGTGACGAGATGGGCCTCTTCGTTGGCTGGCACCTCCACCATATGCTTCGACTCAGGCGAGTAGACGACGTGCGATACAAGCGCGTCGCTGGCGAAACGTTGCATCGGCACGGTGTGCTCCAAAGCACCCCGGCTGAGCCAGCCCGCGCCGGTACCGATCATCAGGCAAGCCACGCTCAGCGCAAGCGCACTCCAGCCACGCATCGCGCCAAAGCCGCGCGCAGGCTGCGGTTGCTGCGCAGCGGCCAGAATGGCCGCCGGAATGCGCCGCGGGGGTACCGGCTCGTTGAGCAGCGGATCCAGCACGCGATGGAGCTGCGCATCGGTCTTGCGCCAGCCGGCCACCTCGGCGGCGGCACCGGGGTGCGCGGCAAGGTACGCCTCCACGGCGGCACGGCGTGCAGCGGCCAGGCGGCCATCGGCGTAAGCGTGGAGCTCGTCGATGTGGATGGCGGTGTGGGAAACATCGGCAGACATGGTCGGCCTCACTTCACTCGGTGCAGCGTGGTACTGCCATCACCGGAAGCCCCCGGCGCGGTGGACACCCCGTCCAGCGCTACACGCATCCGCTCGCGCGCCCGCGACAGGCGCGACATCACCGTGCCCAGCGGAACACCGAGCACATCAGCAGCTTCCTTGTAGGCGAGCTGCTCCAGCCCGACGAGCAACAGCACGGCGCGTTGATCCTCCGGCAGCGCAGCCAGCGCGCGCAGCAGATCACGGCGCAGGCCGGGGTCCTCGTCGACGGGGATGTCGGGCGGTGTGTCGGTCAGGTCAATCCGATCCGGCCGGCGCACGGCGTTCAGATGGAGGCGATGCATGATGGTCAACAGCCATGCGAACAGCCCGTCGCTCTCGCCGCTTCCGCTGAACCCTGCGCCAAACCTCGGGCGCAACTGGAAACGCCAGCGGTAGCGCCAAGCCCGTTCCAGCGTGTCCTGCACGAGATCGTCGGCGCGGGTGGCGTCACCCACCAGGCCGCGGGCGTGACGGCGCAAGCGCGGCGTCAGCGCGATCAGGCGGCCGGCAAGGTCGGTCATGAAGCGCGGGCAGTCAGGCGGCGGTGCTTACGGCTTGGCCACGTGCCAGACGTTCATGAAACCGTCGCCAGTCTGGTCGCCGGGCATCTTGTCCTTGCTCCAGAGGTACAGCGGCTTGCCGTGGTAGGCCCACTGCTTCTTGCCGTCGTCGCGGGTGATGATGGTGTAGTCGCCCGACGGCTGATCGGCATCATTGGCAGCCAGCGCCGGCCAGTTGTCGGCACACTTGCCGTTGCAGGCGCTCTTGCCGGCCGTAGCATCACGATCGAACGTGTACAGCGTCATGCCGTGCGCGTCGGTGAGCGTGCCGTTGGTCACCTTCACGGCCATCGGCGTGGACATCCCCATGCCCATGGCGCTGCAACCGGCCAAGCCGAGTGCGGCAAGCGCCACGGCACCGGCAAGCGCCAGGCGTGCGTTGGACAACAGGGAGGAAGTTGCGGACTGGCTCATTTTGTTCTCCTTGGGTGGGAGGGGCGCGACGCGGGGAAAGATGAGGCGCCCTCACAGAGCAGTAAACACGCTAGGCGCGTCTTTATTCCAGTCCGCTGAGAATTTTTTGTGACTTAGAGTTCGCCGTAGCTGTGCAAGCCCGACAGGAACATGTTCACCCCCAGGAAGGCGAAGGTCGTGACCAGCAGGCCGATCAGCGCCCACCACGCCGCCATGCGGCCACGCAGGCCCTTCATGAGGCGCATATGCAGCCAGGCGGCATAGTTCAGCCAGACGATCAGCGCCCAGGTCTCCTTCGGGTCCCAGCTCCAGTAGCCGCCCCAGGCATCTGCTGCCCACAGCGCGCCCAGGATCGTGGCGATGGTGAAGAACGCAAAGCCAACGGTGATGGCCTTGTACATCACGTCATCCAGCACTTCGAGCGACGGCAGGCGGTCCGCCAGAATGCCGTGCTCCTTGAGCAGGTAAGCCGCGCCCACCATCGCGGCCAGCGCAAACGTGCCGTAGCCAATGAAGTTGGCCGGTACGTGAATCTTCATCCACCAACTCTGCAGCGCCGGCACCAGCGGCTGGATCTCCTGCGCACCTCGCGACACCGTGTACCACAGCAGAAAGCCCACCGCCGCCGACACCACCAGCATCACGAACGGACCCAGCGCGCGCGTCTTGTAGCGCTGCTCGTAGTACAGGTAGAACAGCGACGTGATCAGCGTGAAGAGGATGAAAACTTCATAGAGGTTCGAGATGGGAATGTGCCCGATGTCCGCCCCCACCAGGTAGGACTCATACCAGCGCACCAGCATGCCGGTCAGCCCCAGCACCACAGCGGCCCAGCACAGCTTGCTGCCGATCGAACTGCCCGCCTCCCAACGCAGCGCCAACCCTGCCCAGAAAAACAGTGTGGACAGGAAGATCAGCGCACTCATCCACAGGATGGCCGACTGGCTGGCGAGGAAATACTTGAGGAAGAAAGCGTGCTCGGCGCGGGCGAGTTCGGGGCCGTTCGCACCGCTGTACTGCGAGATACCGAACAGCGACAGCACCGCAATGCCGATCATCAGGACCCGCACCGGCTTCCACGTCCAGCCCAGCCATGCGAAGGCGGGGACGGCCGCGACGAGAATGCCGCGCTCGTAGCCATCCATATAGGCGCCGTAGCGCGAGAACGCATAGCCTGCGCCGGCAGCCAGCAACACGGCAAACAGCCAGTCAAACCAGCCCAGCCGGCGGAAATACGACGGGCGCTGTAGCGCACCCAGATCAGCGCTCGCCACAGACGTTTGGGGAGGATTGGTCGCTTCCATCACCTGCTCACTTCATTGGTTTGGGGTCGGTGTCTGCTGCACTGGCAGCACCGGAGATAGCGGGGGCGCCCGTCACGGCGCGAACATCTTGCTTGAGGCGCTCGAACTCGCGGTCGAAGTCGAGCGTGCGGCGCATGGTCGACATGGCGGTCAGCACATGTGCGCCGGAGGTGCTTTCGTTGGCCTGACCGGATTGCGGTCGGATCCACAGCCACCAGCGGCGCTCCCGTACATAGAACATCGAGAACACACCCAGCACCAGCAGCAACGACCCAAGATACACGATGTTCTTGCCCGGCGCACGCGTGAGCTGGAACACACTGGCCTGCACCTGCTGGAAGTCGGCAAGCTGCAGATACACAGGTGCGCCGTAGAAAACTTTGTCCGACAGCGAGTTGATGGCGGTCTGCAGCCACTGGCTGCTCGTCGCATCGACAGTGGGCGCGGGCAGGCCATCCTGCGCGCGGGCCAGTTGCCACAACTCCCACATCGCGCTGTTGATGATCTTCATCAGCACGTCGGCGGCCCTCTCGCGCTCACCTTCGGGCACAGACTTTTGCAGGAAGGTGGCGATGGCGGCAAAACCACCCTGCGCTTCGGCAGGGGCATCCTTCAGATCTGCAGCGGCGCCGGCAAACAGGTCGAGCGCGCGGCGGGCGCTGTCGGTCAGTTGGCTACGCAGTGCGGCGCGATCGTCGCCAGGCATGGAGAGCAGCGCAAAGCGGCGTGCCGCCTCCGCACGCATCGCCGGGTTCTGCAGCGCAGCGCGCAGGCGCATCCAATCGTTCACCGTGCCTTGCGCATCCGCCGGGATACGCAGATAGCGGAACGGCTCATCCGGCTGCGCGCGCATGCCAGCCAGGAACACCGATTGCCCATCCAGCGTGACTGGCAGCATGTAGTTGCTGAACTCGCGCGCCTGGCCGTTTGCATCGCGCAGCTTGTACTGCACCGAGGGGCCGACGTTGCGCAGGTCGCGGTCGTGGGTCATCTTGGTGACGTTGCCCAGCTCAGCGCGTAGGCCCGTGTCATTGCCGCCCTTCTTGCCGACACCGCGCGCGTCTGGCTTGCCGGAGGCGTCCGTCACCGTCTCGATGTTCATCAGGCGGAAGTCGGTGAACTCAACCGTGTAACCCGCACCGTGGCCGGTCAACTTGGTGTCCTGGCCAACCACGCCGGACAGCGTGAACGTCTTGGCGTCGCCCCCCAGCATCGGGAAGCCGGTCAGCTTGAGCTTGGAGCCGCCGTCTTCAAAGCTCGATTGGTAGATCGCCACGCCGTCATACACGAACGGCTTGTTCACCTCGACACGCGCGTCAACCTGCTTGCCGGTGCGGCGGTCAGTCACGACGATATCGCTGGCGAACAGCTTGGGCATGCCGGTCGAGTAATGCTCAACGGTAAACTTCTTGAGCGTGATCATGAACGGCAGGTCCTGGATCAGCGCGCCATCGGCAATATTCAGGATCGCCGTGCTGACGGTCGAACCTTCCGGCACAAACGCATTGCCCCGGAAGCCCGGGTTGGAGACCGAAAGCCGGTGCTCCGGCCCGATCTCGCTGATGACCGCATTGCCCTTGATGGGCGACTTGCCACCAAACCACATCTGCATGCGGATCATCATGTCGCCGTCAAGCAGCCCGCCAATGCAGATGATGACGATGGCCGCGTGCGCCAGGATGTAGCCGATCTTGTTGCCGGCGCCGGCCTTGGCCGTGATGAGCGTGGCCCCGCCGTCGCGCGAGAACGCCTTGATGCGAAAGCCCCGGTTCTGCGCCAGCGCGGCCAGGCGTGCCGTCACGGTGGCCATATCGGCTGGCGTGTCGAATTCGTCCTTGTGATGGAACGCGCGCAGGCTGCCCTCGCGCACGTTCTCGCGCCAGGCGCGCATGTCGGCCAGCATCTTGGGCGCATTGCGCACGATGCACAGCGAGGTCGACACCACCAAAAACGCCAGGATCAGCAGGAACCACCACGCGCTGTACACCGTGGGCAGCGTCAGCGAGCGGAACACCTCTGCCCAGAACGGCCCGAACTGGTTGACGTAGTTCGGGTACGGCTCGTTCTGCTTGAGCACGGTGCCGATCACGCTGGCGATGGCGATGACCGTCAGCAAGCTGATCGCAAAGCGCATCGACGACAGCAGTTCGACCGTCTCGCGCAGCGCGCGACGGCCGGAACGAATCTGGACGCCGGAAGTGGAGGCAGAAGAGATGCGCGAAGACATGCGAAGACAGCCTGTTCAGAAACGAAAACAGGGCGGCGAGGCTAGGGCCTCCGCCACCCTGTTCTTCTTATGGATTGTGCGACCGCCACATGACGGTCGGGTGCGGCAGATTAACGCAGGCCAGCGACGTAGTCGGCCACAGCCTTGATCTGATCGGCCGTCATGCGGTTGGCCAGATCGTGCATCTGCACGCTGTTCTTGCGCGTGCCGCTCTGGAACGCCACCAGTTGCGCCTCGGTGTACTCAGAGAACTGACCCGCAATACGCGGATACTGCGCCGGAATGCCGGCACCGGTCGGGCCATGGCAGCCTGCGCAGGCCGCAATGCCGCGCTTGGCGTCACCGCCACGATACAGCTTCTGGCCCAGCTCGATGGTGTCTTTGCTCTTGGCCGAACCTGGCTTCCAGGCCGCCTGCTTGCCCAGGTAGGCGCCAATGTCCTTCATGTCCTGATCGGACAGCGCACCCGCGTACAGCGACATGACCGCATGGTTACGTTCGGTCTTGGCCTTGAAATCCTTGAGTTGCTTCTCGATGTATTCAGCGTGCTGACCCGCCAGCTTCGGGTTGACGTTCATTGCGCTGTTGCCACCGGCACCGTGGCAGCTCGTACAGGCCGGCACGCCATTGGCGGGAACACCGGTGTTGAAGAGCGTTTCGCCGCGTGCAGCGTCGGCTTTGGCGACTTTTTGCTCTTCGGCGTGGGCCACGGAGAAGGCCGAAGCCAGGGACAGCGCTGCGACAGCAAGAACGTTCGCGATGCGGTTCATTCGCACACCTTGTTTAGATTGTTTTCGAATGCTGCGTGCGCCGCCCAATGCCGGACCCTGCGGCGCCGGGCATCCCCTTCTCCTTGTACCGGATTCGCGCATGAAAACGGACCGGCCCGGGCCTCGGGGCGGTCCTGCGACGGATCTGGTGGGGACGTCCGTAAACCGGCGTATTGTACAATAACACCTCTGCAATGCGACCTCGCGGCGCAGCAACCACGCAGTTCTGAACTGCAGTCTACAGGCACTGCCGCGCATGTCGCTCCTGCATCAAGCCCGTTTCTTTACCACCGTCAATCATTTGCGTGATTTACCGGCGACCGCCGTGCCCGAAGTCGCGTTTGCGGGCCGCTCCAACGCAGGCAAGTCCACCGCGATCAACATCCTGTGCAACCAGAAGCGGCTGGCCTTCTCCAGTAAGACGCCCGGGCGCACACAGCACATCAACTACTTCTCGGTGATGCCGGCCAAAGCGGAAGATCCGCTCGGCTTCCTGGTCGACCTGCCCGGCTACGGCTACGCCGAAGCGCCCGGCGAAACCAAATCGCACTGGGTCCACCTGCTGGGCGACTATGTCCAGGCTCGCCAGCAACTCGCCGGCCTGGTCATCATGATGGATGCGCGCCGCCCCTTTACCGACCTCGATTGCCAGATGGTCGAGTGGTTCCTGCCGACGGGCAAGCCGATCCACGTGCTGCTCACCAAGGCCGACAAGCTGACCAACAACGATGCGTCGCGCGCGCTGATGGCAGCACGCAAGGTGCTGAAAGACTACCAAGCGCAGATCGAGGGTGACGTTTCACTCACGGTGCAGCTGTTCTCCAGCCTGAAGCGTCGCGGCATCGAAGAGGCGCAGCGAATTGTCGCAGGCTGGCTGTGCCTGCCCGAAGCCTTGGAGCCAGCCGCACAACCCGCCGAGCAGGCAAAAAAAACCCCGTCGCCAAACGCGCAACGGGGGTAACGACCCCATCGAGCCATCGATGGGAACCCGCGTCAGGGAGGAGCCGCGGGGGACGCTGCACCAGCGTCGCCGGCGCATTGTCCGTGCATAGGATGGATAATCGCCACGAAAGTTTTCAAACTTCACAGTGTGTTCTTAGAGTCCGCTGACATGACCGCAAGCTTCCCCGACCATCGCCCGCGCCGCATGCGCCGCGATGACTTCTCCCGCCGCATGATGCGCGAGTCGCGCCTGACGGCCGATGACCTGATCTACCCCGTTTTCATTCTGGAAGGCACCAATGTGCGCCAGGCCGTGCCGTCGATGCCGGGTGTCGAGCGCGTGTCGGTTGATGTGCTGCTGGGCGTGGCCGAGCAGTGCGTGCAGCTGGGCATTCCGGTGCTGGCGCTGTTCCCCGTGATCGAGCCGTCAATCAAGACGCCGGACGGCATCGAGGCGACCAACCCTGAAGGCCTGATTCCGCGTGCAGTGAAGGCGCTCAAGGCACGCTTCCCGGAACTCGGCATCCTGACCGACGTGGCGCTCGACCCTTACACGAGCCACGGCCAGGACGGCGTGCTCGATGCCAACGGTTATGTGCTGAACGAAGAGACGGTCGAGATCCTGACCGCCCAGGCGCTGGTGCAGGCTGCAGCGGGCGTGGACATCGTCGCGCCGTCGGACATGATGGACGGCCGCATCGGCGCGATCCGCATGGCGCTGGAAAACGACGACCACATCTACACGCGCATCATGGCGTACGCGGCCAAGTACGCGTCGGCGTTCTACGGCCCGTTCCGGGATGCGGTGGGCTCAGCCGCTAATCTGGGCAAGGGCAACAAGATGACCTACCAGATGGACCCGGCCAACTCGGATGAGGCGCTGCGCGAAGTGGCGCTCGACATCGCCGAAGGTGCCGACATGGTGATGGTCAAGCCCGGCATGCCGTACCTCGACATCGTGCGCCGCGTGAAGGATGAGTTCCGCTTCCCGACCTACGTCTACCAGGTCAGCGGTGAATACGCGATGCTGAAAGCCGCCGCGCAGAACGGCTGGCTGGATCACGACAAGGTCGTGCTGGAATCGCTGCTGGCGTTCAAGCGTGCCGGTGCGAACGGCATCCTGACGTACTTCGCACTGGACGCCGCCCGCTTGCTGCGCGGCTGATCAGGTGGAGGTTTTCGCCGCCTGTGCCGCGCCCAGCGCGCGGCGCAGGCTGGCGAGGAAGGTGTCGGCGCGCTCGAAGCCGACCACGCGGGCCTGCACCTCACGACCCTGCGCATCAAAGAAGATCGTACCCGGTGGCCCGAACAAGCCGAAGCGCTTGAGCAGCGCCTGGTCATCCGGATTGTTCGCCGTCACGTCGGCCTGCAGCAGCACCACATCGGCGAGCGCCGCGCGCACCCGCGCATCGGCAAAGGTCAGGCGCTCCATTTCCTTGCAGCTCACGCACCAGTCGGCGTAGAAGTCGAGCATGACTGCGCGCCCCGACGCGCTGGCGTTGCGCACCTCGGCGTCGAGTTCGTCCGTACTCTTCACACGCTTGAAGGTCAGATCGTGCGCCCCGGCTTGCGTGGATGCACCGGTCGACGCGCGCAGCACGCCGGCCAACGGTTGCAGCGGATCACGCCCACCTGCGGCCACGCCCACCAGTTGCGCCGCACCCGCCAGCGCCAGCACCACGCCCACCACCTTGCCCAGGCGCTGCACATTGCCCGCGCCGTCTGGCAGCGAATCGAACGTCCGCAGAAACACCGCCGCGCCGATCAGCAACACGGCCCAGGCCACCATTGCAGCCCACGCTGGCAGCACCGGTTGCACGATGTACAGAGCCACGGCCAGCAGGATGAAACCGAAGATCGCTTTGGTGACGGTCAACCAATGCCCCGAGCGCGGCAGCAGATTGCCGGCGCCCACGCCCACCAGAATCAGCGGCACACCCATCCCCATGGACAGTGCAAACAGCGCTGTGCCGCCCGTTGCCGCATTACCGGTCTGTGCGATATAGGCCAGCGCGCCCGCCAACGGTGCCGTCACGCACGGTGAAACAATCAGCGCGGACAGCGCGCCCATGACGGCAGCCCCAATCATCTGACCACCGCTCAGTTTGTTGGACGCCTGCGTCAAGCGGTGATGCCATGACGCCGGCAGTTGCAGTTCGTACAGGCCAAACATCGACAAGGACAGTAGCGCAATCAGCAACGCAAACGCGCCCAATACCCAAGGGTTCTGCAAAGCAGCCTGAAGACCCTGCCCCGCCAAGCCCGCCGCTACGCCAAGCGCGGTATAGACCGTCGCCATCCCCAGCACATATGCCACCGACACCAACGCCGCACGCATGCGCGTGGCATGCTCGCCCACCACAATGGCCGAGATGATCGGCAACATGGGCAGCACGCACGGTGTGAATGTCAGCAGCAAACCAAAGCCGAAGAACAGCAACGCGATCGCCCCAAGGTTACCGCTGCCCAGCGTGCTGGCGATGCGGCCAAGCTTGTCCTCGGAGGAGGACTCGGCCCCATTGACTACCGCGGCAGCTGGTGCCGTCGGCACACTCGACACAGAGGCCGGCTCCACCTGGAAGCGGCTCTTCATCGGCGGATAGCACAACCCCTGGTCCGCACAGCCTTGTGACGTGACGATCAGCGTAAACGGTGTCGATGCGTCTTGCGCCTTCACGTGGAAGACGAGCTCATGGCGATAGGTCTCGACCTCCTTGTTGAAGTTCTCGTCGTGCTTCACCTTGCCTGCGGGCAGCTCAAGTGGCGCGAACGTGACTGTTGCTGGATCCGCGGCCACAGCCAAGCGCTCACGGTACATGTAATAACTGTCGGCAATGGCGAACTTGACCTCGACAGTCTGTCCATCAAGCTGCTTGGCTGAAAAGCGGAACGCCTGCTCGGGCGCCAGGAAATCGTCTGCAGCGTACGCCGGCGCGCGTAGCATCAGCACAGCGACCAGCAGCATCAGCAGCTGCAGCACACGCCGCATCGGCAAGGGCAAAGAAAAGGTCATATCAACGGCAATCTAACTTCAAACAGAAGGCGGCCGAGTCTCGCCAGCCACCCACGCAAGATACGCCGGCAAGCCCACAGTTACCGGCATGGCGATGATCTCAGGCACCTCGTAAGGATGCGCCTTGCGCAACACCGCCTCGAGCACGGGATACGTCGCGCGCGTGGTCTTGATCAACAGCGGAATCTCGGTCGCCTGTTCGATGGCGCCATTCCACCAGTATGTCGATGCGCAGGCCGGCAAGCGATTGACGCACGCGGCCAACCGAGATTCGAGCACGACTTTGGTCACACGGTCGGCGCTATCGGCGTCCGGCAGATTGGTCAGCACCAGCAGCACATCGGTTCCGGCAGACATGGAAACTCCACAGATGCGCCCCAATGGCTAGATCGCCGAGCGCTGACAACAAAAAAGCCAGGATGCGAATCCTGGCTTCATTGTAATGCGCGCTGAAACGCGCACTTTCGGCTCATCCAGCGCGACGACGTGTCGCACCGGCAAACCTCAGCTGATCTTACTCAGCGGCTTCGGCGTCCACAGCCTCGGCAACTTCCGGACGGTCCAGCAGCTCGACCAGTGCCATCGGCGCATTGTCGCCCTGACGGAAGCCGAACTTCAGGATACGGGTGTAGCCACCCGGACGGGTCGCGAAACGCGGGCCCAGTTCCGTGAACAGCTTGGTGACCATATCGCGGTCGCGCAGACGTGCGAAAGCCAGACGGCGGTTAGCAACGGTGTCCTTCTTGGCCAGCGTGATCAGCGGCTCGACAACCTTGCGCAGTTCCTTGGCCTTCGGCAGCGTGGTCTTGATCAGCTCATGCTGCAGCAGCGAGTTGGACATGTTGCGCAGCATCGCGAGACGGTGCGACGAGGTGCGGTTCAGTTTCCGCAAACCATGACGGTGACGCATGATGATTCCTTCTTAAGAGTGTTTGACCAGCTCTTCTATCACCCCTTGCGAGGTGCGGGCCGGTAGCTCCAACAATAGGCCGCTCAGACAGCAACGGCGGGAAAACCGGCCGATGCACACGCACCGGCCGACAACTTGCAATTACTTCTCGAGACCTGCGGGCGGCCAGTTCTCGAGCTTCATGCCGAGCGTCAGGCCACGCGAAGCGAGAACTTCCTTGATCTCGTTGAGCGACTTGCGACCCAGGTTCGGGGTCTTGAGCAGCTCGTTTTCGGTACGCTGGATCAGGTCGCCGATGTAGTAGATGTTTTCGGCCTTCAGGCAGTTGGCCGAACGCACCGTCAGCTCCAGATCGTCCACCGGGCGCAGCAGGATCGGATCGATCTGCGGTGCGCGGGCGGCGGCGGCCTCAGCGGCGCTCTCGGTGCCTTCCAGTGCGGCGAACACCGACAGTTGATCCACCAGAATACGAGCCGACTGGCGGATCGCTTCTTCCGGCGAGATCACGCCGTTGGTTTCGATGTTCATCACCAGCTTATCGAGGTCGGTACGCTGTTCCACACGAGCGGACTCAACGGCGTACGACACGCGGCGCACCGGCGCGAACGACGCGTCCAGCACGATGCGGCCGATGACCTTGCTCGACTCATCGCCGAACTTGCGCACGTTGCCTGGCACGTAACCACGGCCTTGCTCGACCTTCAGTTGCAGATCCAGCTTGCCACCAGCCGACAGGTTGGCGATAACATGACCCGGGTTGATGATCTCGACATCGTGCGGCAGCTCGATATCGGCGGCAGTCACCACACCTTCGCCTTCCTTGCGCAGCGACACCGTGACTTCATCACGGTTGTGCAGCTTGAACACCACGCCCTTCAGGTTCAGCAGCAGGTTGACGACGTCTTCTTGCACGCCATCAATGGTGGAATATTCGTGGACGACCCCAGCGATTGTGACTTCGGTCGGGGCATAGCCGACCATCGACGACAGCAGCACGCGGCGCAGCGCGTTACCGAGCGTGTGGCCGTAGCCGCGCTCGAACGGTTCCATGACGACCTTCGCGTGATGATCGCCAAGCGGCTCAACCGCAATAATTTTGGGCTTCAGGAGTGCTGTTTGCATGTAGGTTGTCCTATTTCAATACCCTCGGCTCGTTACACCGATAAGGCTGACGGATTGGACCGGAGAGATTCCGTCGCGTCTACCGCGACGGAAGACGCGCGTGCCGCAATCGCGTTGCGGCACGTAAAGACTCGGCTTGCTACGGCGCCCAAACAAGACCGGCGCACGAACACAATTTTGTTGACGATGAGCGTCCCCAAAAAGCGCAAGAAGCCCGCACCTTTCGGCACGGGCATCGTCATTAACGCGAATACAATTCGACGATCAGGCTTTCGTTGATATCGCCAGCGATATCGGCGCGGTCCGGGGCTTGCTTGAAGGTGCCTTCCATCTTCTTGGCATCCACAGCTACCCAGGTCGGGAAGCCGGTCTGCTCAGCCAGCGTCAGCGATTCAGCGATACGCACTTGCTTCTTCGACTTTTCGCGGATGGCAATCACATCGCCCGACTTGATCTGAGCCGACGGCACGTTCAGTGCTTGACCGTTCACCAGAATCGCCTTGTGCGACACCAGCTGACGCGCTTCAGCGCGGGTCGAGCCGAAGCCCATGCGATAGACGACGTTGTCCAGGCGCGATTCCAGCAGTTGCAGCAGGGTTTCACCCGTGTTGCCCTTGCGGCGGTCGGCTTCAGCGAAGTAGCGGCGGAATTGACGCTCCAGCACGCCGTAGATGCGCTTGACCTTCTGCTTTTCGCGCAGTTGGTTGCCGTAGTCGGAGGTGCGAGCACCGGAAGTGCGACCGTGCTGGCCAGGCTTGCTGTCCAGCTTGCACTTGTCGGCGAGCGAGCGACGTGCGCTCTTCAAGAAAAGGTCAGTACCTTCGCGGCGAGACAGTTTCGCCTTGGGGCCGGTATAGCGTGCCACGTTGCGTTCCTTCGTTATCAGTCATCCACAGCTTGAACTCTGCGGATGGTCCGCCAGCGCTTCCACAATCGGAACGAGGCGAACGGTGGGCTTATGAAAAGACGAAACCCGCCTTCCAGAAAAATCCGGAAGACAGGCAAGCGGGCGAGTATAGCACCCGCAGACCGACCTCGCCAGTAACTGGCGTGGCCGGTCGAATCACTTAGATGCGACGACGCTTCGGCGGGCGGCAGCCGTTATGCGGCACCGGCGTCACGTCTTCGATCACCTGGATCTTGATACCCAGGTTGTTCAGTGCACGCACGGCCGACTCACGACCCGGGCCCGGGCCCTTGATGCGCACTTCCAAGTTCTTGATGCCTTGGTCCTGCGCCACGCGGCCAGCACTTTCAGCAGCCACCTGAGCGGCGAACGGCGTCGACTTGCGCGAGCCCTTGAAGCCCTGGCCGCCAGACGTTGCCCACGACAGAGCATTGCCCTGACGGTCGGTGATCGTGATGATCGTGTTGTTGAACGACGCGTGAACGTGCGCGATGCCGTCGGCGACGTTCTTGCGAACCTTCTTGCGCGCGCGCTGGGCGGCGGTATTCGCTGCTTTTGCCATAGTTCCTATCCTTTACCCGACGGATTACTTCTTGAGCGCGACGCCGGCCTTGCGCGGACCCTTACGGGTACGGGCATTGGTGCGGGTACGCTGACCGCGCATCGGCAGGCCCTTGCGATGACGCACGCCACGGTAGCAGCCCAGGTCCATCAGGCGCTTGATGTTCATCGTCGTTTCACGGCGCAGATCGCCTTCGACGGTGAACTTGTTGACTTCGTCACGCAGCTTTTCGAGGTCAGCGTCCGTCAGGTCCTTGACCTTCTTGTTGGTCGGGACACCGGTGGCTTCGCAAATCTTCTGAGCGCGCGAGCGGCCGATACCGTACACAGCCGTCAGGCCGATCACGGTATGTTGGTGATTGGGGATGTTGACCCCTGCGATACGTGCCATTCGTCAATCCTCTTTGCGAAATTAGCCTTGGCGCTGCTTATGACGCGGGTCCGACGAGCAGATCACACGCACCACGCCCTTGCGCTTGATGATTTTGCAGTTGCGGCAAATGCGCTTAACAGAAGCCAGCACTTTCATGATTTTCCTCTTCCTTCAATTCCAGTCCGCTCACTTCGCCCGGAATACGATGCGCGCGCGGGACAGATCATACGGGGTCAATTCGACCGTCACCTTGTCCCCGGGCAGGATGCGGATGTAATGCATCCGCATCCTGCCGGAAATATGGCCTAACACTACGTGGCCGTTCTCTAGCTTGACGCGAAACGTAGCGTTGGGAAGGTTTTCCAGCACCTCACCCTGCATCTGAATCACGTCGTCTTTAGCCATGTCTCTTTAGCTTCGTGCGACCGCTCTTTTTAACGGAGCGTCAGGTTGCCCTTGAAATTCGCCTTCTTCATCAAAGACTCGTACTGCTGAGACATCACGTAGGACTGCACTTGCGCCATGAAGTCCATCGTGACCACCACGATGATCAACAGCGACGTCCCACCAAAGTAGAACGGCACGTTCCAGCGCAGCACCAAGAACTCCGGCAACAGACACACCAGCGTGATGTAGATCGCACCCGCCAGGGTCAAACGCACCAGAATCTTGTCGATATACCGCGTGGTTTGTTCGCCCGGACGGATGCCCGGAATGAACGCCCCACTCTTCTTCAGGTTATCTGCCACTTCGCGGCTGTTATAAACCAGCGCCGTGTAAAAGAAACAGAAGAAGATGATCGCTGCCGCATACAACAGGATGTACACCGGCTGACCCGGCGACAGCGTTGCTGCCAGGTCCTTGACGAAACGGGTGACCGGATTCGTCGAGTTGCCAGCTGTAAACCAGCCCGCGATCGTAGCCGGGAACAGAATGATCGACGACGCAAAGATCGGCGGAATCACCCCAGCCATATTCAACTTCAGCGGCAAATGCGACGACTGACCGCCATAAATCTTGTTACCAACCTGCCGCTTGGCGTAGTTGACGAGGATCTTGCGTTGGCCGCGTTCAATGAACACCACCACGAAAGTCACCGCACCAATGATCGCCACCACCAGGATCGCTGAGAAAATCCCCATCGATCCCGTGCGCACCAACTCGAACAGCCCGCCGATGGCATTGGGCAGTCCCGCCGCGATCCCGCCAAAGATGATGATCGAGATCCCGTTGCCCAGACCGCGCTCGGTAATCTGCTCACCCAGCCACATCAGGAACATCGTGCCCGTCACCAGCGTGATTACTGCGGTCGCTCGGAACATCAGACCCGGATCCAGAACCAGACCCGGCTGTGCTTCGAGTGCCACTGCAATCCCAAGCGCCTGGAACGTCGCCAGGAGGACCGTACCGTAGCGCGTGTACTGCGTAATCTTGCGCTGGCCGGCTTGGCCTTCCTTCTTGAGCGATTCCAGTTGCGGCAGCACGATCGTCAGTAGCTGCATGATGATCGACGCCGAAATATACGGCATGATCCCCAGCGCAAACACCGTGAACCGCGACAGCGCGCCACCGGAGAACAGGTTGAACATCCCGAGGATGCCACCCGACTGCCGTTGGAAAAGCTGCGCCAGTTGATCCGGATCGATGCCAGGCACAGGAATGTGCGCGCCAATCCGATACACCAGCAGTGCCAGGACCAGGAACACCAACCGACGGCGAAGATCGCCGTACTTGGCCGTGTTCTTGGCCTGGGCCATCACATTAGGTTTCGCCGTGGCCAAACGGATGCTCCGTCAGTGTGAAACAGCAGGCTATTAGGCCAGCGAGCCACCGGCCGCTTCGATTGCGGCCTTCGCCCCAGCCGTTGCGCCCAGGCCCTTCAGAACCACTTTCTTGTCGATCTCGCCCGACAGGATCACCTTGGCGCTCTTGACCATCTCGCCAACGAGGCCGGCTTGCTTGAGGGACAGCAGATCGATTTCCTCGATCGGCAGGCCCGCCAAGTCGCCCAGACGCACTTCAGCGGTGAATTCCTTGGTCAGCGAGGTGAAACCACGCTTGGGCAGACGACGATACAGGGGCATCTGGCCGCCTTCGAAGCCGACCTTGTGGAAACCACCCGAACGCGACTTCTGACCCTTGTGACCACGACCAGCCGTCTTGCCCAGGCCCGAACCAATACCGCGACCAACGCGGCGCTTGGCATGCTTGGAGCCGGCCGCCGGCTTCAGGTTATTCAGTTGCATGTTCTTCTCCGTCTTGCCTTAGCCGATGACCTTGACCAGGTAGGACACCTTGTTGATCATGCCGCGCACTGCCGGCGTGTCCTGCAATTCGGACACCGAGTTCATGCGGCGCAGGCCCAGACCACGCACCGTGGCGCGGTGGTCTTCGCGCGTACCGATCAGGCTACGCACGAGTTGGACTTTCACGGTTTTCTGCGACATATCGTTCACCTATCCCTTCGGCTTAGCCGAGGATCTCTTCGACCGACTTGCCACGCTTGGCAGCAATTTCAGCCGGGGTGCTCATCTTGCGCAGGCCGTCCAGCGTTGCGCGCACCATGTTGTAAGGATTGGTCGAACCGTGCGACTTGGTCACGATGTTCGTCACGCCCATCACTTCGAAGATGGCGCGCATCGGGCCGCCGGCGATCACGCCAGTACCGTCCTTCGCAGGCATCATTTGCACCTTAGCGGCGCCATGCTTGCCAACCACTTCGTGCTGCAGCGTACCGTTCTTGAGCGGGACCTTGACCATCTTGCGACGGGCTTCGTCCATTGCCTTCTGCACGGCCACGGGCACTTCCTTAGCCTTGCCCTTGCCCATGCCGATACGGCCATCGCCGTCGCCGACCACGGTCAGAGCAGCGAAGCCGAGAATCCGGCCGCCCTTGACCACCTTGGTCACGCGGTTGACCGCGATCATCTTCTCGCGAAGACCGTCGTCGCGTTCGTCCCCTTGGACCTTAGGTTGAATTTTTGCCATGACGATATCCTCTATGCCGGCTTAGAACTTCAGGCCAGCTTCGCGTGCCGCGTCAGCCAGTGCCTTCACGCGACCGTGATAACGGAAACCCGAGCGATCGAACGCCACGGCTTCGATGCCCGCAGCCTTCGCCTTCTCAGCAATACGCTTACCCACCAGGGTGGCAGCCGCGGTGTTGCCACCGTTGCCGTTCAGCTCCTTGCGGACTTCGGCTTCTGCCGTCGAGGCCGCAGCCAGAACCTTCGTGCCGTCTTCCGAGAAGACCTGCGCGTAGATGTGCAGGTTAGTACGGTGCACAGCCAGGCGAGCAACGTTCAGCTCCGCAATCTTCAGGCGGGTCTGACGTGCACGGCGCAAACGCGAGTCATTTTTGTTCATGATGTGCACCCTTACTTCTTCTTGGTTTCCTTCAGGATCACACGCTCATCGGCGTAGCGCACACCCTTGCCCTTGTAGGGCTCAGGCGGACGATAGCCACGCACTTCAGCGGCGACCTGACCAACTTTCTGCTTGTCCGAACCCTTGATGATGATTTCGGTTTGCGTCGGCGTTTCCGCCTTCACGCCTTCCGGCATCTCATGGATCACGTCGTGCGAGAAACCGAGCTGCAGCTTCAGGGCAGTACCCTGAACCGAAGCACGATAACCCACGCCGACCAGGTTCAGCTTGCGCTCAAAGCCCGTTGTCACACCCTTGACCATGTTGGCCGTCAGGGCGCGCATCGTACCTTGCAGCGCATTGGCTTCACGCGACTCATTTGCCGGCACGAACGTGATCGTGCCGTTGTCGGTGTTGACCTTGACCAGCTCGTGGATCGGCTGCGACAGGGTACCCAGCGGGCCCTTGACGGTCAGCAGACCACCAGCGAAATTGACTTCGGCGCCCTTGGGCAGCGCGATGGGAGCCTTACCTACGCGAGACATGGTTCCCCTCCCTTAGGCGACGTAGCAAATGACTTCGCCACCGACACCGGTTGCGCGCGCGCGGCGGTCCGTCATCAGACCCTGCGGGGTCGAGATGATGGCAACGCCCAGGCCGTTCATCACTTGCGGGATTTCGTTACGGCCCTTGTACACACGCAGACCAGGCTTCGAGACGCGCTCCAGGCGCTCGATGACCGGACGGCCAGCGTAGTACTTCAGACCAATCGTCAGCGTGGACTTGCCACCCTGCTCGGTCACGGCGAATTCGTCGATGTAGCCTTCGTCCTTCAGGACTTTGGCGATTGCCACCTTCAGCTTCGACGACGGCATGACCACCGACGCTTTTTCCACCGCTTGCGCGTTGCGGATACGCGTCAGCATATCGGCGATCGGATCGCTCATGCTCATAGTGTTTCTCCTGTAGCCTGTGCGTGATTACCAGCTGGCTTTCGTCAGACCCGGGATTTCGCCCTTGAAGGCGATCTCACGGAGCTTGTTACGCGCCAGGCCAAACTTGCGGAACGTACCGCGGGGACGACCAGTGATCGAGCAGCGGTTGCGCTGACGAGTCGGGTTCGCGTTGCGCGGCAGTGCTTGCAGCTTCAGGCGCGCTTCGTAACGCTCTTCTTCCGACTTGCTTTGGTCTGCCACGATGGCTTCGAGAGCGGCGCGCTTCTCAGCGTACTTGGCCACGAGCTTGGCACGCTTCTTCTCGCGTTCGATCAGAGACAATTTAGCCACGGTAACCCCTTAATTACGGAACGGGAACTTGAACGCATTGAGGAGTGCCTTCGCTTCCTCATCGTTCTTCGCAGTCGTCGTGATGCTGATGTTCAGACCACGGAGTGCGTCGATCTTGTCGTACTCGATTTCGGGGAAAATGATCTGCTCTTTCACACCGATGTTGTAGTTGCCACGACCGTCGAACGCCTTACCCGACACACCGCGGAAGTCACGC
>NZ_JAELUI010000674.1 GCF_016429285.1 Ralstonia sp. ASV6
ACCAAACGCGTAAAGCATGCTGCCCGAGATCGGCCCCCACGATGCCGGCGTGGTGTACCGGATCGTCTTGTCAAGCCGGTAGCCGTTGCCGGGCGCCAGCACGCTCAACTGCCCCAGTGCTACCACCTGTCTCTTATACACATCTCCGAGCCCACGAGACATGGCGCCTGATCGCGTATGCCGGCTTCTGCTTGAAAAAGGGGGGGGGGGGGGGGGGGGGGGGGGGGGGGGGGGGGGGGGGGGGGGGGGGGGGGGGGGGGGGGGGGGGGGGGGGGGGGGGGGGGGGGGGGGGGGGGGGGGG
>NZ_JAELUI010000675.1 GCF_016429285.1 Ralstonia sp. ASV6
CGATCACCTGACCGGTATGCTCGCGCGCCAGCGCTTCTTCGAGCTGGGCAGCTTTGCGGTGGAGCGCGCCCAGCACCATGCGGAGCCGCTGTGTGCGCTGTACCTCGACGTCGACCACTTCAAGGCCTGTCTCTTATACACATCTCCGAGCCCACGAGACATGGCGCCTGATCGCGTATGCCGTCTTCGGCTGGAAAAGGGGGGGGGGGGGGGGGGGGGGGGGGGGGGGGGGGGGGGGGGGGGGGGGGGGGGGGGGGGGGGGGGGGGGGGGGGGGGGGGGGGGGGGGGGGGGGGGGGGGGG
>NZ_JAELUI010000676.1 GCF_016429285.1 Ralstonia sp. ASV6
AGGATGTGCAAACGCTCCTCGCGCTCTATCGCGCGATGGTGCTCACCCGTGCATTCGACACCAAGGCGGTTGCGCTGCAGCGCACCGGCAAGCTCGGCACGTTTGCGTCTTCCGTGGGGCAGGAGGCTGTCTCTTATACACATCTCCGAGCCCACGAGACATGGCGCCTGATCTCGTATGCCGTCTTCTGCGTGAAACGGGGGGGGGGGGGGGGGGGGGGGGGGGGGGGGGGGGGGGGGGGGGGGGGGGGGGGGGGGGGGGGGGGGGGGGGGGGGGGGGGGGGGGGGGGGGGGGGGGGGGG
>NZ_JAELUI010000677.1 GCF_016429285.1 Ralstonia sp. ASV6
CGACCTGCTGTTGGCCGCGTTGTCCGACCCCGTGCCGGAAGTCCGCCGGCAGGCGGCCCAAGGCCTGCGCTTCGGGCCACCGCAAGTGCTGCCTGCCTTGCTGGCAGTCGCCAACGACCCTGAGCCTGTCTCTTATACACATCTCCGAGCCCACGAGACATGGCGCCTGATCTCGTATGCCGTCTTCGGCGTGAAAAGGGGGGGGGGGGGGGGGGGGGGGGGGGGGGGGGGGGGGGGGGGGGGGGGGGGGGGGGGGGGGGGGGGGGGGGGGGGGGGGGGGGGGGGGGGGGGGGGGGGGGG
>NZ_JAELUI010000678.1 GCF_016429285.1 Ralstonia sp. ASV6
GCGACGTCACCGTGCTGTTCGTCGTGCTCAAGCCCGTCGACAACGATGCAACGTTGCTGTTCGTCGCACTCAAACCAGTGGACAGCGAATTCACTCCACTCTGTGCGGTGCTGATCCCCGTCGACGCTGACGTCGACAGCGAAGACAGCTGGCTGCCGTTGATCGCATCCGTGCTCGTCGCGTTCACCGCACCCGCTGCCACGTTCGTCAGTGTCACCGGCGTGCTGGCGCCAACACCACCCAGCGTCACCTTGGTGTGCGTGCTGTCGTCGTACTGCACAGCGTTGGCAACGCTCGTGG
>NZ_JAELUI010000679.1 GCF_016429285.1 Ralstonia sp. ASV6
CCCCCCCCCCCCCCCCCCCCCCCCCCCCCCCCCCCCCCCCCCCCCCCCCCCCCCCCCCCCCCCCCCCCCCCCCCCCCCCCCCCCCCCCCCCCCCCCCCCCCTTTTCAAGCAGAAGACGGCATACGCGATCAGGCGCCATGTCTCGTGGGCTCGGAGATGTGTATAAGAGACAGGCTTCAGGATCGGGGGCGGCGGCAAAGCCGGCCTCGGCAATCGGCGTGAGGATCAGCCCCGGCGAGATCGAATTCACCCGGATACCGCGCGCCGCATATTCGATGCCCAGCGCACGCGTGAGCCCG
>NZ_JAELUI010000680.1 GCF_016429285.1 Ralstonia sp. ASV6
TCGGGCATGCCCTTGAGGCCATCGGTGACAGCGATCAGGATGTCGCACACGCCGCGCGTCTTCAGATCGTTGAACACCTTCATCCAGAACTTGGCGCCTTCGGTGCTTTCGATCCACAGGCCCAGGATGTCGCGGGTGCCGTCCGGCAGCATCCCCAGCGCCAGGTAGACGGCCTTGTTGCGCACCACCGCGTCCTCGCGGATCTTGACCCGCAGTGCATCGAAGAACACAACCGGATACATGGCTTCAAGCGGTCGGGCCTGCCAGGCAGTGACTTCGGCCATCACCTCATCGGTG
>NZ_JAELUI010000099.1 GCF_016429285.1 Ralstonia sp. ASV6
AGAATCCCACGTGACCCGAAACGGTACCGCAAGTGCCTGGGGGTTTCCCCAATAGAAGTCCCCACGGCTGGGCACAGCGACAAAATCCGACTTCCTTGTAGCCCTTGCGGGGCGCCGCGCTCAACCCGCTCGACTATCGGACTAGTACCTGTTGCAACTGATCGAGTATTTCGCGACTGGGCGCTAGAACAAAGCATGATCCGCCCTGCCCCGTACATGTGCGTGCATGCCTGACCCACTGTAGCCGGGGTAAGAAGAAGACCTATCGAGCCCGGTGGGTCCTCTTCGGCTCGCGGGATAGGCCCGCGCAATGCTTCGGAGTCGCCATGCCCATTACGACCATTCCGCTGAGGTTCTTTCCGCTGCCGACCACGCGCGTATGTGGAACGTGTAGGCGCGAGAAGCCACTGGACCGAGATCACTACTACGAACGAGCCGACAAGCCTTTTTGGCGCCCGAGCCGCTGGCACATCCACTGCATCGCCTGCATAAAGCGAAAGCAGCCGAGGCGTACCACGGGGACATCGAAGGGAATCGCGAAACCCGCAGGCGGCAGTACGAGATCAAGAAACAGAATCGGGTCAACCTACGCCACATCCCGCTACAGGTGCAAAGGGCCAGCCAAGCGGCGCGAATAGCCAGAAGGCTGGAGGACATCGATAGGCGGCATCGAAAAGCCTTGATCCGCGACAGTCTTGGACCAACCGGCGCCAAGAGTTTTAGCCAGCAGGCAGCGGCACGGCACATCACAGAGGGTGCAGCGCGAGCACTGGCGGGCATGGAGATCACGGAAACGGCAGTTGACCCCTACGCCGACCCGAGGCGCGAAGCGGAATCCGCGATTTGGCGCAACGATAGCCTGAGCGGGGCGGAAATGCTTGAGGCCATCCGGGCATTGGCAGTACGCAGGGCACGCACCAACGATGACACCGAGGTCTGACAGCACATGATTACCGACACGCGAATCGCAGCAGTGACCGAACTTCCCCCCTGCACCATTGAGCACGTCCGCTTTGCAGCAACGGCTGCCAAACGCGCCCTGCGACGGGAACATGGACTAACGGTGTCCTATCGAACCCTCGTACGGCGCGGAGCCGCCTTGCTCAATGAGCAGGTGAACCCTGCAGCGGGACATCGCCCCTGCCCGCCCCATCATGTTGAGCTACTTCGGTCGGCGCTTCAGGGCTGGATGATCGAGTCGGCTGTAAACAGCGAGCAGGCTCAATGAACATGGCGCCCCACAAGCACTGCCCCGACTGCAACACAACCAAACCGGCTAGCGAGTTCTCCCCACACAAGACAACGGCGGACAAATTGCAGACCTACTGCCGGGTGTGCTCGAAGAAGCGGGCGGCACAGTGGAATAGAGACAATCCGGAGCGGTACCACATCAGCAGAGCCGCCGCGCGGTCCCGCGAGCGTGGGTGGCCCCGCCCAACCATCACAGTGGAACACTTGAGGTCTATCCGGACAGATGCGTGCAAAGCCTGCGGGGTCTATTTCACGAACGACAACGGGCCGACGTTGGACTGCATTGATCCGGCTGGGCCGTATCGGCCGGGCAACGTAGCGTTCATCTGCCGACGCTGCAATATCAGCAAGCTCGACAGTACCGCAGACGATCTCCACGCTAAGGCCGATGCTGCCCTTGAAGCTGCGGGCCTGACAGGCAGGGTGTTCACCCAAATGGACCCCGGGGGCAGACTAAAGATGCTTGCGCGGTATGCGAGTTCTCCGGATGTTGTTGTAACTGGATGGGCCGAGATCGCAGAGCCGGACGTGACGCCCAAACAAAGCGTAACCCCATGAGCACACGCAAGAGCAAGCCGGAGGACGCCGCACTATTCGCGGCACTACCGAGCCACCCCGACCACCCGGACAAACTGGACGACCAGCCTTTTCCGTGGGACCAGCCTGATTACACGACAGGCGAGCACGAGGCGGCACCCCTTGCGCAAGGTGACCAAGGCATGGGGCCGACCACTTTGAAGGCGCGGGAGGCCACCGTGAGACTTTTTGCACTGGCAGCCGCTGCCCGCGACGCATATCAAGAGGTCGGCAAGGCCATCATCGAGATGCGAGACAAAGCTCCCCGCGATGCTGTCGTCCGTCGCCAGTGGCTAGATGCCGTAGGGCTGGACTCCTATTCCCGGCCCGCACAGGTTTCCGGTCTTGTGAAATGGGCTGCCCTAAGGGATGAGATCGAAGCATCCGGGGTCGTGAAGCCCCTAATGTTTACGTCCCAGGCAATCCTGGCCGCTTACGAGAAAGGGCCGGGTAAAGAGAGGCGGAAAGAGGCCGACGACCGGGGCAGCCACCTAGAGCACAAGGACATCACGGGGCACCGGTTCGAGCCGCAGGCATTTCTACAAGCCGAGCGCCGCGAGATTGAGCGAGAGGTAATGGCATACGCAGCCAGGGCACAAAGGCAAGGCGAGTCCGCCCTAGAGGCCGCGCGAGCAGCGTTGGCCCGACAGTCCGCAGCGGTTCAGGTCGCGGCGGAACTCGTTGAGCAGCTTCTGTTGCAAGATGGAGCGTCCGAACCCGATGAAACCGACGATTTCTGAGCACGGCGTCTCCCTGCTAGCTTTTTCCTACCTACCCAGTGCTTTGATTCCGCCCGGTGAAGCGCCTCATAAATCACTTATGGTGAAAGGCGTCTTCTGCGCCCCCTCATGTATTCCCCACCGCACAGCACCCGCTGTGTGGTATCGTCGCTCTGTGTCAACCAGCACAGCGGAAGCCGCCGACACATCGCCCTCCGGGCCTTGATTTGCCGTGGGTCACGAGAGGTTCGAATCCTCTCACCCCGACCAGATTATGAAAGCCGAATCAACTGCATGTTGATTCGGCTTTTTCGTTTGTGCGCAATTTCTAGAGTCGCCTCCGACGCAAGCCGAGCCGACATGGGTACATCTGCCGCAAACCCCCTCTGCTATAGTGGGCCCCTCGCCGCTCACCCTCCCCCACCTTGGACTCTTGGCCGCTCTGGGCACAAATCGGCGCCGTCGCGCTGCTGCTGTGCTGCTCCGCCTTCTTCTCGATTTCCGAAACCGCGATGATGGCGCTCAACCGCCATCGCCTGCGTCATCTCGCCAAGTCCAACGTCTCGGGCGCGCGCAATACACAGCAATTGCTCGGCCAGACCGATAAGCTGCTCTCTTTCATCCTGATCGGAAACAGCCTGATCAATACCGCCGTGCCGGTGCTGATCACCACCCTTGCCATCCACTACTTCGGCAATAGCGGGACGACGCTGTCCATCGCCACGGCAGTGGTCGCTTTCCTCATCATCATCTTCTGCGAGATCGCGCCCAAGATCGTCGGGGCAACGTATCCGGAGCGTATTGCGTTTCCGGCAAGCTTCGTCATCGCACCGCTGCTGAAGATCACGATGCCGCTGGTGGCCGTGGTCAACGCCTTCGCCATGGGGGTGTTGCGCCTGGCACGCATCAACACGAAAGCCGCGCCGGAGCAACGGATGTCGACCGAGGAGCTGCGCACCCTAGTGCTGGAATCGGGCAACTTCATCCCCCACAAGCACCGCAGCATCCTGCTCAACCTGTTCGACCTCGACGCCATCACTGTGGATGACGTGATGACGCCGCGCGCCCGCGTCGAGTCACTCGACCTGTCGCGCCCGATTGACGAGGTGATCCAGCAGCTCGAGACCTGCTATCACAACAAGCTGCCCGTGTTCGAGCAGGACAGCGACCAGGTGATCGGCATCCTGCATGTGCGCAAGGTGCTGTCGCTGCTGGGCGACACCGAGCTCACGCATGACGACTTCCGTGCACTGCTGGCGCAGCCGTATTTCGTGCCGAGCGGCACGCCCGTGTTTCGGCAGCTACAGTACTTTCAGGAAAATCGCCGCCGCATCGGCCTGATCGTCAACGAGTACGGCGACATGCTGGGGCTGGTCACGCTGGAAGACATCATCGAAGAGATGATCGGCGAGTTCACCACCACGCTGCCGAGCGCCGGCAAGCAAGCCTGGGACGCCGAAGGCGCCTATCTTGCTGACGCGGGCATGTCGCTGCGCGACTTGAACCGGCGCCTGGGCCTGAACCTGCCGACCGACGGCCCGAAGACGCTCAACGGACTGGTCCTGGAAGTGCTGGAGGAGATTCCCGAGGCGACGGTCAGCGTGAAGATTGCCGGGTGCGTCATGGATATCGTGCAGATGGACAGCCAATCGATCCGCACTGTGCGCCTGCACCGGCCAGTGGCGTCCAAGCGTAGCTGAGACCACTCGCAAGACAGAAACCGGGTCGAATACTTCAGCCCGGGCGGTTTTCTGCCGATGTGGCACAAATGCAAGCTGCGCGCTGATGTGCGCTTTACAAATCCAGGGGCGGTCGGCAAACTGCCCCGGTTCCGGGCACCACCCCCCACGAATGGGTGGGGTACCGGCTGCAAACATAGAACACACTCGCCTTGGGGGGCGGGCGCACACTCTCGGCGGTGGGGCTGGGTGTGCGCTGAAATGGTCGGCTGCAGCCTGACAGACTGGACTCATGACACTCGGACTCGCTCTAGCACAGAGCCGGCGGATCGCGCCGACGCTACTCACCCAGTTGGAACAGAGCGCGCGCGAGAAGCGCACGCAGCTGATCGACGAACTGGTTGGCAGCGGGATCATGAGCGCGCACGACCTGGCCGTGTTCGTAGCGGGCAAGTACCAGATGCCACTGCTGGACCTGGCCCAGTACAAGCTCGACACCGTGCCGGCCGTGCTCACGGCCAACAAGCACTTCGCGCAACTGCGCCTGCTGCCGTTGGGCCGCCGCGATAACCGCCTGATCCTGGCCACGTCCGACCCGAGCGATCCGAAGCCGATCGAAGAGCTTCGCCAGAAAATGAACGTGGCCATCGAAACGGTCATCGTCGAGCACGATAAGCTGGTGCGCCAACTGAGCCTTGCCAACGAGGCGCCGGCCGAGATCAAGTCGCTTTTCCCCATGCAGGAAGCGAAGCAGATCGAGTACGACCCGGGGGCTGCCGCCGCAACGCGCCGCACCACAGCAGACGGCATCGACGATGCACCCGTGGTGCGCTTCCTGCAGAAACTCTTTACCGAAGCCCTGCTGCGCGGCGCGTCGGACTTGCACTTCGAGCCGTTTGAAACGTTTTACCGCGTGCGTTTTCGCATCGACGGCATCCTGGCCCAGGTCGCGCAGCCGCCGCTGGATATCCGCGACAAAATCGCCACCCGCATCAAGGTGCTCTCGCGCCTGGACATCTCGGAAAAACGCGTGCCGCAGGACGGCCGCATGAAGCTGCTCATCACCGTCCCGAAAGACCGCAAGGATAAGGACAACAAGGAGACGATCGAGCGCGCCATCGACTTCCGGGTGTCGACACTGCCAACGCTGTTCGGCGAGAAGATCGTGATCCGGATTCTGGAATCGTCCACCGAGCGGCTCGACATCGACCAGCTCGGCTACGAGCCCGAGCAGAAGCAGTTGCTGCTGGATGTAATCAAGCGCCCTTACGGCATGGTGCTGGTGACGGGGCCGACGGGCTCAGGCAAGACGGTGTCGCTGTATACGTTCCTGAACAAGCTGAACCAGGGCGACATCAACATTTCCACGGCCGAAGACCCGGCGGAAATCCAGTTGCCCGGCATCAACCAAGTCAATGTGAACGACAAGGCTGGGCTGACCTTTGCGGCGGCGCTGAAATCGTTCCTGCGGCAGGATCCGGACATCATCATGGTGGGCGAAATCCGGGATCTGGAAACGGCCGACATCTCGATCAAGGCCGCGCAGACTGGCCACTTGGTGTTCTCCACGCTGCACACCAACGATGCGCCAACCACGCTGACCCGCCTGATGAACATGGGCGTGGCGCCGTTCAACATTGCATCGTCGGTGCTGATGATCACGGCGCAGCGCCTGGGGCGCCGGCTGTGCAAAGATTGCAAGAAGCCCGGGCCACTGCCCAGGGAAACGCTGCTCGACGCCGGCTTTACCGAGGCGGACCTCGACGGTTCCTGGCAACCGTACCATCCGGTCGGCTGTGAGACCTGCAATGGCAGCGGCTACAAGGGCCGGGTCGGTATCTATCAGGTCATGCCGATCACCGAGGCGATCCAGGAGATCATCCTGACGCATGGCACAGCGCTGCAGATCGCCGAACAGGCGCGCAAGGATGGCGTGCTGTCGCTGCGCGAATCGGGCCTGAGGAAAGTGAAGCAGGGGCTGACTTCCCTCGAGGAAGTGCTGGCCACGACGAACCAATAACCTTCTCGATCAATCGTTCCCATACCGGGGGGTAGGAACCAACCATGGCCACACGAGCACCTGCCGCAAACCGCGCGGCCGCCGCGCCGTCACGCAAGACCGCCAAGACGAAGGCACCCACGCAGTACATCTTCGAGTGGGAAGGCAAGGATCGCAAAGGCAAGATCTTCAAGGGCGAGATGCGCGCCGAGAGCATCACCGAGGTGAATGCCGTCCTGCGCAAGCAGGGCCTGTCGATCACCAAATCCAAGCGCCGCCGTGCCGCCCGCGGCAAGAAGATCACGCCGAAGGATGTGGCGTACTTCACGCGCCAGCTCTCGACCATGCTGAAGGCCGGTGTGCCACTACTGCAATCCATCGACATCATCGCGAAGGGCCACGCCAACCCGAACTTCACGCAGTTGCTGACGGAAATCCGCGTCGACATCGAGTCGGGTAGCAGCATGGCGGCCGCGTTCCGCCGTCATCCGAAGTACTTCGACACGCTCTACTGCAACTTGATCGATGCCGGTGAACAGGGGGGTATTCTCGATGCCCTGCTCGAGCGCCTCTCCATGTACATGGAAAAGTCGCTTGCGCTGAAGGCACAGATCAAGTCGGCCATGATCTACCCGATCTCGGTGCTGACGGTGGCCTTCCTGGTAACGGTGGTGCTGATGATTTTCGTGGTTCCGGCGTTCAAGGGGGTGTTCTCGAGCTTCGGCGCTACGCTGCCGGCCCCGACGTTGGTGGTCATGGGCATCTCCGACTTCTTCGTGGAGTGGTGGTACCTCATCGTCTTCGCCCCCATCATCGGCATCGTGCTATTCGTGCGGGCCTTCAAGCGCTCTGAGAACGTGCAGCGCTCCACGCACCGCTGGATCCTGCGCATGCCGATTTTCGGCAGCATCATCCGCAAGGCAACCATCGCTCGCTGGACGCGCACGCTGGCCACCATGTTTGCGGCCGGCACACCGCTGGTGGAGTCGATGGAATCCGTGGCGGGTGCCGCCGGCAACTGGATCTACCACGACGCCACGATCGAGATTCAACAGGCCGTGCGTATCGGTACCAGCCTGACCAACGCCATGCAGGCCACCCACGTGTTCGACAACATGGTGCTGCAGATGACGCAGATCGGCGAGGAATCCGGCGCGCTGGACAGCATGCTGCTCAAGGTGGCCGAGTTCTACGAGCGCGAAGTCGACGACGCCGTGGCGAACATCTCCGCGCTGATCGAGCCGATCATCATCGTGATCCTGGGCGTGCTGATCGGCGGCATGGTGGTGGCGATGTACCTGCCGATCTTCAAGCTGGGCCAGGTGGTTTGATGCCCGAGATGTTTGTCATCCCTACGCTGGCGCAGTTGCCAGCGTGGTTTGTGATTGGAGCGGGCGGGCTGGTTGGCCTGCTCGTCGGCAGCTTTCTCAACGTGGTGATCCACCGGCTGCCCCGCATGATCGAGCGCGAGGAAGCCAACTACATCGCCGAGCTGCGCGAGGAACCGCTCCCGCATCCTGACGCGTACAACTTGGTCGTGCCACGCTCGGCCTGCCCGTCTTGCGGTCACCAGATCAAGGCCGTTGAAAACATCCCCGTGGTGAGCTGGCTGGCGCTGCGCGGGCGATGCAGCGCCTGCAAGACGCCGATCTCATGGCGCTATCCTGCGGTTGAGCTGGCCACCGGCCTGCTCACGGGAGCCTGCTTCTGGCACTTTGGGCCGACCTGGGTGGCGGTGGCCTCGGCCGTGCTGCTGTGGTTCTTGGTGGCCGGCACCATGATCGACGCCGACACCCAACTGCTGCCGGACGCCGTCACCCAGCCGCTGTTGTGGCTCGGACTGAGCGTGAACCTGTTCAGCATGTTCGCGCACCTGCACGACGCAGTGATCGGCGCAATGGCCGGTTACCTCTTCCTGTGGTCGATCTACTGGGCCTACAAGCTGCTGCGCGGCCGCGAGGGCATGGGCTATGGCGATTTCAAGCTGATGGCCGCACTAGGCGCGTGGTTCGGCTGGCAGGCGCTGCCGCTGCTCGTGCTGCTGTCTTCGGTGGTGGGGCTGGTCTTCGGGCTGTTTCGCATGGCACGCGGCATCAGCAGCGAAACGCCCTTCTCATTCGGGCCATTCATCGCAGGTGCCGGCGTGATCGCCTTGCTGGCTGGCCCGCAGTTGGTCATGCTGACGGGGCTCGGGCCCCTGCTGGCACCGTAACGGCACCATCAACATGCGCGTGATCGGCCTGACAGGCGGCATCGGCAGCGGCAAGAGCTACGTGGCAGACCGCCTGGCCGAGCGCGGTGCCGCCATCGTCGACACCGATGCCATCGCCCACGAGATCAGCGCGCCGGGCGGAGCTGCCATTCCCCAACTGGTCGCAGCCTTCGGCCCCGGCATCTTGCGTGCCGACGGTGCCATGGACCGCGACGCCATGCGCGCCCTTGCCTTCTCCGATGCAACAGCCAAGACGCGGCTCGAGCAGATCACGCATCCGCTGATCCGGGAGATCGCCCTGTCACGTGGCGCAGCCGCGCAGGCATCGGAGGCCCATCCGTACCTCGTCTACGTCGTTCCGTTGCTGGTGGAATCGCTGGCAGGGCATCACAGCTGGCGCACGCTGGTCGACCGCATCCTGGTGGTCGATTGCCCGGTCGAAACCCAGATTGACCGCGTGATCGCCCGCAATGGCCTGCCGCGTGCGCAGGTCGAAGCAATCATTGCCCGCCAGGCCTCCCGCGAAGCCCGCTTGGCTGCCGCCGACGACGTGATCGACAACAGCGGCACGCTGGCCGACCTCCTTGCGCAGATCGACCGACTGGACCAGGCCTGGCGGACGAGCTGAAACCATCTGAAAGGCGGCAGAACGGGGCCTTGTGGCCCCTTTGCATTGTGATGCGCGAGGGTCTCGCATAGAATGCGGGCAGATCGAAGCCAAACGGGCTTCGTGCCAGCCAAATCGGGCACCCAAGTTTTGATCCTGTACGAATATCCCTTCAACGAACGCATTCGGACGCTGCTGCGGCTCGAAGATCTGTTCGAGCGGCTGGATTTCTTTCTCGTGCAGGAACACCCGCTGCAGCACCATGTGGCGCTCACCACGCTGTTCGAGGTGGTCGACGTAGCGGGCCGCGCCGACCTCAAATCCGACCTGCTCAAAGAACTCGATCGCCAGCGCCAGACGCTCACCGCGCTGCGCGCCAATCCGCAGATTGACCAGGATGCCCTCGACGCCGTCATCAGCGAGTTGGAAACCGCCTCGGGCAACCTCACCGCCACGCACGGCAAGGCCGGCCAGCTCATCGCCGAGAACGAGTGGCTGACGAGCATCCGCAGCCGCGCCATCATCCCGGGCGGAACGTGTGAATTCGATCTGCCGGCGTATTTTGCATGGCAGCATCATCTGCCTGAGCGGCGCCGCGCCGACATCATCAAATGGGCCCAGCCCCTGGTGCCGCTGCGCGACGCCACGATGATCGTGCTGCGCCTGCTGCGCGAATCGGGCCAGAGTGGCAAGGTCATTGCCAACACGGGTAGCTATCAGCAGATGCTGTCGGGCCGCGTATACCAGCTCATGCAGGTGCGCCTGGATGAATCAGCGCTGGGGTTCATTCCTGAGATCAGCGCCAACAAGTACATGCTCTGGGTGCGCTTCACCCAGCAGGATGGTGACCTGCGCCCCAAGCCGGTCGACGCGGATATCCCGTTCCAGCTCAAGCTCTGCAATTTCTGAGCCGCGCCATGAATGTGAAGACCGTCAAATGCCCGACCTGCGGCAAGCCAGTCCCTTGGGTATCCGAGAGCCGCTACCGCCCGTTCTGTTCTGAACGCTGCAAACAGATCGACCTGGGCGCCTGGGCAGCCGAGCAGTACACGATCCCCGTGGTGGAAGACGACGATCTGCCCGACGCACCGGGTGGTGATACGAGCGGCAAGCTCAACTAGCCGTCGCTTCTTCGCGCATCCATTCGAACACTGGCAGCGTCGCCGGCAGCACCGGATCGACGCTGATCGGCAGCGTCTGCCAAGCGAAATCCTGGCCCTCCAGCGCACGCAGCGTGCCTTCCCACGACGTCACCTTGCAGAAGTGCAATCGCACATACGCGTGCGGGTAGTCGTGCTCGATGGTGTGCCACGGTACGCAGGTGCGCAGCGTGACATCCAGCTCCTCCTTCAGCTCGCGCGTGAGCGCCGCTTCCACCGATTCGCCCGCCTCAAGCTTGCCGCCCGGGAATTCCCAGTAGCCCGCATACGGCTTGCCTTCGGGGCGCTGCGCCAGCAGAAACTGACCGTCCGGCTGCACAAGCACGCCCACAGCCACTTCGGTGATCTTGCGGCCGTCGGGGGTATGCGTCGGCGGCACCAGCATCATGTTGTCAGCCGACATGCTGCCGCCCATGCTTGCCGCCCCAGTCGCGGGCGAATTGCCATGCCACACGGCCTGAACGCGAACCGCGCTCCAGCGCCCACACCAGCGCGTCGCCACGTGCGGCGGCGATGTCTTCGTCGCTGCAGCCGAAGTGCCTGAGCCAGTGGCCGACGATGGTCAGATACTCGTCCTGCTTGGGCGGGTAGAACGACAACCACAGCCCGAAACGCTCAGACAACGAGATCTTCTCTTCCACCACCTCGCCCGGATGGATTTCACCGTCCGCCGTGTGCTGATAGGTCTCATTGTCCTTCATGTATTCCGGCAGCAGGTGGCGCCGGTTGGACGTGGCGTAAATCAGCACGTTGTCCGACTGCGCCGCCACCGAGCCGTCCAGCGCAGACTTGAGCGCCTTGTAGCCCGACTCGCCCTCTTCGAACGAGAGGTCGTCACAAAAAATCGCGAAGCGCTCAGGGCGCGTGGAGAGCCGTTCAACGATGTCGCCCAGGTCGGCCAAGTCATCCTTGTCGACTTCCACCAGACGGAGGCCTTCCTTCACGAATTCGTTCAGGCAGGCCTTGATCAGCGACGACTTGCCCGTGCCGCGCGCGCCGGTGAGCAGCACATTGTTGGCCGGCAGCTTACGCACGAACTGGCGCGTATTGGCCACGATGGCGTCCTTCTGGCGCTCGATGTTGTGCAGATCGCTCAGATGGATCGGCGGCAGTTGGCGGATCGGCGCCAGATAGCCGATGTTGCCGAACAGGCTCTGGCGCTTGCGCCAGCGGAAGGCAACCGCCTCGCTCCAGTCAGCTTCGGTCAGCTCAGGGGGCAGCCATTGCTCGAGCCGCCCCAGGAAACGGTCAAGCCGTGCGGAAAGATCAGACGACATGGCGGCTGGCTCCGGATTACGAGCGGTAGTCCGCGTTGATCGACACGTAGTCGTGCGAGAAGTCGCACGTCCACACGGTGGCAGTGGCGTCGCCGCGGCCAAGCGCGATGCGCACGGTGATTTCAGCCTGCTTCATCACGCGCTGGCCGTCTTCTTCACGGTAGTCGGGGTTGCGGCCACCGTCACGGGCGACCCACACGTCGTCGAGCCACAGGTTGACGCCATTCACGTCGAGGTCGTTCACACCGGCATAGCCGACAGAGGCCAGGATACGGCCCAGGTTGGGGTCCGACGCGTAGAACGCGGTCTTGACCAGCGGCGAATGCGCGACCGCATAGGCGATCTGACGGCACTCTTCGACATTGCGCCCGCCTTCCACCTGAATGGCCATGAATTTGGTGGCGCCTTCGCCGTCACGCACGATCTTCTGTGCGAGGTCTTGCGCAAGGCCCGTCAGTGCTTCGCGCAGTGCGGCGTAGTCGGGGTGCGATTCGGAATCGATACGCGGCGTGCCGGCACGACCCGTGGCGATCACGACGAACGAATCGTTGGTCGACGTATCGCCGTCCACCGTCACGCTGTTGAACGAGTGATCGGCCGCGTAGCGCACCAAGCCTTGCAGTACGGCCTCATCCACATTGGCGTCGGTGGCGATAAAGCCAAGCATGGTCGCCATGTTCGGGCGGATCATGCCCGCGCCCTTGCTGATGCCCGACATGCGCACGGTCTTGCCCGACAGCGTGCACGTGGCGGACGCCGCTTTGGGTACGGTATCGGTGGTCATGATGGCCTCAGCAGCGGCCAGCCAGTTGTCGGGCTTCGCGTTGGCCTGCGCGGCGGGCAGCCCGGCGACGATGCGGTCCACCGGCAACGGCTCGAGAATCACGCCGGTCGAAAACGGCAGCACCTGTTCCGCCGACACGCCCAGCAGCTTAGCCACCGCATCGCACGTCTGACGTGCATGCGCGAGACCCGGTGCACCGGTACCGGCATTCGCATTGCCGGTGTTCACGACGATGGCACGTGCGCCCTTGCCACTCGCCAGATGCTCGCGGCACACCTGTACAGGCGCGGCGCAGAAGCGGTTTTGCGTGAACACGCCGGCCACGCTCGAACCCTCGGCGATGCGCACAAGCAGCACGTCCTTGCGATTGGCCTTGCGCACACCGGCCTCGGCCCAGCCAAGGTCCACACCATCGATCGGCAACAGGGAGTCTGCGGCGGGCGCAACGAGATTCACAGCCATGGAGCACACCTTTCAAATGAGGATGCCCGCAGTGCGGGCATCGTGAATCAACAGAAAACAGGTTCTAGACAGCGTCAGGCCAGCTTGCCGTGGCACTGCTTGTACTTCTTGCCGGAGCCGCACGGGCACGGATCGTTGCGGCCGACCTTGGGCACCTCGCCGGCCAGCGCGGCGGCAGCCGCCGATGCAGCCGAACGCGGCGCCGCCATGCCCGGCGTTGCGCCGTGAATCTCAGCATCGCCCGCGGCCACTTCGGCCAGTTCGCTGAATTCATCGTGCTTGTACTGCACGTTGCTCAGCGCAGAGAGGTCTTCTTCGATCTGCTCCGAAGCCTGCTCCAGTTGCTCCTGCGACTGGATGCGCACCGTGAAGACGATACGCGTGACTTCGTTGCGGATAGTGTCGAGCAGGCGACCGAACAGTTCGAACGACTCGCGCTTGTACTCCTGCTTCGGGTCCTTCTGCGCGTAGCCGCGCAGGTGGATACCCTGGCGCAACATGTCCAGCGCAGCCAGGTGCTCGCGCCAGTGCGTGTCGAGGCTCTGCAGCATCACCGAACGCTCGAAGCCGGCGAAGGACTCGCGGCCAACCTGTGCCACCTTGCCTTCGTACACCGCTTCGGCGGCGTCCATCACCATCTTCAGCAGCTGTTCGTCTTCGATCGACTGCGCGTCTTCCAGCGTCTTCACCAACGGCTGGTCAACACCCCAGTCATCACGCAGCGCCTTCTCCAGCCCGGCGACATCCCACTGCTCTTCCATCGTTTCCGCTGGCACGTAGCTGCGGAACAGCTCGGTGAACACGGATTCACGCAGGTTCTTGACGACATCGCCAATATCACCTGCTTCGAGGATCTCGTTACGCAGCTTGTAGATTTCGCGGCGCTGGTCGTTGGCAACGTCGTCGTACTGCAGCAGTTGCTTGCGGATATCGAAGTTGCGGCCCTCCACCTTGCGTTGGGCCGATTCGATCGAGCGGGTCACGATGCCAGCTTCGATCGGCTCGCCTTCGGGCATCTTCAGGCGGTCCATGATGGCGCGCACGCGGTCGCCCGCGAAGATGCGCAGCAACTGGTCATCCAGCGACAGGTAGAAGCGCGACGAACCCGGGTCGCCCTGACGGCCCGCACGGCCACGGAGCTGGTTGTCGATCCGGCGCGACTCATGACGCTCGGTGCCGATGATGTGCAGACCGCCCGCGGCCTTCACCTGCTCGTGCAGCGACTGCCATTCGTCCTGCAGCGTCTTCACGCGCTTGGCCTTTTCCGCCTCAGAGAGCGACTCGTCAGCCATCACGAAGCCAGACTGCTTCTCCACGTTGCCGCCCAGCACGATGTCGGTACCACGACCGGCCATGTTGGTCGCGATGGTGATCGCCTTGGGCCGGCCCGCTTCAGCAATGATGGCGGCCTCGCGCTCGTGCTGCTTGGCGTTAAGCACCTGGTGCGGCAGCTTGACCTGGTTCAGCAGGTTCGACAGCAGCTCAGAGTTTTCAATGGACGTGGTGCCCACCAACACCGGCTGACCGCGCTCGTAGCAATCTTGAATATCGCGGATGACCGCGTCGTAGCGTTCCTTGCCGGTCTTGTAGATCTGATCCTGCAAGTCCTTGCGCTGCGGCGTGCGGTTGGTCGGGATCACCACGGTTTCCAGGCCGTAGATCTCCTGGAATTCGTACGCTTCCGTATCGGCCGTACCGGTCATGCCGGCCAGCTTGGTGTACATGCGGAAGTAGTTCTGGAACGTGATGGTCGCCAGCGTCTGGTTTTCCTGCTGGATCTGCACGCCTTCCTTGGCTTCCACCGCCTGGTGCAGACCGTCGGACCAGCGGCGCCCCGTCATCAGGCGGCCGGTGAATTCATCAACGATCACCACTTCACCGTTCTGCACCACGTAGTGCTGATCACGGAAGAACAGGCTGTGCGCGCGCAAGGCGGCGTACAGGTGGTGCATCAGCGTGATGTTCTGCGGCGCGTAGAGCGATTCACCCTCGCCGATCAGGCCAGCCTGCAGCAGGATCTGCTCGGCCTTTTCATGGCCCGATTCGGTCAGGTAGACCTGGTGCGATTTTTCGTCGACGTAGTAGTCGCCCGGCTTTTCAACGCCCGTGCCATCGGCCTTTTCTTCACCGATCTGACGCGTGAGCTGCGCCGGGATGCCGTTCATGCGGCGGTACAAGTCGGTATGGTCTTCGGCCTGGCCGGAGATGATCAGCGGAGTACGTGCCTCGTCGATCAGGATCGAGTCCACCTCATCGACAATGGCGTAGTTCAGCGGACGCTGCACGCGCTGGCCGGCGTCGTACACCATGTTGTCGCGCAGGTAGTCGAAGCCGAACTCGTTGTTGGTGCCGTAGGTGATATCCGATGCGTACGCGGCCTGCTTCTGGTCGTGGTCCATGGTGGTCAGGTTGACCCCCACCGACAGGCCCAGCCAGTTGTAGAGCTGGCCCATCCACTCCGCATCACGCTGCGCGAGGTAGTCGTTGACCGTGATGACGTGCACGCCCTGACCGGAGATGGCATTCAGGTACACCGCCAGGGTCGCCGTCAGCGTCTTGCCTTCGCCCGTGCGCATTTCAGCGATCTTGCCGTCGTGCAGGACCATGCCGCCGATCATCTGCACATCGAAGTGACGCATCTTCATGACGCGCTTGCTGGCCTCGCGGCACACGGCAAACGCTTCGGGCAGCAGCGCATCCAGCGTCTCGCCCTTGGCAAAGCGCTGGCGGAACTCCTCGGTCTTGGCCTGCAGCTCAGTATCGGAGAGCGCCTCGAACTTCGGCTCGAGCGCGTTGATCTGCGCCACCTTGCGGCGGTACTGTTTGATCAGCCGTTCATTACGGCTGCCGAAAATCTTCTTGAGAAGGCCCGTGATCATCGATGGCTAGGGCCGACGAACCACCCGGAAAACACCTCGCGGAAGACCGCGAAACGCAGGCGGCGCAACGGCCCGAATAGGGTTGGCGCAAAGGCGGGAGTTTAGCATGGGCAAAACCCCCGTTTGATGGCAGCGGACCGGCCAGATGTGGCAGGAACGCCGCACTTTGGCACAGCACGGAAGCCCGCCGGAATCCGGCCGGCAACCGCACACTCACGCTGATCTGGGGACGGGCACCCCAATTGCAACCCGGCGCAGTCAGTGGCCGGCGGCCGTCATGCTCTTGCCGATGTCGGCCGCTGCAACCTGCGGAGCTGGCGCCTTGGTCACGGCCATCTTGGGTTGACCGGCGTTTTCCAGGAAGGCAACCGGATTCTGTGGCACATCATTGACGTGCACCTCGAAGTGCAGGTGCGACCCGGTGGCGCGGCCGGTGCGGCCCACCAGCGCGATGCGCTCACCTGCCTTAACGATGTCACCGATCTTCACGAATACTTTGGATGCGTGGGCATACCGCGTCTTCAGGCCGTTGCCGTGGTCGATGTCGACCATGTTGCCGTAGTCGCTGCGGTATTCGCTGGCCACCACCACGCCGCCGGCTGCCGCCACGATAGGCGTGCCCACGGGTGCAACGAAGTCCACGCCGTCATGCTGCGTGCGCCGGCCGGTGAATGGATCAATGCGCGCGCCAAAGCCCGACGAGTCGTAGCCAACCGCTACCGGGCGCACCGTCGGCATCATCTTGGCGTGGATCTGGCGGTCCATCAGTGTGCTCTCAAGCACACTGAGGTAATCGTTGCGCTGGTCTGCCGAGCGCGTCAAACGGTCAAGCTCGGACTGAATCTCCGGCATCGACATCGACCGGGAGAACACGCCCTCAGGCCCGCCACGTCCAGGCTGCGACTTGAAGTCAAACTCGCGCGGCGGCACGCCGGCCAGGCCCGACACGCGTGCACCCAGCGCATCCAGGCGCACCATCTGCGCCTGCATTTCACCGATGCGCGCAGCCATCAGGTTGAGGTTTTGGCGGGTCACGCTGGAGTCGGCACCGGAGGTACCGGACAGGGCTGCGCCAGGGACTAGGCCCTGCTTGACCGCCAACCACATCGCCCCGCCCGACAATGCCGCAACAGCCAGCAGCGCCGCACCAATCGCCGCGACGACACTGCGCCGCGACAGGTGCACCGCGCCAGTCTTGCGCGGATGAATCAGGATGATCTGCATCGCTCGCCCATGGCCCCAAGAAGGGACAAAAAAGCCGCCCAACGGCACGAAAGCGCAATGAAGCGCCCTACAATGCCGGCATGCGAATCTTTGTTCATCCCGCTCTCAAGACGCCCGTAGCAAAACCGGTCCAAGACTGGCTCTCGGGTGCCGGCTCGGTCGGCCCGCTGATGCAGGCGGCCAAGCAATTGGCGTCGTTGGAAGCGGAGGTGTTGTCGCTCTTGCCGCCCGGCTTGGGCGGCGGCGTGGCGATCGGTGGCATCAAGAACGATGCGCGCGACAGCCGAGAAGCGACCTTGGTGTTGCTCGCCGCACATAGTGCGGCTGCGGCGCGCTTACGGCAGGTGGTGCCCACCTTGCTGGAGCGTCTGCAACGCCGGGGATCGCAGATTACCGCAATTCGTGTACGGGTACAACCGCAGGGCGGAAATGACAGCTTATGGCCACAAGAGACCGAAAAGCCGCCCAAACGCGCCAAGATGACAGCAGTTGGGCTCAACAGCCTAGCGACACTGGCCAACGAATTGCCCGATTCGCCACTGCGCCAGGCCTTGGCGGAGATGGTTGCACGGCATGTCCCGCCGCGCACGGCACCCAAATGAAAAGCGCCCCGTAGGGCGCTTTTTTCATGCTTACAACTGAGGCAGCCAATCAGGAAAACGCCGGCTGCAACTGTGGCAGGAAGGCGCGCGGCGCTTCTTCCAGCTTGTCGAACGTGACGATCTCGTAAGCCGTTTCGTCTGCCAGCAGCGCGCGCAGCAGTGCGTTGTTCAGGCCGTGTCCCGACTTGTGCGCCGTGTAGGCCGCGATCAGCGGATGACCCACCACGTACAGATCGCCAATGGCGTCGAGAATTTTGTGGCGGACGAACTCGTCGCCGTAGCGCAGTTCGTCGTTGTTCAGCATGCGGTGTTCGTCGAGCACGATGGCGTTGTCCAGACTGCCGCCGCGCGCGAGGCCCACTTCACGCAGCATCTCGAACTCATGCGCAAACCCGAAGGTGCGCGCACGGGCGATCTCGCGCGTGTAGCTGGTATCGGCAAAGTCGATTTCGAAGGTACGCCCCGTCTTGTCGATGGCCGGATGGCGAAACTCGATCGTGAATGCGAGCTTGAAGCCGAAGTACGGGTCCAGGCGGGCAAGTTTGTCACCCTCACGGATCTCCACCGGCTTGGTCACGCGGATGAAGCGCTTGGCCGCACCCTGCTCTTCGATGCCAGCCGATTGCAGCAGGAACACGAACGAGGCTGCGCTGCCGTCCATGATGGGAATCTCTTCCTCATCGACGTCGATATACAGATTGTCGATACCCAGGCCAGCGCACGCCGACATCAGGTGCTCGACGGTCGACACGCGGGCGCCGTCCTTCTGCAGCACGGAAGCCAGGCGGGTATCGCCGATGGCGCTGGCGCTGGCGGGAATCTCAACAGCCGGGTCGAGGTCGACGCGCGTAAACACGATGCCGGTGCCTGCGGCTGCCGGGCGCAACGTCAACGTCACCTTACGGCCGGAATGCAACCCGATGCCGACGGTCTTGACGACGGACTTGATGGTGCGTTGTTTCAACATGGCCGCCCTCAACTCACGGATATTCTGCGATTGTTTTTTTCTATGCGGTTAGCATAGGTGATAACCCTAATCATACCATTTTCACACCCCAGCCTTCAAAGCGACTTTTGTATCGGGATGTTAGGGGTCTCCGTATTCTGCTCAACCTTAACGTGCGCGAATGGCCTGCGGATGCCGCATCAGTCTTGCGGCGGCACGCTTGGCGGGCTGGACTCCGCCATTTGGAGGGTTTTGGCGTGGCGTCAGAGTATCGCCAAGATCGATTCCGCATCGCTGACGGCGAACTGCCCCGGCGCCTCCACCTGTAGCGCTGTTACCACACCATCTTTCACGACCATCGCGTAGCGCTGCGAGCGCACACCCATACCGCGCTTGGAGAGATCCTGGTCCAGGCCGAGCTTGCGCGTGAACTCTGCGCTGCCGTCGGCCAGCATGCGGACCTTGCCGTCGGAGCCCTGTGTGCGGGCCCATGCGCCCATCACAAAGGCATCGTTGACCGACACACACCAGATCTCGTCGACGCCCTTGGCGCGCAGTGCGTCGTAGTTCGCCACGTAGCCGGGAACATGCCGCGCCGAGCACGTCGGCGTGAAGGCTCCAGGCAGGCCAAAGATGACGACGGTCTTGCCTTCAGCCAGGTGCTCGACCGAGAAGGCGTTGGGTCCGAGCGCGCAGCCGTCCTTTTCCACTTCAAAGAACTCGTACAGCGTTGCGTCGGGAAGTGGTTGACCAGGCTGGATCATGATGGTGACGAATCGTTTTGCGCACTGATACCGCGATCATAAAACCTGTTCGCGATCCGTGGCGAGTGGTCTGAGCTTGGTTTGAGAAGCGCAACCGTACACGGGTACGGGGAGCACCGCAGGACCAAGATCAGGCCGCGCAGCAGGATCACGAACAGGTTTTAAGAACGAGACCGCCCGCGTGAGGAGATCACGCGGGCGGTCTTGGGAGACAACCACATCAGAACCATCGCACCGCGCGCGGCACGACGAACGGGCACACCCGCCGGGCGGGATGAACCCTTCCGGGGAGGCGGCCAGAGGCCAGCCCGCCCGGCGGCAACGACTGTGTCCGGTTCGTCGCGCGCTGTCGGCTGTTCAGCGGCAGGCCATCACACAACGGCGGTCACGGGAGGGGAGCCGTGAGCCGCACGCGGCATGGGGTGCCACCGGCAGCCGGACGTGCGCGGGCAACTTGCCCGGTCAGTCAGCCTGCTTGCGCAGGAATGCCGGAATGTCGTAGGTGTCGACGCCCTTTTCCTGCAGTGCTGCCACGTGAGCCGATGCCGACTCACGCGAGCTGCGCCACACGGCCGGAGTGTCGAAGCTGCTGTAGTCCGGCGCGGCCGCCACCGAATGACCCATGGCGCCACCGCCAAAGGCCACCGGCTGGTTGTCGGTACCGGTCTTCAGCAGCGTCATCGTCTGTTGCTGTTGTTGCTTGTTGCGGGCAGCGCGGCCCAGGCCCGTGGCAACCACGGTCACGCGCAGGGCATCACCCATGGCATCGTCGTAGACCGTACCGAAGATGACGGTGGCATCTTCCGCGGCATAGCTGCGGATGGTGTTCATCACTTCCTTGGTTTCCGACAGCTTGAGCGAGCGGCTGGCCGTGATGTTGACCAGCACGCCGCGCGCGCCCGACAGGTCCACGCCTTCCAGCAGCGGGCTTGCAACAGCTTGCTCAGCGGCCAGGCGTGCACGGTCGACGCCGGACACGGTAGCCGTACCCATCATCGCCTTGCCCTGCTCACCCATCACGGTCTTCACGTCTTCAAAGTCGACGTTCACCAGACCGTCGACGTTGATGATTTCCGCGATACCGGCCACGGCGTTGTGCAGCACGTCGTCGGCGCACTGGAAGCACTTGTCCATCTCGGCGTCATCGCCCATGACTTCGAAGAGCTTTTCGTTGAGCACGACGATCAGCGAATCGACGTTGCCTTCCAGATCGTTCGCGCCGGCTTCGCCCATCTTGGCGCGGCGTGCGCCTTCGAAGTCGAACGGCTTGGAGACCACGCCCACGGTCAGGATGCCCATTTCCTTGGCGATCTGCGCGACCACCGGTGCCGCGCCCGTGCCCGTGCCACCGCCCATGCCGGCGGTGATGAAGACCATGTGCGCGCCGCGCAGTGCATCGGCGATCTGCTCACGGGCTTCTTCTGCGCAGTGCTTGCCGACTTCCGGCTTGGCACCGGCGCCCAGGCCCGTGCTGCCCAGTTGCAGCACGCGCGAAGCGGTCGAACGCTTGAGCGCCTGCGCATCGGTGTTCATGCAGATGAATTCCACGCCTTGCACGCCGCGGTTGATCATGTGCTGCACGGCGTTACCGCCCGCGCCGCCGACGCCGACCACCTTGATGATGGTGCCGTCCTGCATTTCCGTTTCAATCATGTCGAAGTCCATCGTTGCCTCCAGAAGTGATCAGTCCCAGACGATGCAGCCTCCCCGCCGCAACCCCTGGTTCCTGAACAAAAAACATCAAAACAAGAAACTCAGCTTCGCTCCCCCAGGGAGCACATCGCCAACACCCAAGCGCCCCGCGCTTAGAAGT
>NZ_JAELUI010000009.1 GCF_016429285.1 Ralstonia sp. ASV6
CACCTTGTCGACGGTCTTGGCGACGACGGTCGGGCGCTGACGGACGTCTTCCTTGGCCATCGGCGAAGCTTCGCCCGACCGGGCGCGGGCCGCGCCGCGCTTGGGTTGTGCACGGCCAGTTTCGGACAGCGCCTCGCGCTCGAGCGCGGGCACCGGTTTTCGAGGTTCCTGACCCGCCTTGGGCTTTCCGGCTTTGCCGAAAGGCTTGAATTCAGCCGGGTCTAGCAATTGGGCTGGCTGGGTGGGCATGGTCGGCAGCGGCATGCTTAGATTACCTCTCTGGAGGGAACAACGACGAAACACCGCACCCGCTCATGGCAGGACGGTGCTGATGGAAAACGCTGAGGGATTGGGGCGCACGTCGCACAGACGACGGCCACAAAAAAGCCGCCATGACCTGCGAGAGGTGGGGCGGCCTAGGTGAGCACCACGAGCGCCACAGCAAGTTGCACGATTCGGACGTTCTGCCCAGCCTTGCTGCTGGGGAAAACGCGGATGCGGTATCAGGCCAACTTGGCCGCCGGTACCGTCGTGGGCAATCGGAATGGCATCCGGATTTCGTACTCATCGGTTCCGACTGTATCGGAAGCTTTTGCGATTTGCAATCTGTCACATGTGACGTGTGGTGTCGCGTTGCGGCGGCGCGAAACTGGCACAAAAGCAAGCGCCGGCGTACCCTGCGCGGCGCTTTCGTGCCTCATGGGTGACACATGCGATTACAGCGCGCGCACCGCCGCCAGAACGTCATCCACATGGTTGGGCACCTTTACGCCGCGCCATTCTTTGCGCAACACGCCTTTGGCATCGATCAGGAAGGTGCTGCGTTCGATACCTCGCACGTCCTTGCCGTACATCTTCTTCATCTTGATGGTGTCGAAGAGATTGCAGACGGCTTCGTCGGTGTCGGAGATCAGCTCGAAGGGCATCTCCAGCTTGGCCTTAAAGTTCTCGTGCGATTTCAGGCTGTCGCGCGAAATGCCGAAGACCACGGCGCCGGCGGCCTCAAAGGCGTCGTACTGGTCGCGGAAATTCATCGCCTCGGTGGTGCAGCCGGGCGTGTTGTCTTTCGGATAAAAATAGAGCACGACGATCTTGCCATGCTGCGACGCCGGCGAGAACGTGATGCCGCTGGTGGCCGGCGCGGAGAAATCGGGAAGAGGCTTGTCGAGAGAGACGGGCATGGTGTGTTCCGGAAAACCGCGGGGGAGAGACGGGAAACTCGTGGACGGGCAATGCTGAAATACGACGCCCGCCGCTGAACCGGAGCCCCGAGGAATCAGGCCGGCTGAACGATCAGGCTGCCGCTGCGACCGGCAACTTCGCCCCACGTGACGGGCTGCACGGGCAGAGTGCTGCGATCCAGCGTCGCATAGTAGTCGCCCATCGATGCCAGCCGATGGCCTTGCGCACGCCAGCCCTGCAGCAACCTGCGGAAGATCGGGGCGAGTTTCTGCCCTTCAAGCTCCGCATGCAAGGTAAACACTTGGTCGCGATCAGATTCGGTCATCTTCAGGATGTGCCGGGCGACGGTTTCTGTCGTCAGATCATCCACACCGATGAGCTCATCCAGCGTCGGGAGTGTGGTCGGCAGCTGCACGTGGTTCAGCGTGTGGCCGTCGATGCTCGGGATGTACGGATGCGTGCCACGGCCGTCCGAGGCGTAGGCCATGCCCCAGGCATCGATCTGGCGGAAGGCATGGTCGTTCATCTGCCAGCCGGCGGCGCCGTGCGTGACGGGGGCGTGACCGAAAATCTCGGCAAAGCGCTTGTGCGAGGCGCCCATCTGACGGGCTGTCCAGGCAGCATCGCGCAGGCGGACGTTGTCTTGCCAGAGCACGTGATCCCACGTGTGGATGCCGGTCTCGAAGCCTGCCTCGGCAATGGCGCGCATTTCGGCAGCGGCTCTGCGGCCGATGTCGGGGCCGGGCAACAGCACGCCGTACATGAGCGTGCGCAGGCCGTAGTGCTCGACCACGGACGTGCGGGAAACCTTCTTCAGAAAACCGGGGCGGAACGCCCGGCGCAGCGCCCAGCCGGTGTGATCCGGGCCGAGGCTGAAGAGGAAGGTCGCGCCTGCCTCGTGCTCACGCAACATGCGCGAGAGATTGGGCACGCCTTCGCGGGTGCCGCGCAGGGTGTCGACGTCGATTTTGAGGACGATGAGGGCCATGAACCTGCGCGGGGTGTTGCTTACTTGTTGCCGTTGCCTTCTTCAACCAGGCTGCGGGCGTCGGCCACGTGCATGCGATACGCCTCGAAGATATTCGCCAGGGCGTCTTGCATCGTGGTGGTCGGCTTCCAGCCCAGTTCGTCCATGGTGTTGGCGATCTTCGGTACGCGGTTTTGCACGTCCTGGTAGCCGTTGCCGTAGTAGGCGCCGGAGGTCGTTTCCACCAGCTGAACTTGCTTGGCGGTGTCTTTGTACTCGTCGATCTTGGCGGCTTGCTCCAGCATCATGTTGGCCAGCTCGCGCACCGAATAGTTGTTCGACGGGTTGCCGATGTTGTAGATCTTGCCCGAGGCAACGCCATCCTTGTTGGCGATGATGCGCACCAGTGCGTCGATGCCGTCATCGATGTACGTGAAGGCGCGCTTCTGGCTGCCGCCGTCGACGAGCTTGATGTTCTCACCGCGCACGATGTGGCCGAGGAACTGCGTAACAACGCGCGACGAACCTTCCTTCGGGGTGTAGATCGAGTCCAGGCCCGGGCCGATCCAGTTGAACGGGCGGAACAGCGTGAAGTTCAGGCCTTCCATGCCGTAGCCCCAGATCACGCGGTCCATCAGCTGCTTCGAGCAGGCATAGATCCAACGCGGCTTGTTGATCGGGCCGTAGATCAGCGGCGAGGCTTCCGGATCGAATTCCGCATCGCTGCACATGCCGTAGACCTCGGAGGTCGACGGGAACACCAGGTGCTTCTTGTACTTGGCAGCCGAGCGAACGATCGGCAGGTTGGCTTCAAAGTCCAGCTCGAACACGCGCAACGGGTCCTTGACGTACGTCGACGGCGTGGCGATGGCCACCAGCGGCAGGATCACGTCGCACTTCTTCACGTGATACTCGACCCACTCCTTGTTGATGGTGATGTCACCCTCGAAGAAGTGCATGCGCGGGTGGTTGACCAGATCGCCCAGACGCTCGGTCTGCATGTCCATGCCATAGACCTCCCAGTCGGTGGTCTCCAGGATGCGCTTGGACAGATGGTGGCCGATGAAGCCGTTGACGCCGAGAATCAGTACTTTTTTCATGAAGGCAAACTCAAGATCAGGAGGTGGCGAGCTGGTTGGCGAGCTGCTGCGCGGTCACGACGGACGTACCGCTGGCGGCGTTGGGCTCGACACGCCAGAGCTCGTGGATGGCGATGGCTCCCCCATCGCCGCACACGCCGAACGTCGCATTATCCACGACGTGCAAGCCCGGGGGCAAATTCGTGACGGTTTGATGTGCCAGACGGGCACGCGCGACGATGTAACGCTCGCTACCGACATCGGTAAAAGCGCCGGGGTAGGGCGGTGCCACGGCACGGATCAGGTTGTAGACCTGCTGGGCCGGCTTGGACCAGTCGACGCGGCCGTCTTCGGGCTTGCGGCCACCGAAATAGCTGCCGTTGGCCAGCACGTTCGGGTGCTGTGGAATCTGCCCGGCAATCATTGCGGGCAATGCGCGCCACAAGGTTTGTTCGGCGGCCACGGTGGCCTTTTCGAACACTTCGTGTGACGTGTCGTCCGGCAGGATCGGCACGATAGTCTGGTCGACGATGTAGCCGGCATCCGGCTTTTCGACCATCTCGTGCAGGGTGGCGCCGGTTTCGGTCTCGCCGTGCAGGACGGCCCAGTTAATAGGCACGCGGCCACGGTACTTCGGCAGGAGCGACCCGTGCATGTTGAACGCGCCAAACTTGGCAAGGCTCAACAGCGACATCGGGATCATGTGCCGGTAGTAGAACGAAAAGATGAAATCCGGCGCGATGGCGGCGATGCGGGCGCGCAGATCTTCACCGTTCGCGTTTTCTGGCGTGATGAAGGGGATACCCAGTTCCTGTGCTGTGGCGCGCACGCTGCCAAACCAGATGTTCTCAGCGGCGTTGTCTTCATGTGTGACGACAAGTTCGACCTGGATACCGCGCGCCGCCAGCACGCGCAGGCAGCGCACGCCGACGTTGTGATACGCGAAGACGACGGCGCGGCGTGTCATGCAACACCCCGCTGCGAGTTGCCGGCTTTCAGGTCCGCCGGCCCGGCTTCATGCAGGTGAGGGGTGTCTTCCAGTACGCCCTGCACCAGATAGCGCGGGCGCTCGCGCACCTGCTGATAGATGCGGCCGATGTACTCGCCCAAGAGGCCGATGCCGAACAGCAGCACGCCCATCAGGAAGAATGTAATGGCGAACAGCGTAAATACGCCCTGGACTTCTGCACCCAGCAGGAATCGGCGGACTACCAGCAGGATGAACAGTACTGCCGAGGCCAGCGACAGCAGCATGCCGATCGCGGAGAACCACTGCAGCGGCACCACCGAGAAGCCAGTCACCAGATCGAAGTTCAGGCGCACCAGCTTGTACAGCGAGTACTTCGATTCGCCCGCGAAGCGCTCTTCGTGGTCGACTTCGATTTCAGTCGGGTTCTTGCTGAAGGTGTAGGCCAGCGCTGGGATGAAGGTGTTGACTTCGCGGCAGCGGTTGATGGTGTCAACGATGGTCCGGTTGTAGGCGCGCAGCATGCAGCCCTGGTCGGTCATCTTGATGTGCGTGATGCGCTCGCGCAGCGAGTTCATGGCGCGCGACGCGGTACGGCGGAACCACGAGTCCTGGCGGACGCGGCGGATGGTGCCGACGTAGTCGTAGCCTTCGTCGAGCTTTTCAACCAGGCGGCCGATCTCTTCGGGCGGGTTCTGCAGGTCGGCATCGAGCGTGATGACGCGCTCGCCGCGCGCATGCTCAAAGCCGGCCAAGATGGCCATGTGCTGGCCGTAGTTGCCATTGAACAGCACGACGCGGGTGCTGTCCGGGCGGGCGCGGAACTGCTCGGCCAACATGGCGGCGGAGCGGTCCCGGCTGCCATCATTGACGAACACGACTTCGTACGAGATGCCCAACGCATCGAGAGCGGGATACAGGCGCGCAAACAGCGCGGCGAGCCCGTCTTCTTCGTTGTAGACAGGAATGACGACCGAGAGAGCGGGTGTCTTCATTATTGGTATTGGGCGCAAAGTTGGCGGACCGCGTTGGCTACGCGATCCACGTCAGAATCTTCCATGCCGGCAAACATCGGTAGCGTGACAATAGCGCGGCCGATGCGTTCTGCCACCGGGAACATACCCGGCTTCCAGCCGAGTTCGCGATAGAGCTTGAACAGATGGATGGGCGGGTAATGCACGCCCGCGCCGATGCCCAGCGCCTTGAGGCCCGCCATGAAGCCTGCGCGATCGACCTTCAGGCGATCCAGTGGCAGCACGATCTGGAACATGTGCCAGTTGGTGTGCGTGAAGTTTTCCACCGGCAATTCGACGCCAAACGATTCGATGTCAGCCGCGCGCATGGCGGCAAAGTAGCGGCGTGCGAGCGCGGCGCGGCGTGCGGTCACCGCTTCAAGCTGTGCAAACTGGCCCAGGCCGATGGCGGCGTTCACATCGGTCAGGTTGAATTTGCCGCCCACCAAGTCGACTTCCATGCCGTCAAAGCCAGTGCGCACGACGCCTTGCAGGCGGTACTTCTCGGCCAGCACAGCTTCTTCAGGCGTGTTGAGCACGAGCGCGCCACCTTCGATGGTGGTGATGTTCTTGTTGGCCTGGAAGCTGAAGCTGACCAGATCGCCAATTTCGCCGATGCGCTTGTCGCCCCAGCGCGAGCCGATGGCCTGCGCGGCATCTTCCACCACGCGTAGCTTGTGGCGGCGGGCGATATCGTACAGGCGGTCCATGTCGACAGGCAGGCCGGACAGGTAGACCGGGATGATCGCTTTCGTACGCGGCGTGATGGCGGCTTCGACCTTGTCGAGATCGATATTGCGCGTGACCGGGTCGATATCGACGAAGACCGGCTTGGCGCCGACCGTCAGCACGACGTTGGACGTGGCGACCCACGAGATCGGCGTGGTGATGACCTCATCGCCGGGGCCGATGCCTGCGATGCGCAGCGCGACTTCCATCGTGGCCGTGCCGTTGGCGAACGTGCGCACGATGCGGCCGCCGAAGTATTCCGACAGTGCGGCTTCGAACGCGGCAACCTTGGGGCCCGAGGTAATCCAGCCCGAGCGCAGCACATCGGCCACCGCGGCGATGGTCGCCTCATCAATGGTCGGGCGCACGAAGGGCAGGAACGGCAGTTCGGCAGTGGCGTTGGTTTGCGTCATGACGATGGCTTGAATAAGGAGGTGGGCAGGGTGGGCTCAAGCGTCGCTTAGGAGCGAGCCAGCACGAATACGCCGATGAGGATGATGCCGATACCGATCAGCCGCTGCATCGACAGCACTTCGCCAAACAGATACCACGCCAGGAAGGCATTGACCACGTAGCCTAGCGAGAGCATCGGATACGCAATGGTCACATCCACGCGCGACAGCCCGAGGATCCATACCACCACGGAAATCACGTAGCACGACAGGCCGCCGATGATGGGCAACTGCGTTGCAAGCTTGATGCCGATTGGCACGATGTTCTCGGCCGAAAACGCAAAGCGGCCGATATTGTTGACGCCCGCCTTGAGCAATAGCTGGGCGCAGGCATTGAGCATGACGCCTGTCAGGATCAGCCCGAAAGTGACCAGATTCATGTGTTCTTTTGATGTTTTACCAACAGCGACGGTTTCCCCGCGACTCTGCCGCCGGGGCGCATGTTACGACAATTCCGCTTGCACGCCCCTTTCGAAGAGGGCCGAACAAAGACAAGCGGGTAGCACCTAGTTGCGCCGCACGATCACGCGGCGGGCATCGCGGGCAATCACAATCATCGGCACACCCTGGGTCACCAGCCGGTCATATGTACCCGGCCCCATCATGGCGACAGCCTGGCCGCCTTCCTTCCAGCGGGCCACGAAGGCCTCGGTGGTCGGGATCCACTTGGTGGGTTCCTGCTCGATGCCGAAAGCCAGCTCATCGGGCTGCTGCACCATCGTGGTTGGCGTGCCAAGGTAAAACGGCATTGTATGGTCCAGCCGCTCTACCGCATAGAACGGTACGCCGGGCTTCAACCATGGTTTGACGGCCGGCACGAGATCGATACCCGACATCGAGCGCCCGAACGCCTCGTGGCCGAGCAGGGCGGCCGTAAACGTCAGGAACCACGCGCAGGCGAACGCGACGAGACTCTCAAAGCGCTTGTTCGCACGGCGCAGTGCCAGCCACGTGAACACCGCACCCGCGGCGAAGGCCGCTGCCAGGAACATCGCAAAGCGCGAGAACACCGCATTGGGGTACATGTCTGACGACATCGTCGCCACATAGCCGCTCGCCGCCAGACCGACCACGGCCAGGGCCAGGAAGGCCTTGAGCTGCCAGCGCCAAGCGCGCTCGCTGGTGTTCTCCAGCACCAACGCAGCCAGAATCGCCAGCGCCGGGATGATCGGGAAGATATAGCCCGGCAGCTTCGAGTCGGAAATGCTGAAAAACGCGAAGATCAGGATGGCCCACAAGCCGAGCATGAGCGTTGGCCGGAAGCCATTGGCGGCAGTCTCACTGCGGGCGAAGGAGAGGCGTGCCGCGCCCGGCAGTTGTGCGAGCCACGGCAGGAAGCCCGCCAGCAGCAGCGGCACGAAATACCAAAGCGGCGCGTTGCGGTTGTGCACGGTCGACGTGAAGCGCTGAAAGTGCTCGTGTACGAAGAAGAACCACGCAAACTCCGGGTTGCGCGCAGAAATCAGCACGAACCACGGTGCGCCCACCCCAAAGAAGACGATCAGCCCCGTCACCAGGTGCAGTCGTTTCCACAATGCCCAGTCACGTGCGACGAGCGTGTAGACCACCAGTACGAAGCCCGGCAGCACCACGCCGATCAGGCCTTTGCTCAATACGGCCAGCGCCATCGACGCCCAGCAGACCCACATCCAGTTGCGTTGCTGGCTGCGTGTGGCATCCGGATACTGTGCCAGCAGCAGCGCCGCCAGGGCCATCGTCATGCAGCCGGCCACGCCCATGTCGAGCGAATTGAAATGTGCGCCCACGTTCCACATCGGCGCGCTCACCAGGACCAGCCCGGTGATGACGGCGGTTCGCTTGCCCCACCAGCGCGCTGCGGCCAGCATCGTGAAAACGAGGCCGGCGATGCCCGACAACGCCGTGAACAGCCGCGCCTGCCAGTCACCGACGCCGAACAGCGTGTAGGCGAGCGCCGTGCCCCACATCTGTAGCGGGGGCTTCTCGAAATACTTCAGGGCGTTATAGCGGATGGTCACCCAGTCGCCCGTGGTGAACATCTCGCGGGCGATCTCGGCGTAGCGGCCTTCGTCGGTCGGGATCAGGTGGCGGTAGCCCAACGTGCCCAGCCAGACGGCCAGAAAGGCAGCGGCCAGCAGCCACAGGGAGGCGTTGCGCCAGGGCAGGGCGGGCGCGTTGGCAGAGCGGTCGATCGGCATGCAGTCAGGCGCGTTCGATCAGCAATGCGGCCGCCGCTTTGCGGCCTTCCAGCATCAGGATGTTGTAGGTGCGCCCGGCGGCCTGCAGGTCCATTGCTTCCACGCCGATGCGCTTCTCGGTGAGCGGGGCGGTCAGGCGCGGGTGCGGAAAGCGCAGCTTGTTGCCGGTGCCGAATACGACCACCTCCGCCCCCAGCTCCAGCAGGCGGGCGAAGTGCTCGGGCGTGAGGTCTTCAAAGCGCGCGACATCCCACGGCACGACTGCGCCTTCGGGCATGACGAGCACCGAATGCTCGTAGCGTACCTTGTTGATTTCGATATAGCCGTCGCCATAGGCCGTGACGGTATTCAGAATGGTGGACGGATCAGAAGAGTGGAGCTTCAAGGCGGAATCCCATCAGGCGCGAAGGCTGCGGCGCACACAGCAGCGGGGCGCTAGGTTTCAGACTGTCCGGGCGATCTCGCTGCGTTGCAAAAATGCCCGCCGAAGTCTGTCATAATGGGCTAAATTATATCTTTTTCTCTCCTTTGCCCGCCGCGCCACAAGCGACGTCCGGCAAGGAAGAGCGCAGCGCTTGCCGCGCAAGTGGCGCCATCCCCGCCGCCTTGCTGCATTACAAAATCATCCGCAATCCAAGCCCGCTCGACATCGCCCGTGAAAACGATCCAGAAATCCGCCAAGCTCAATAACGTCTGCTATGACATTCGCGGCCCCGTGCTCGAGAAGGCCAAGCAGATGGAAGAAGACGGCCACAAGATCATCAAGCTGAACATCGGCAACTTGGCCCCGTTCGGTTTCGATGCCCCGGAAGAGATTCAGCTGGACATGATCCGCAACCTGCCGAACTCGGCCGGCTACTCGGATTCCAAGGGCATCTTTGCGGCGCGCAAGGCGGTGATGCACTACACGCAAGAGCAGGGCATCAAGAACGTCACGCTGGATGACATCTATCTGGGCAACGGTGCGTCGGAGTTGATTTCGCTGGCCACCAACGCATTGCTCGACGCGGGGGATGAACTGCTGCTGCCCGCGCCGGACTACCCGCTGTGGACCGCCGTGACCAGCCTCTCGGGCGGCACGCCGGTGCATTACTACTGCGATGAGTCCAACGGCTGGATGCCGGACCTGGACGACATTCGCGCCAAGATCACGCCCAACACCAAGGGCATCGTCGTCATCAACCCGAACAACCCGACCGGCGCGCTGTATTCCGACGAGTTGCTGCGCGGCATCATTGCCATTGCGCGCGAGCACGGCCTGGTGATCTTCGCCGATGAGGTGTACGACAAGGTCCTGTTTGACGACAACAAGCACACGGCGCTGGGCTCGCTGTCGGAAGACGTGCTGACGATCACGTTCAACAGCCTATCGAAGAGCTATCGCTCGTGCGGCTACCGCGCTGGCTGGATGGTGGTCTCGGGCGACAAGCGCCCGGCCAAGGACTACATCGAAGGCCTGAACATGCTGTCGTCGATGCGCCTGTGCGCCAACGTGCCGGGCCAGTGGGCGATCCAGACCGCGCTGGGTGGCTATCAGAGCATTAAAGACCTGGTGGCGCCGGGCGGCCGCATGCGTCGTCAGCGTGACCTGGCACACGAACTGATCACCGCTATTCCGGGCGTGACCTGCGTGAAGCCCAAGGCTGCGCTGTACATGTTCCCGCGCCTCGATCCGGCTGTGTACCCGATCGAGGACGATCAGCAATTCATCCGCCAGTTGCTGGAAGAGGAGCGTGTGCTGCTGGTGCAGGGCACCGGCTTCAACTGGCACTCGCCGGACCACTTCCGCATTGTCTTCTTGCCGCACGAAGACGATCTTCGCGAAGCGATTGGCCGAATTTCACGCTTCCTGGAGCGGTACCGTCAGCGTCACGGTACTGGCATCCGGGCCGCATAGACTCGGTCTTCCGCCAGACATGTTGTGAGCGGGGCAGACCGAAGTGTCTGCCCTGTCCGTTTTTTGCCTCTCAGTTTTAACGATACGTCCCATGAATCCCATCAAGATCGGCCTGCTCGGGCTCGGTACCGTCGGTGGCGGTACGCTCAAGGTTCTGCAACGGAACCAGGAAGAAATTCGTCGTCGCGCAGGTCGCGGTATTGAAGTCGCCATGATTGCCGTGCGCAACGTCGAAAAGGCGCGCGCCATCGTGCAGGAAGCCGGTGCGACCGTGCCGGTGGTCAACGACCCATTTGCCGTGGTGGATTCGCCCGAGATCGATATCGTGGTGGAACTGATCGGCGGCTATGACCTGACGCGCGAACTGGTGCTGCGCGCCATTGCCAATGGCAAGCACGTCGTCACCGCCAACAAGGCGCTGCTGGCGCTGCATGGCAACGAAATCTTCAAGGCCGCGCAGGACAAAGGCGTGATGGTGGCGTTCGAGGCCGCAGTGGCCGGCGGCATCCCCATCATCAAGGCACTGCGCGAGGGCCTGACGGCCAACCGCATCGAGTGGATCGCCGGCATCATCAACGGCACCACGAACTTCATCCTCTCGGAGATGCGCGACAAGGGCCTGGACTTCGACACGGTGCTCAAGGAAGCCCAGCGCCTGGGCTATGCCGAAGCCGATCCGACGTTCGACATCGAAGGCTTTGACGCCGCGCACAAGCTCACGCTCATGAGCGCCATCGCCTTTGGCGTGCCGGTGCAGTTTGAGCGCGCGTACGTGGAAGGCATCACGAAGCTGGAAGCCGTCGACATCCGCTATGCGGAGGAACTCGGCTACCGCATCAAGCTGCTGGGCCTGACGCGCCGCACCGATGCTGGTATCGAGCTGCGCGTGCACCCGACGTTGGTACCGGCCAAGCGCCTGATCGCCAACGTGGAAGGCGCGATGAACGCCGTGGTCGTCAACGGTGACGCCGTGGGCCCGACGCTGTACTACGGCAAGGGCGCCGGCGCTGAGCCGACCGCTTCGGCCGTCGTCGCCGACCTAGTGGACGTGACGCGCCTGCACACCGCTGACCCGGAACACCGTGTGCCGCACCTGGCGTTCCAGCCGGATGCATTGTCCGACACGCCGGTGCTGCCGATCGACGAGGTGCGTTCGAGCTACTACCTGCGCATTCGCGTGGCCGATCAAACGGGTGTGCTGGCCGATATCACGCAGATCCTGGCCAAGACCGGTATCTCGATCGACGCCATGCTGCAGAAGGAATCGCGTGAGGGTGAGCCGCAGCCGCAGACCGACATCATCATGTTGACGCACACGGCCGTCGAGAAACACGTGAACGGTGCCATTGCCGCCATCGAAGCGCTGCCGACCGTGCTGTCGAAGGTCAAGCGCATTCGCATGGAAGAACTGAACTGAGGCCATGAGCATGCAATACCGATCGACCCGCGGCCACGCAGAGCCGCAGAGCTTCTCTCGCATCCTGCTGGGCGGCCTGGCGCCGGACGGCGGCCTGTACCTGCCCGAGCAGTATCCGCAAGTCAGTGCAGATGAACTGACCCGCTGGCGCGACCTGCCGTATGCGGATCTCGCGTTCGAGATTCTGCGCAAGTTCGCTACCGACATCCCGGAAGACGACCTGCGCGCGCTGGTCCGCCGCACGTACACGCCTGAGGTTTACTGCAACACGCGCCAGGGCGACAACGCGGCCGACATCACGCCGCTGCACACGCTGGGTGAGGAAGGCGGCACGCAACTGTCGCTGCTGTGCCTGTCCAACGGCCCGACCCTGGCCTTCAAGGACATGGCGATGCAGCTGCTGGGCAACCTGTTCGAATACGCGCTCGACCGCGAGCACGCCGAGCTGAACATCCTGGGCGCCACCTCTGGCGACACCGGCAGCGCGGCCGAGTACGCCATGCGCGGCAAGCGCGGCGTGCGCGTGTTCATGCTGAGCCCGCACCGCAAGATGAGCGCATTCCAGACCGCGCAGATGTTCAGTCTGCAAGACAAGAACATCTTCAACATCGCCATTGAAGGCGTGTTCGATGATGCGCAGGACATCGTCAAGGCCGTGTCCAACGACCACGAGTACAAGGCCCGCCAGAAGATCGGCACGGTCAACTCGATCAACTGGGCACGTGTCGTTGCGCAGGTCGTTTACTACTTCAAGGGCTACTTGCTGGCCGCCCCGAAGATCGGCGACAAGGTGTCGTTCTGCGTGCCGTCGGGCAATTTCGGCAACGTCTGCGCGGGTCACATTGCGCGCATGATGGGGCTGCCGATCGACAAGCTGGTGGTGGCCACCAACGAGAACGACGTGCTCGACGAGTTCTTCCGCACCGGAACGTACCGCGTGCGCTCGGCCGCGCAGACTTACCACACGTCCAGCCCGAGCATGGACATCAGCAAGGCCTCGAACTTCGAGCGCTTCGTGTTCGACCTGCTGGGCCGTGACCCGGCGCGTCTCGCGCAGCTCTTCCGCGACGTGGACGAGAAGGGCGGTTTCTCGATGACCGGCAAGCCGGAGTTTGACCGCATCGCCGAGTTCGGCTTCGTCTCGGGCCGTAGCTCACACGAAGACCGCGTCAACACGATCCGTGACGTCTTTGCCACCTACGGCACGATGATCGACACCCACACCGCCGACGGCGTGAAGGTGGCGCGCGAGAACCTGACGCCGGGTGTGCCGATGGTGGTGCTGGAAACGGCGTTGCCGGCCAAGTTTGGCGACACCATCCGCGAAGCGCTGGACCGTGAGCCGGAGCGCCCGGCAGGCTACGCTGATATCGAATCGCTGCCGCAGCGTTTCGAAGTCATGCCTGCGGATGCCGACCGCATCAAGAGCTACATCGCCCAGCACACCGGTCTGTAAAGGCATGGCAGGCGTGCCGGATGACGTGGCCGAGGCAGCGTTCACACGTTGCCTGCACGACATCCGTGCCTGCCGCGCGTGCAAGGGCGCGCTCGCGCACGAGCCGCGCCCCGTTGTCCTGGCTGACCGCCGTGCCCGCGTGCTGATCGTCGGGCAGGCGCCTGGGCGCATCGTCCACGAAACCGGCATCCCCTGGAACGACCGCTCGGGGGATCGCCTGCGCCAGTGGCTGCAAATCCCGTACGACGATTTCTACGCCGACAGGCGCATCGCCGTGGTGCCGATGGGCTTCTGCTTTCCCGGCACCGGCGCGAACGGCGATCTGCCGCCGCGCCCAGAGTGCGCTCCCAAATGGCATCGCCCTTTGCTGACTGCGATGCCCGAGGTCAAGCTCGCGCTACTGGTCGGGACCTACGCGCAGCGTTACTACCTCGATGGTCCGCGCGACTGGTCGCTTACCGATGTGGTCCGCAACGGGCCTGTGACGGACAGGGAGGGCCGCGTGCTGTTTCCGCTGCCGCACCCAAGCCCGCGCAATCTTGCCTGGTTCAAGCACAACCCGTGGTTCGACGCGCACATCGTGCCGGCGCTGCGGATTGCGCTGGCTGACGCATTCGCGTGATACGCCTGGGCTGATGCATGGCATCGGCCTGGAACCGATACAATCGAAATCTCCCTTTCGAATTCGTTTTCCCATTTCCGCATGTCCGCCAACGATGCTCCCGCCGTCAAACCGTCCTTGCTGACGCTCGAAGCGGCGCTGTCGCAACTGCTTGCGGCCGCCCGCGTTCTACATGACACCGAAACCGTGCCAACGCTGCACGCCAATGGCCGCATCCTCGCGCAAGCTGTACACAGCAGCCTGAATGTACCGTCGGCGGACAATACGTCGATGGATGGCTACGCCGTGCGCGCGGCCGACATCACCGCGCCGGGCACCTGCCTGAAGGTGGCGCAGCGCATTCCTGCGGGCCACGTCGGTCAGCCGCTGAATGCGGGCGAGGCGGCCCGCATCTTTACCGGCGCGTTGATTCCGCCGGGCGCCGATGCGGTGGTCATGCAGGAGCAATGCAAGGCTGATCCGGACACGGGCACCGTCGTCATTGACCACGTGCCGGAATCCGGCGAGTGGATTCGCCGCGCCGGTGAGGATATTGCCGACGGCGCAGAAATCCTGCCGCGCGGCACACGCCTCGGTGCGCAGCAACTGGGCCTGGCCGCTTCTGTCGGTTGTGCCAACCTGCAGGTGGTGCGCCGCCCGCGTGTGGCTGTGTTCTTTACGGGCGATGAACTTGCCATGCCCGGCGAGCCGCTCAAGCCCGGCGCCATCTACAACTCCAATCGCTTCACGCTGCGCGCGCTGCTCGAAAACCTTGGCTGCGACATCACCGATTTCGGCATCGTGCCCGACACGCTGCAGGCCACGCGCGACACGCTGCGCGAAGCCGCCGAGGGGCACGACCTGATCATCACGTCCGGCGGCGTGTCGGTGGGCGAGGAAGACCACATCAAGCCCGCCGTGGAAGCTGAAGGGCGCCTGAACATGTGGCAGATCGCCATCAAGCCGGGCAAGCCGCTGGCCTTTGGCGAGGTGCGCCGCCCCGAAGGCATGGTCGGCGGGCCGACCGCGTTCTTTCTGGGCCTGCCAGGCAACCCGGTGTCGAGCTTCGTGACCTTCCTGCTGTTTGTGCGGCCGTTCATCCTGCGCCTGCAAGGCGTGACGGATATTGCCCCGAAACGTATCCCGATGCGTGCGGACTTTGCGTTACCGAAGGGCGATCGCCGCAACGAGTTCCTGCGTGCGCGCATCAACGCCAATGGCGGGCTCGACCTGTTCCCGAATCAAAGTTCGGGTGTGCTGACCTCCACGGTGTGGGGCGATGGCCTGATCGACAACCCGCCCAACCAGCCGATCGCGCAGGGCGACGTGGTGAGCTTCCTGCCGTTCGCAGGTCTGGTGTAAGGAGCGATGGCCATGCAGATCGAGCTTCGTTTCTTTGCCAGCGTGCGTGAACAACTGGGGACCTCGCATGAGGCGGTGACCGTGCCAGACACCTTGCGCACAGCGGGCGATGTGCGCCACTGGTTGATGGCGCGTGGTCCGGTGTGGGCCGATGTCTTGGCTGAGGGCCGCGCCCTGCGCATGGCGGTGGACCACCAGATCGTGCCTGCCGATACCGCGATTCACGAAGGCTGCGAAGTCGCATTCTTCCCGCCCGTCACTGGCGGCTGAGCGAAGGAGAGCGACCATGACCGTCCGTGTGCAGGAAGCCGACTTCGACCTCGGTGCCGAGATTGCCGCACTACGCGCCGGCCGCCCGAACATTGGCGCGGTGGCCAGCTTTATCGGTACCGTGCGCGACATCAACGACGGCACCGGTGTGTCGGAGATGGAGTTGGAGCACTATCCCGGCATGACCGAGAAGGCACTCGCCAACATCGTGAGCGCGGCCAGGCAGCGGTGGGAGCTGATTGACGCGCTGGTCATCCACCGTGTGGGCAAGCTCAGGCCGGAAGACCAGATCGTGCTGGTGGCGGTGGCCTCCAAGCACCGCGGCGAGTCCTTTGCCGCGTGCGAATTCATCATGGATTACCTCAAGAGTGAGGCGCCTTTCTGGAAGAAGGAGCAGACGCCCGTGGGCGCGCGCTGGGTCGACGCGCGCGTGACCGACGACAAGGCACTCGCCCGCTGGGGAGTCACCACCAGCAACGCGGCTGCCGCCTCCACGGCGGCCAGCGTACCGGCCCAACCCAACGATTACGAATAACAAGGACAGGGCCGCATGAGCGGATTGGGCTTTCTGGCAGTCGGGGTGGGAGCTGCGCTGGGGGCCTGGCTGCGCTGGGTATTCGCTGTACTGTGGAATGCGATCAATCCGGCGTTACCGTACGGCACGCTGGCAGCTAATCTGGTAGGGGGCTACCTGATTGGCGTAGCGGTGGGCTTTTTCGATGTGCATGCAGGGCTGTCACCGGAGTGGCGCCTGCTGGTCATCACCGGGTTCCTCGGCGGCCTGACGACGTTCTCGACGTTTTCCAGCGAGGTCATCGCCAACATCCTGGCGGGTGACTATGCGATCGGCGTGCTGCATGTCGTGGCACACCTGGGTGGCTCGCTGTTCCTCACGCTGCTCGGCCTCTGGACGGTGCGTACATTCAGTTGATTCGCGTCGTTAGCATGCGTCGTGGGTTCACATGGCGAACAACGCACGGACCCGCACGGTGGCACGCCTGAAGCGGAAATGACCATCAGCGCGACCAACGTACCGAACTTCACGAATACGCTGACCGCGGGTGATCGCATTTCGGTAACGACTTCGGGTGAGGCGGTGACTGCCTGCGCACTGAATGAGACGAAAGCGGCACATCAAACGGCGACGCGCCGAGATCCGCATCTCCGCTTGATTTTGTTCAAACCTGCATGAAAACCGGCGTTTCCATGCTTGAAATGCCACCGAAGCTCCCAATCTTTCGGAGCAAGTGAATAATTTCCGCAAGGGGTTTTATATGCGTTTGGACAAACTGACCACCCGCTTCCAGGAAGCGCTGGCCGACGCGCAGAGCCTGGCGCTGGGCAACGACAATCCGTACATCGAACCGATCCACCTGCTGCTGGCGATGCTGCGCCAGCCGGATGGAGCCACCAAGAACCTGCTGGCCCGCGCGGGCGTCAACACGGGTGCGCTGGACACGGCGCTGGACCGCGCCATCAAGCACCTGCCGCAGGTGCAGGGGGGCGAACAGGTGCAGGTCGGCCGAGACCTGGGCAACCTGCTGCAGCAGACCGAGAAAGAAGGCATCAAGCGTGGCGACCAATTCATCGCCAGCGAGCTGTTCCTGCTGGCCGCCGCTGACGACAAGGGCGAGGCCGGCCGCATCGCACGCGAACACGGCTTGGCTCGCAAAGCGCTCGAATCGGCCATCGACGCCGTACGCGGCGGCCAGACCGTCGGCAGCGCCGAGGCCGAAAGCCAGCGCGAGGCGCTCAAGAAGTACACGATCGACCTGACCGAGCGTGCCCGAAGCGGCAAGCTCGACCCTGTCATCGGCCGCGATGACGAAATCCGCCGCGCCATCCAGATCCTGCAACGCCGCACCAAAAACAACCCGGTGCTGATTGGCGAGCCGGGCGTGGGCAAGACGGCCATCGTTGAGGGGCTGGCGCAGCGCATCGTCAATGAAGAGGTGCCGGAAAGCCTGAAGGGCAAGCGCGTGCTCGTGCTGGATATGGCGGGCTTGCTGGCCGGTGCCAAGTACCGTGGCGAGTTCGAAGAGCGCCTGAAGGCCGTGCTCAACGACATCGCCAAGGAAGAGGGCCAGACCATCCTCTTCATCGACGAAATCCACACCATGGTGGGCGCGGGCAAGGCCGAAGGTGCGATGGACGCGGGCAACATGCTCAAGCCCGCACTTGCGCGCGGCGAGCTGCATTGCATCGGCGCGACCACGCTGGATGAATACCGCAAGTACATCGAGAAGGATGCCGCGCTGGAGCGCCGCTTCCAGAAGGTGCTCGTGGACGAACCGAGCGTGGAAGCGACCATTGCCATCCTGCGTGGCCTGCAGGAGAAGTACGAACTGCACCACGGCGTGGAGATTACCGACCCGGCCATCGTGGCCGCGGCGGAACTCAGCCACCGCTACATCACGGACCGCTTCTTGCCGGACAAGGCAATTGACCTGATCGACGAAGCGGCCGCGCGCATCAAGATGGAAATCGACTCGAAGCCCGAGGTGATGGACAAGCTGGATCGTCGCCTGATCCAGCTCAAGATCGAGCGCGAAGCGGTGAAGAAGGAAACCGACGAAGCTTCGCAGAAACGCCTGGAGCTGATCGAGCAGGAGATCGAACGCCTGCAGAAGGAATACGCCGATCTGGATGAAATCTGGAAAGCCGAGAAGGGCGCAGCGCAAGGCACGGCCGTGCTCAAGGAGGAGATCGACAAGATCAAACTTGAGATTGCCAAGCTGCAACGCGAAGGCAAGTTCGACAAGGTGGCCGAACTGCAATACGGCAAGCTGCCCGAGTTGGAAGGCAAGCTGAAGGCCGCGACCGACGCGGAGACCGCCAGCCAGAAGCAGCCGAACAAACTGTTGCGCACGCAGGTGGGCGCGGAAGAAATTGCCGAAGTCGTCAGCCGTGCTACGGGCATCCCCGTGTCGAAGATGATGACTGGCGAGCGCGAGAAGCTGCTCAAGATGGAAGACCGTCTGCACGAACGTGTGGTGGGCCAGGACGAGGCCGTGCGCCTGGTGTCGGACGCCATCCGCCGCTCGCGAGCCGGCATTGCGGACGAAAACAAGCCTTACGGTTCGTTCCTGTTCCTGGGCCCGACGGGCGTCGGCAAGACCGAGCTGTGCAAGGCGTTGGCCGGCTTCCTGTTCGATTCGGAAGAGCACTTGATCCGCATCGACATGAGCGAGTTCATGGAGAAGCATTCCGTGAGCCGTCTGATCGGCGCGCCTCCGGGCTATGTCGGCTATGAGGAGGGCGGCTACCTGACCGAAGCCGTGCGCCGTAAGCCGTACAGCGTGGTGCTGCTCGATGAGGTGGAGAAGGCCCACCCGGACGTCTTCAACGTGTTGCTGCAGGTGCTGGACGATGGCCGCCTGACCGATGGCCAGGGTCGCACGGTGGACTTCAAGAACACGGTGATCGTGATGACGTCCAACCTCGGCTCGCAGTTGATCCAGTCGATGACGGGTGAACCGTTCGATGTGGTGAAAGGCGCCGTGTGGCAGGAGGTGAAGACTCATTTCCGCCCCGAGTTCCTGAACCGGATCGATGAGGTGGTGGTGTTCCACTCGCTCGACCAGCGCAATATCGAGTCGATTGCGCGCATCCAGCTCAAGCGTCTGGCGGCACGTCTGGCGCAGATGGACCTGACGCTGGAGATTACGGACGAGGCGGTTGCCAAGCTGGCCTCCGCTGGGTACGACCCGGTGTTTGGTGCGCGGCCGCTGAAGCGCGCCATCCAGCAGCAGATCGAGAACCCGGTCGCGCGGATGATCCTGGAGGGCAAGTTCGCCCCGAAGGATGTGGTGCCGGTGGACTACCGCGACGGCCACTTCACGTTCGAGCGCGTGGTGCACTGAACTGCGCAGCGTGATGTTTGAGAAAGCCCGTCTTTGTGACGGGCTTTTTTTATGTCTTCATCAACGCGCTGTCAGGTGATGCGTGGCAGGCTGATGCGGAAAATCACGCCGCCTTCCTGCGCATTCGCCGCGTCGATTCGACCGCCGTGTGCCTGCACGATGGCCTGCGAAAGCGCCAGCCCAAGACCCGTACCCGGCGTCTCACTCGCCCGCGCACGCGCGCCACGGTAGAAGCGCTCGAAGATGTGCGGCAGCTCGGCAGGGGGAATGCCGGGGCCATGGTCGCTGACTTGCAGGATGGCGTCGCCATGCTCGGCCGACCAGGCAATCTCGACCGTGGTGCCCGCCGGCGAAAACTTGACGGCGTTGTCCAGCAGATTGCTCAGGGCCAGGGTTGCCGGAGCACGGGCGATACGGATGGGCTGATTCGTGCCCGCCTGGGTGGCGAGGACGATGCCGCGATCCTGGGCGGCGGGTGCGACACGCTTGACGCATGCCTGCACGAGCTCAACCACCGGTACGACCTCCTGCATGCCCTGGTCCTGGCCAGCATCCAGGCGCGCGAGCATCAGCAGTTCTTCCACCATCTGCGTGAGCCGTCCGACTTCTTCCACGCACGAGTGCAGGGTCTCGACATACTCTTCGCGGCTGCGCTCGCGCCGCAGCGTCACCTCAAGCTCGGTACGCAGCCGCGATAGCGGTGAGCGCAACTCGTGCGAGGCATCGGCCGTGAAGCGGCGCTGCATGTCGAAGCCGTGTTCAAGGCGATCGAGCATGTCGTTGAGCGTGTCCACGAGCTTGCCGATATCGTCAGACGTACCGGGATGCGGCAGGCGCTCGTCGAGATTGTTGTCGCCGATTCGGCGGGCCTGCTTGACGACGTTGTCGATGGCACGAAAGACGCGCCGTGTGAGCATGGAGCCCGCCGTGCCGACAGCGAGCAGTAGCGCAATGGCCAGCCCGACGAACAGCACCACTGCCGAGTCCAGGAGCCGATTGACGTCGTCCAGCGATCCCGCAACCTGGATGACCCTGGGGGATGCACCGCCGGTGAGTACCGGCAGCGACACCATGCGCAGCGGCTCTTCGCTGAAATCCTGCAGGGTCTCGAACACCGTTTCGCCTTGCGTGAGACGGCCGAGCAACGTCGGAGATGTCGGCAGACGGGTCGTGCCCAGGTTGGCACTGCGCGCAAGGACATCCCCTTGTGCATCGACGATCTGCACCAGACGGTCCAGGCGCACCAGGGAAGGTGGCGCCGTGCCTGCGGGCTTTTCATGCACGCGGATGGGTTGGTCTTTGCTACCCAGCAGCATACCGGCCTCGGTTTCCGCCAGTGCCAGCAGCGCGGCGTCCAGTTGCCGATGGGCGATGCGCGAGAGCTCCCACCACGCGGCAAAGGCCACGCCCGTCACAACGATCAGAATCACAGCCCAGTGCGCAAGGATCAGGCGGCGCTGAAAACTAAACATGGTGATCCGATTGTGCGTGTGCCTGTGTGCTCAGGCGAAAGCCTTGTCCGCGTACGGTTTGAATGAGCGCCGGCAGGCCAGGTGGGTCGATCTTGCGGCGCAGGTTCTTCATGTGCACATCGATCAGGTTGTCGATGGCGATGAGGTCGGCATGCCAGATGTGTTCTGCAAGTTGAGCGCGGCTGACCACGCCACCGGCATGGCGCAAGAGCAGATCCAGGATGGCGTATTCCTTGGGTGTGACGTCGATGGCCGTACTTGCCCGCATGACCGAGCGTGTGGTGGGTTCAAGCTTGAGGTCACCCATGGCCAGCGCGGGCATCGGCACCAGCCTTGCCCGGCGCAGGAGCGCGCGAACGCGGGCCAGCAGTTCGTCAAACACGAAGGGCTTGGTCAGGTAGTCGTCGGCGCCGGTGTTGAGGCCGGTGATGCGGTCGGTGTGCGCGTCCCGTGCGGTCAGCATCAGGATCGGGGTCTGGATGTCACGCCGGCGCAACTCGGCACAAAACGTCACGCCTTCTTTGCCAGGAAGCATCCAGTCGAGGATGACCAGATCGGCGGACCGGATCATCGGCTCGTGTGCCTCTTCCGCCGCGTGCGCAAGCGCCACCGTAAAGCCTTCTTCTTCCAGGCCTCGTGCCAGCAGGCGGGCGGCTTTGCGGTCGTCTTCGATCAGCAGGATGTTCATCGGGTAGCACGCATGGGGCGGCAGGACGGCGGGATTCTAGCAATGCGACCGGTTGATGTTCCTGAAGAAGAATTCAGGTTGCGCTGCAACATCGTTGCGTAGCATGGCGACCGCGTCCTCATGGAGCGGATGCGCAGAACATCAACACGCATGTATTGGAGCACGCCATGCAAGCCTCCTCGACTTCTTCCAAACGACTTCTCTATAGCGCCATCACGTTAGCCGTGGCGGGCGCTTGCCTGTGGGGCGCGCTGTCCCTGCATGCCAAGGAGCCCAGTGCTCAGGCGGTGGTCGCCGTTCAGCATCAGGATGACCGCATCGTGATTCCGGAGGCCTCGCCGCTGCGCCGCTCGCTGGTGGTGGCGGCCGCGTCGGAAGACGCCGTTTCTGCGGCGTTCGTGCTGCCGGCCTCGGTGGAGGCCGACCCGGGCAAGCTCGTCAAGGTGTTGCCGCCGCTGTCGGGCCGCATCGTGAGTCTGAACAAGCAGTTGGGGGATGAGGTCAAGGCTGGCGACGTGCTGTTCACGCTCGACTCGGCAGACCTGGCCGAGGCGACCAGCACCGCGGCCAAGGCGCAAGCGGCGCTTGTGCTGGCCAAGAAGAATCTGGATCGCCTGGCTGACCTGGACAAGGCCGACATTACGCCCCGACGCGATCTTGAGCAGGCACAGAACGACTATGCACAGGCCATGAGCGAGGCCGAGCGCGCCAACAACAAGCTGGCACAGCTCGGTGCCAAGGGTGGTGGGGCCAAGGTGTCCGGCGGGCACATTCTGTCGGTGCGCTCGCCCATCTCTGGCCGCGTTGTCGAGCTCAATGGTGCCACCGGCGGGTACTGGAACGACAGCAACGCGTCGGTGATGACGGTGGCGGATCTGTCCCGCGTGTTCGTCACGGCCAACGTGCAGGAGAAGGATCTGTCCAAGGTCTGCGTTGGCCAAGCGGCTGCCGTCAAGCTCGATGCCTACGCCGAACCGCTGGCGGCCAAGGTGCGCTACGTGGGCGAAATGCTCGACCCCGACACGCGCACTGTGAAGGTGCGCATGGCATTCGACAACAAGGACGGGCACCTGAAGCCCGGCATGTTTGCGCAGGCCACGCTGCAGGGCCAGCCGCATACCGGCGTGATCGTGCCGATGTCGGCGCTGGTGCAGTCGGGCTTCAACACGCGCACGTTTGTCGAGGTGGCGCCGTGGCAGTTCCAGGCACGCGTGGTCAAGACGGGGGCACAGGTTGGCGACAAGATCGAGATCCTCTCGGGCCTGAAGGCCGGTGAGCGCGTGGTGACCAAGGACGGAGTGCTGCTCAATGATTGAACGTCTGGTCACGCTATGCTTCAACCGGCGCGGCATTGTCGTGCTGGTCTTCCTGATGGCCGCGCTATACGGCTGGTACTCGTGGAAGCAGTTGCCGCTTGAAGCCTATCCCGATATTGCCGACACCAGCTCGCAGGTCGTGACGCAGGTCAATGGCTTGGCGGCGGAAGAGGTCGAGCAGCAGATCACCATTCCGCTGGAGCGCGCCATCATGGGCACGCCCGGCATGCATGTGATGCGCTCCAAGAGCACGTTCGGGCTGTCGCTGATTACCGTGGTGTTTCAGGATGGCGCGGAAGACTATTGGTCGCGCCAGCGCCTGCAGGAGAGCATCAACGGTGTCGATCTGCCCTATGGTGCCAAGCCGGGCATGGACCCGCTGACCTCGCCCATTGGCGAGATCTACCGCTACACGCTCGAATCCAAGACACGCGATCTGCGTGAGCTGTCGGAGCTGCAGTTCTGGAAAGTCATCCCGCGCCTGAAGCAGGTGGCCGGCGTGGTGGATGTGGCCAACTTTGGCGGCCTGACCACGCAGTTCATGCTCGAATTCGATCCGGCCAAGATGACCAAGTACAACGTGTCATTGAGCCAGATCTCGCAGGCCATCCAGGCCAACAACGCCAACGCGGGCGGCAGCATCATGCAACGCGGGGAGCAGGGCCTGGTGGTGCGCGGCGTCGGATTGATCCGCAACTTGGATGATCTCGGCAACGTTGTCGTGAGCCAGAAGGGCGGTGTGCCGGTCTTGATCAAGGACATCGGCCAGGTCGTGCTCGGTCACCATGAGCGCAACGGCATTCTCGGCCGGGACGGCAATCCCGACACGATCCAGGGCATCACGCTGCTGCTGCGCGGCCAGAACCCGTCCGTCGTCATGAAAGGAGTGCACGAGGCCGTGCGCGACCTCAACGAGCACATCCTGCCGAAGGACGTAAAGGTAGTGGCGTATATCGACCGCAGCAAGCTGGTGGAGGCCACCGTCCACACCGTCGGCAAGACCTTGATCGAGGGCATGGTGCTGGTGTCGCTGGTGCTGCTGCTGTTCCTGGGCAGCCCGCGTGCGGCGCTGATCGTGGCGGTGACGATTCCGTTTTCGCTGTTGGCCGCGTTCATCCTGATGCACCACTTCAAGATTCCGGCCAACCTGCTGTCGCTGGGTGCGATCGACTTCGGCATCATCGTCGACGGTGCGATCGTGATGATGGAAAACATCCTGCGCAAGCGTGAAGAAGAGGAAGGGCGCGAGCTGGACGGCGCTGACATCATGGCCGCCGCGCGTCAGGTCACGCGCCCGATCTTCTTTGGCATGGTGGTCATTATCGTGGCCTACCTGCCGCTGTTTGCCTTCCAGCGCATTGAGTACAAGCTGTTTTCGCCGATGGCGTTTGCGGTGGGGTTTGCGTTGTTTGGCGCGCTGCTGGTGGCGCTGTTGCTGGTGCCTGGCCTGGCGTACTGGGCGTATCGCAAGCCGGCCAAGATGTTCCACAACCCGGTGTTGCAGTGGCTGACGCCGCGTTATGAGGGGTTGCTCAACCGGGTGGTCGGCAAGTCGCGCGCCATGATTGGCCTGGCTGTGGCCACGCTGGCGGGGGTGGTGATTCTGGGTGCGTCCATCGGGCGGGATTTCCTGCCCTATCTGGATGAGGGCTCGATCTGGCTGCAGGTGACGCTGCCTCCCGGCATTTCGCTGGACAAGGCATCGGAGATGGCCGGCAAGCTGCGCGAGGCTGCACTGGAGTTTCCGGAAGTCGAGCACATCGTCACGCAGGTCGGCCGCAATGATGAGGGGACGGACCCGTTCTCGCCGTCGCACATTGAAAGCGCGGTGACGCTGCATCCGTACAGCGAATGGAAGACCGGCCGCGACAAGCAGCAGTTGATTGCCAAGATGGCCGAGCGCTTTCAACAGTTGCCCGGCATTCAGGTGGGCTTCTCGCAGCCGATGATCGATGGCGTGCTCGACAAGCTGGCCGGTGCGCACAGCGATCTGGTGGTCAAGGTCTACGGCAACGACTTTGCGCAGACCCGGCAGTTGACCGCGTCGATCGAGCGACTGCTCAAGACCGTGCCCGGTGCGCAGGACGTGATCATCGATCAGGAACCGCCGCTGCCGCAGGTGCGTATCGATGTGGACCGCGCAGCGGCTGCCCGCCTGGGCATCAACATTGCCGATGTGATGGACCTGATCCAGACCGGCATTGGCGGCAGCCCGGTCACGAAGGTGTTCGTGGAAGACCGCAGCTACGACGTGGCCGCACGCTTTGTCGGCACCTCGCGCAACAACCCAGAATCCATCGGAAACCTGACGCTGACCACCGCCAGCGGCGCACACATTGCCCTGGCGCAGATCGCCAAGGTGGGCTTTGCCGAAGGGGAAACCACCATCACGCGTGAGATGAACAAACGCCACTTGACCGTGCGGCTGAACTTGCGTGGGCGCGATCTCGCCTCGTTCCTGGAGGAAGCCAAACAGCGCATCGACCAGGAGATTCAGTACGACCACACGCGCAACCAGATTGCGTGGGGCGGCCAGTTTGAGAACCAGCAGCGTGCGCAAGCCCGCCTGGCACTGATTCTGCCGATGGTGCTGGCGCTGATGTTCGTGCTGCTGTTTGCCGAGTTCAAGAACCTGCGCCAGCCTGCGTTGATTCTGTGCGCGGTGCCGTTGGCCACGCTGGGCGGGCTGGTGGCGTTGCATTTGCGCGGCATGACGCTGAACGTGTCGTCTGCGGTGGGCTTCATCGCCCTGTTTGGGGTGGCGGTGCTCAACGCCATCATCATGGTCTCCAACCTGAACCGCTGGAGAAAGCAGCCCGGCCTCAGCCTGAAAGACGCCGTGGTGGGCGGCGCGCGTGAGCGCACGCGCCCGGTGCTGATGACGGCAACCGTGGCCGCGCTGGGTTTGATTCCCGCAGCGTTGGCACACGGTCTTGGCAGCGATGTGCAGCGGCCGCTGGCCACCGTGGTGGTGGGCGGTCTGACCAGCGCAACCGTGCTCACGCTGGTGTTGTTGCCCGCACTGTATTACCTGATTGAAGAGCGAGCCGCCCGACGCAAGCGTCCGGAAGGCCCGGTCGCCTATGTTGCAACGGAGGGGGAATCGTAATGCGCCGCATGACATGTATTGCCGCCAGCGTCGTGCTGTTGGTGACTGCCGCGGGTTGTGCCGTGGGGCCAGACTTCAAGCGCCCGGCGGCTCCGGATGTGCCCGGATACACGGCCAATCAACCGGCGACCACCGTAGCGACACCGACGCAGGACGGGCAGCCCCAGCGCCTGAACCAGGGGCAGGCCGTCTCGGCCAAGTGGTGGACGCTGTTCGGCTCCGACGCATTGAATACGCTGGTGGAAGAGGCCCTCAAGGCGAACCCCGACCTGCAGTCGGCCAAGGCCGCACTGCGTGCCGCCCAGGAAAACCTGGCGGCGCAGCGGGCCGACTTTTTCCCAACGCTAGATGGTTCGCACAACTCGTCACGCACGCGGAATGCCAAGGCGATCGCCAGCCCGCTCAAGTCCAACGCGGATCTCTATTCGCTACATACGTCGCAGCTCGTGGTGTCCTACATGCCCGACGTGTTCGGTGGGGTCCGGCGGCAGGTTGAGTCGACCGCAGCCCAGACGGAGGCGGTGCGCTTCGAGTACGAAGCCGCCTACCTGACGCTGACTTCCAGCGTGGTCAACGCAGCCATCCAGGAGGCAGCGCTGCGTGCGCAGGTCAGGGCGACGCAGGAGGCCGTGAAGGTCGCCAACCAGTTGCTGGAAGCCACCCGCAAGCAACAGCGCGCAGGGCTGCTGGGCGGCGCCGACGTGGCTGCGCAGGAAGCCGCGCTCGCGCAGATGGAGGCCAGCTTGCCCCCGCTTGAGAAGCAACTGGCGCAGCAGCGCAACCTCATCACCGTGTTGGCTGGCCGCTACCCGAGCGACGAGATCACGCAGCGGTTCGAGTTGGACGCATTGCATTTGCCGGCTGAACTGCCGCTGAGCCTGCCGTCTCAACTGGTTGAGCAGCGGCCCGACATTCGGGCGGCACAGGCGCAACTGCATGCGGCCAGTGCGGACATTGGCGTGGCGATTGCAGCACGCCTGCCCAGCGTGACCTTGACCGGCAACGTCGGCAGCTCGGAGGAGTTGTTGCGCATGCTGTTCTCCAGCGGTACGGGCCTGTGGAATCTCTCGGCTGGCTTGGCGGTGCCGATTTTCCATGGCGGCGGCCTGATGCACCAACAACGTGCCGCAGAGGCCCTGTATGACCAGGCAGCCGCGCAATACCGCAGTACGGTACTGACGGCGTTCCAGAACGTGGCAGATACGCTGCACGCCATCCAAGCCGATGCGCGCTCCCTGCAAAGCGCACACAAGGCCGAACTGGCCGCTCGCAAGAGCCTGAATATGGCGCAGCGCCAACTGGCAGCCGGCATGGTCGGCTCGCCCGCCGTCTTGCAGGCGGAGCAGGCGTATCAGCAAGCCCTGGTGAGCGTTGCGCAAGCCCGCGCGGACCGGTTTGTCGATTCCGTGGCGCTGCTGCAGGCGCTGGGCGGTGGCTGGTGGGCGCGTGAAGAGCAAGTCGCAGGCAGCAGTTAAGCTACGCCATCAAGAAAGAAGAGCGCGATCCTCACCCTGCGAGCGGGCCACCCTCGCAGGGTGTTTTCTTTCTAGCGAGGCAGTGCGTCGGTCTCTCTTATGCAAAAAACGATGAACATTCCCTGAAACCATTCGTTCCCCGTACAAGGCCCGCTCGGTAGTCTTGCTCCTATCCAAATCCATAAGACGTAAGAAACGGAGCCAGCAAGATGATTCGCAAGTTTGTCTTCAACACCATCGCGGCTGCCATCGTGGCGGGGGGAACTGTAGGTGCGCACGCGGCAACGACGCTGCTGAACGTGTCGTATGACCCGACGCGCGAACTGTACAAAGAGATCAACACCGAATTCGCCAAGAAATGGAAGGCCGAAACAGGTGAAGACATCACCCTGCGTGCCTCGCACGGTGGTTCGGGCAAGCAGGCACGCTCGGTCATCGATGGCCTGGAAGCCGACGTGGTGACACTGGCGCTTGGCTACGACATCGACGCCATTGCCGAGCGCGGCCTGACCGCCAAGGACTGGCAGAAGCGTCTGCCGAACAATGCCTCGCCGTACACGTCCACCATCGTGTTCCTGGTGCGCAAGGGCAACCCGAAGGGCATCAAGGACTGGAACGACCTCGTCAAGCCGGGCATTGCCGTCATCACGCCCAACCCGAAGACCTCGGGCGGCGCACGCTGGAACTACCTTGCCGCCTGGGCCTATGCGCTCAAGCAGCCGGGCGGTTCGGACGGAGCGGCCCGCGACTTCGTGCAGAAACTCTACAAGAACGTGCCGGTGCTGGATTCGGGCGCACGTGGTGCAACGACCACCTTCACGGAACGCGGGATTGGCGATGTGCTGATCGCGTGGGAAGACGAAGCACTGCTGGCCTCGCGCGTAGAGGGCAAGGACAAATTTGACGTGGTGGTGCCGTCGATCTCCATCCTGGCGGAGCCGCCGGTGGCGGTGGTGGACAAGGTGGCCGACAAGAAGGGCACACGCAAGGCCGCGGAGGCGTACCTCAAGTTCCTGTACACGCCGCAAGGGCAGGAGATTGGCGCGAAGAATTTCTATCGCCCGACCGACCCGGCCGTGGCCAAGAAGCACGAGAGCGAATTCCCGAAGGTGAAGCTGGTGACCATCGACGATACGTTCGGCGGCTGGCAGAAGGCGCAGAAGACGCACTTTGCTGATGGTGGTCAGTTTGACCAGCTCTATCAACCGGGCAAGTAAAACCCACGCAACGTGTAACGACTCCAGGCGATCCGCATCATGAGCATCCTGACCATCTCCGGCAGCCCTTCGGCGCAATCGCGGTCTGCGCGCCTGCTGGGCCACGTGCGTGCACAGCTTGAGCGCGCTGGCGAGTCGGCGGACCACCTGGACCTGCGCGGCCTGCCAGCCGATGCGCTGCTGGGCGCGCAGGTCTCCAACCCCGCCATTGCCGATGCGGTGGCGCGGGTGGAGGGGGCTGCTGTGGTGATTCTCGCCACGCCGGTCTACAAGGCGGCCTACAGCGGCCTGCTCAAAACGTTTCTTGATCTGCTGCCGCAGAGCGGGCTGCGCGACAAGGTCGTGCTGCCGATCGCCACCGGCGGCAGCCTCGCCCACACGCTGGCGATTGACTATGCGCTGCGCCCGGTGCTGACGGCACTCGCGGCGCGTTCGATCCTGCCCGGCATCTTTGCGGTCGATTCGCAGATCGTCGTGGCCGACGATGGCGTGGTGGTTGACCCACAACTGCAACAGCGTCTCGATGACGGTGTGGAGCGTGTGCACCAGGCGCTTGCGCTGGCACGGCATCCCGCTGTTGCGCAGGTGATCGTCTCCAGCCGCAGCGCGGTGCGCGCCACGTTCCAGACCGCCGGCGCGGAACGAATGCGATGTCTGGCCTGATGCGCTGAACGCGCGTCGCTCGCTCTCGACGTTTTCCGTTGTTGTCATGCCGCGCAGCGCCTGCGCGCGGATCGTGCCGCCCCACCATCCTGTATCGACCAAGCCATGAAGAATCATTCGCCCCTGCGCAGGACCCTGACCATCGCCGCCACGCTGCTCGCCACGTTGGGCGCCCCCGCCGCATTTGCCAACAGCGATGCACCGCCACCGACGGCTGCAAAGCAACTCCGCATCGGCTATCAGAAATACGGCACGCTGACGGTGCTCAAGGCGCGCGGCACGCTGGAAAAGCGCCTCGCTGCGCAAGGCATCGAAGTGAAGTGGACCGAGTTTCCCGCTGGCCCGCAGTTGCTCGAAGGTCTGAACGTGGGCGCCATCGACTTCGGCACCACTGGTGAAGCGCCGACGATCTTCGCGCTGGCTGCCGGCGCGCATCTCGTCTACGTCGGCAACCAGCCGCCCGCACCGGCAGGCGAGGCGATCATCGTGCCGAAGAATTCGCCGCTCAAGAGCGTGGCAGACCTGAAAGGCAAGCGCGTCGCCTTCAACAAGGGCTCGAACGTGCATTACCTGCTGGTCAAGCTGCTGGAGAAGGCCAACGTGCCCTACAGCGACATCCAGCCCGTCTACCTGACGCCCGCAGATGCGCGTGCCGCCTTTGAGCGTGGCGCCGTTGATGCCTGGGTGATCTGGGACCCGTTCTTTGCTGCTGCCGAGCATCAACTTGGCGCACGCGTGCTGGCCGACGGCACGGGCGTGGTCAACAACTCGCAGTACTTCCTGGCGTCAAAGGGCTACGCGACTGCGCGGCCCGATGTGCTGAACATCGTGCTCGATGAGTTGAAGAAGACCGACTCGTGGGCAGCGGCCAACCCGAAGGACGTGACGACCATTCTCGGTCCGCAACTGGGCCTGGAGCCTGCCGTGGTGGCCCGCTCGGTTTCGCGCATTGCTTACGGCATCCAGCCTGTCGGTGCCGAAGCGCTGGCCGATCAGCAACGTATTGCCGATACCTTCCACGTGCTCAAGCTGATCCCGCGTCCGGTGAAGGTGGCGGACTCCGCCTGGAACCCGCAGCCCGCCACGCAGCAAGCCGCACGCTGATCGCCATGACCATTGATATTCAACGCCGCCGCTTGCTGACAGCCTCTGCGGCTGGTGTATCGCTGGCTGCGCTCGGTTCGGTAGCCCATGCTGCAAACACGACGGGCGCACCCGCGAATCTGCCGAAGATCACGCCGCCTGCACAGTTGCGTATCGGCTTTCAGAAGAGTGCGGTCAACCTCGTCATCGTCAAGGAAACCCGCGCGCTGGAGCAGCGCTTTCCTGACACGAAGGTGAGCTGGCTGGAGTTTCCGGCTGGGCCGCAACAGCTGGAAGCGTTGTCCGCCGGCAGCCTGGATCTGGCCATCACCGGCGATACGCCGCCCGTGTTCGCGCAGGCGGCTGGCAAGGACTTGCGCTACGTAGGCGTGGAGCCGCCCAAGCCGGACAGCTCGGCCATCCTCGTGCCGCAGGGCTCGCCGCTCAAGACGCTGGCCGATTTGAAGGGCAAGCGTGTGGCGCTGCAGAAGGGCTCCAGCGCGCATTTCCTGATCGTGCGCGGGCTGCAGAAGGGCGGGCTGACCTTTGCCGACATCCAGCCCGTGTATCTGACGCCTGCCGATGCGCGTGCCGCCTTCGAGCGCGGTGCGGTGGATGCCTGGGGCATCTGGGACCCGTACTACGCCGCCACAGAACTGGCCATCAAGCCGCGCGTGCTGGCCACGGGGCGCGGGCTGTCGTCCAACAACTCGTTCTACTTTGCGCCGACGGCCTTTACCGAACGGCATGGCGACACGCTTGCCGCCATCTTTGCCGAGCTCTCGCGTGCAGACCGCCTCGTACAGGAGAACCGCAAGGAGGCGGCGCAGCGCATTGCCGATTTCTCGGGCCTCTCGCTGGCGACGGTGCATCTGTTCCTCTCGCGCCGGCCGCCGTCACCGGTGCGCCCGGTCACGCCCGAGGCAATTGCCGAGCAGCAGCGCGTGGCCGATGCCTTCCAGGGGCTCGGGCTGATTCCGCGTGCGGTCAAGCCGGTGGAAATCGTCTGGCATCCGACACCAGCGCAACTGGCCATCGCTCGCGCATAACTGCGCTGCACAGAGCAGAACACATTCCAAGGAGTCGTCATGCAAGTCTTCTGGTTCATCCCCACCCACGGCGACAGCCGCTACCTCGGTACCGCCGAAGGTGCACGCCAGGTGGATCACACCTATCTGCAGCAGGTGGCCGTGGCTGCCGACACGCTGGGCTACGAGGGCGTGCTGATCCCTACGGGGCGCTCGTGCGAAGACCCGTGGATCGTTGCGGCCAGCCTGATTCCGGTGACGAAGCGCCTGCGCTTTCTGGTGGCAGTGCGCCCAGGGCTGATGGCACCGACGCTGGCTGCACGCATGGCTGCTACGTACGACCGCCTCTCGCAAGGTCGCCTGCTGGTGAACCTGGTCACTGGCGGTGACCCGGCCGAGTTGGAGGGCGATGGGCTGTTTCTCAATCACGCGGAACGTTACGAAGCCTCGGAAGAATTCATCCGCATCTGGCGCGAGACGCTGGCTGCGAGCCATGAGGGCGCGGCGCTGGACTACACCGGCAAGCACCTCAGCGTGAAGGGTGCCAAGGTGCTGTACCCACCAGTGCAGCGGCCACATCCGCCGGTGTACTTCGGTGGCTCGTCGGAAGCCGCGCATGAACTGGCGGCCGAGCAGGTCGACACCTATCTCACCTGGGGCGAACCGCCTGCCGCCGTGGCCGAGAAGCTGGCCGACGTGCGCAAGCGTGCCGCCAAGCATGGCCGCACGGTGCGCTTCGGCATCCGCCTGCACGTGATCGTGCGCGAGACCGAAGAGGAAGCGTGGGCAGCAGCCGACAAGCTCATCAGCAAGCTGGATGACGACACCGTTGCTCGCGCGCAGGAGGCCTTCCGCAAGATGGATTCGGCCGGCCAGCAGCGCATGGCCGCCCTGCACGCCAACGGCGTCAAACGCACCCGCGCCGATCTGGAGATCAGCCCGAACCTGTGGGCCGGCGTGGGCCTGGTGCGCGGTGGTGCAGGCACCGCACTGGTGGGCGATCCGGAAACCGTGGCCGCCCGCATGAAGGAATACGCTGACCTGGGTATCGACACGTTCGTGCTCTCCGGCTATCCGCATCTGGAAGAGGCATACCGCTTTGCCGAACTGGTGTTCCCGCTGCTGCCGCGCTCGGTGCGCGACAAGCTGCCGGGCAACGTGCTGAACGGGCCGTTTGGCGAGGTGATCGCCACCGGCATCGTGCCGCGCGTGGCGGCAAGCTGAAGGGGTGGGTATGGCATCCAAATCGACAACGAAAGCCAACGCCTTCGTGCGCGCAGCGCGCCAGCGTCTGGCGCCGTGGATCGTGCCGCTTCTGCTGCTGGTGTTGTGGCAGGCGTCGGCGCAATGGGGTTGGCTGTCGAACCGCATCCTGCCGGCGCCGCTGGACGTGGCTAAATCCGCCATTGCACTGGCGCGGTCGGGCGAGCTGTGGACGCACGTGGCTGTGAGCACGTGGCGCGCGCTGCTGGGCTTTGCGATTGGCGGTTCGCTCGGGTTGGCGCTGGGGCTGCTGACCGGCACCTTCCGCACCGCCGAGACACTGCTCGACACCACGCTGCAGATGGTCCGCAACATCCCCGTGCTGGCGCTGATTCCTCTGGTGATCCTGTGGTTCGGCATTGATGAGTCGGCCAAGCTGTTCCTGGTGTCGCTGGGTGTGTTCTTCCCGATCTACCTGAACACGTATCACGGCATCCGATCGGTCGATCCGGCGTTGGTGGAGATGGCGCGCAGCTACGGCCTGTCGCGCGCGCAGCTCTATCGCGAGGTCATCCTGCCCGGCGCGCTGCCGCAGATCCTAGTGGGTGTGCGGTTCTCGCTGGGGCTGATGTGGGTGACGCTGATCGTGGCGGAAACGGTGTCCGCGCAAGCCGGCATCGGCTACATGACGATGAATGCGCGCGAGTTTCTGCAGACCGACGTGGTGCTGCTCGGCATCCTGCTCTACGCGCTGCTGGGCAAGCTGGCTGATTTGTTGTCACGGGCGTTGGAGCGCTTCTGGCTGCGCTGGCACCCCGGTTATCAGGTCGTGGCCTGAGGAGAACCCCATGCAAAGCAACGCGACCGAACAGGCAGAGCTGGAACGCGTAGAGCACCACGGCACTGCGCTACATATCGAACACGTCGTCAAACGCTACGGCGATCGTGAAGTGCTGCACGGCATCGATCTGGAGATCACGCCGGGCGAGTTTGTCGTTATCGTCGGGCGCAGCGGCTGCGGCAAGAGCACGCTGCTGCGGCTGATTGCCGGGCTGGAAGGCATTGATGACGGCCACCTGCGCCGCGACGGCGAAACGGAAGGCGGCTTGCACGACGATGCGCGTGTGATGTTTCAGGATGCACGCCTGCTGCCATGGAAGAAGGTGCTCGACAACGTGGCACTGGGCGTGCCGAAAGCGCAACGTGCACAGGCTGCCGAGGTGCTCGCGCAGGTAGGCCTGGCCGAGCGTGCTGGCGAGTGGCCGGCACGACTGTCGGGTGGGCAACGCCAGCGTGTGGCCCTGGCCCGCGCACTGGTGCACCGCCCACGCCTGCTGCTGCTCGACGAGCCGCTGGGCGCGCTCGATGCGCTCACCCGCATCGACATGCAGAACCTGATCGAGGGCCTGTGGCAGCGCCTGGGCTTTACCGCGGTGTTGGTCACGCACGACGTGGCCGAGGCGGTGGCGCTGGCAGACCGTGTGGTGCTGATCGAAGACGGCCGCATCGCGCTGGACGAACGCATCGATCTGCCGCGCCCGCGCCACCGGGGTTCGCCCGCATTTGCACGGCTGGAAGAGGCCATTCTCAACCGTGTGATGCAGCGCAAGATCGACCCGAATGAAGTGACCGATGTGCGTTCGCACACGGCGTGGGCATCACCCTTTGATGTATCGGCCACAGCGGTGCGCTGGGCGGTGTAAGCAAGCGAAACCGGTTCTCCTGAAAACATTCATTGGCACGTAGTGCCGTTGTCATCTAATAAGGATCATCATCATGAGCATTCAAGCGATTAACGTACGCAACCAGTTTCGCGGGCAGATCAAGGAGATCATCCGGGGCGACGTGCTCTCGGAGATCGACGTGGAGACCCCGGCCGGCATCGTCACTTCGGTCATCACCACGCGCTCGGTCGACAGTCTCGGCCTCAAGATCGGCAGTGAAGTGGTTGCCCTAGTGAAGGCGACAGAAGTGTCGATCGCCAAGCTGTAAGAGCCTGTTCGGCCCTTAAACGGGAGATGCGTTCGTCTCAAAAAGGTTTGCGTGGTAGGCGCGGGCCGCCGCCCTTAGTCTTCTAAGGGCAAGGGCCGCAACGCCCCACGCGGGCCTTTTTGAGACGAACCCTCCGGGAAGCTATCCAAAAAGCCGCATGGCCGCGTTGTGGCTCGCTTATGTGGCAGGCCACACCGCGCTCGCCACGCCTTGCCCTGCGACTTTTTGGATAGCTTCGCACTCCCGTTTAAGGGCCGAACAGGCTCTTGGGGGAGGAGACGGCGACCCACACAAGGAGCCCCATCCCATGAGTCTCATGCACACCACCGCACTCGCACAATTTCTCGGTACCCTGCCGAGCGCGCCGACGCCGGACCGCCAGCTGTGGCGCGACGCCAGCGGCCGCGTGCAGGGCCAGTTCTTCCACAGCTCGCTCACCAGCCTGTTTGAACCGGTCTGGCAGCTTGCCGCTGACGGCACGCTGGCGCTCGCCGGCCACGAAGCGCTCATGCGCACGTGGACGCGCGACGGCGATCTGGGTCTGAACCCGTGGAAGCTGTTCTCGCTGGCGTCGGATGACAGCACGCTGGTGGAACTCGATCGCCTGTGCCGACTGGTGCATACGCTCAACTACTTTGCCCGTACCGATGCGCGGCGGCTGGTCGTGAACGTGCACGGCCGCTTGCTGGCAGCGGTGGCAGCGGACCACGGCAAGGCGTTCCATCGTGCAGTGACGGCGCTGGGGCTGTCGCCGGAGCAGTTCGTCATCCAGGTGCCATCCACGGCCAATGACGATCTGGGCCTGCTGCTGTTCGTGGTGGACAACTACCGGCGCAATGGCTTTGCCGTGGCGGTGCAGGCTTCGGACCCGGCGGAAGCGGGCGCGTTGCTCGTGCATGCCAAGCCCGCGTATCTGAAGCTCGATGCGCGGCGCAATTGGGTGACGCGGCACGTGGTGTCGCTGGCCGATTCGGCGCGCGAGCTGGGTGTCACGCTGACCTTGCGCCGCTGCGAGCGCCCGAGCGACCTGGAACTGGCGCGTGCTGCCGGTATCACCCACGTGCAGGGCAGCGTGTTGCCCGGCGCCGAGCCGGAGCCTGTGGCTGCGCCCGAGCCCTTGGTGCTGGCGACATCCGCGCGCGCACCGATGGCGCAGGCGCCGCTGGTGCAGCAGCAATGCGCGGGTTTTTCTCTCATTGAATAGCGGCCTCGCCGGGTCACCCGGCAGGCGGCCCCAAGGAAGGTTTCATGGCACGCAGCGCATTGGCAACTTCGCCCGATACCTCGCCGGGCAAACGCGCGACGCGCGATTGGCACTGGCCGGCCGATGTGGCGATCGTCACGGTGCCCGGTCTGCATGGCAGCGGCCCAGGACACTGGCAGACACGCTGGGAGGCGCGCTTTCCAGAATGGCGCCGCGTCGAACAGACGGATTGGTCGACCCCCGAGCTGCCGCGCTGGTCTGCGCGCGTGGGTGAAACGGTGCGCGCTACGTTGGCCGAGCGTGCGACATCTCGCCAGAAGCGCCGGGTGATTCTTGTGGCGCATAGCTTCGGCTGCCTGGCGTCGATTCATTGGGCCACCCAGGCGCACGAGGCACGTGAGGCGCGCGATTCGATCGCCGGCATCCTGCTCGTTGCGCCGGCGGATCCGGACAAGTTTGGTGTGCGCGATCTGCTGCCGCAGCGTACCTTGCCGTTTCCCGCCGTGCTCGTTGCCAGCCGCAACGACCCGTGGATGCCGCATTGCTACGCGGTCGACTGGGGCTCGCGCTGGGGCGTCGAGTTGGTCGATGCCGGGGCGGCCGGCCACATCAATGCTGATTCCAACCTGGGTGAATGGGAGGCTGGCCTTGCATTGCTCGATCGCCTGATCGGCCGGGCATGTGCACAAGACACCACCCGCGACGGTGCAGACTGGCAAGCCCAGTGGGATGTCTTACCGAGCACTCCTTATATCTAAAACGATGATGTACATGCGCAAATATTCGTTTTCGTCATAAGAACAGTTCGCCACAATGGGTTCATCTGCATATCGGCCGCAGTGTTTTTGCTCTGCGGCCATTTTTATCGGTTGCGCTGATGAGCCTGTCTTCTGCGTTGTCCCTCTCAAAGCGGCGTAAGCCCGCCAACGTGCTCCCCGGTTTCGGGCTGGCGCTGGGCTTTTCGCTGCTGTACCTCGCGCTGATCGTCCTGATCCCGCTGTCGGCGACCGTCCTCAAGACGTTCACCATGACGTGGGATGCGTTCTGGACGACAGTCACCGCGCCGCGTGTCGTAGCCTCGTACAAGCTGACCTTCGGCGCGTCGTTGATTGCGGCGGTGGTCAACCTCGTGTTCGGGCTGATCGTGGCATGGGTGCTGGTGCGCTATCGCTTTCCGGGCAAGCGGGTGATTGATGCCCTGGTCGACCTGCCGTTTGCGCTGCCGACTGCGGTGGCGGGCATCGCGCTCACCGCGCTGTATGCGCCGAATGGCTGGATCGGCTCGCGCCTGGAGCCGCTGGGGCTGAAGGTGGCATTCACGCCGCTGGGCATCGTGGTGGCGCTCACGTTCATCGGGCTGCCGTTTGTGGTGCGCACGGTGCAGCCGGTGCTCGAAGATCTGGAGACCGAGTTGGAAGAGGCTGCCGCCAGCCTGGGCGCCACGCGCTGGCAGACTTTCACGCGGGTGATCCTGCCGACCTTGCTGCCTGCACTGCTGACCGGTTTTGCACTGGCCTTCGCCCGCGCCACGGGGGAATACGGCTCGGTCATCTTTATCGCCGGCAACATGCCGATGATCTCCGAGATCACGCCGCTGATGATCTATTCCAAGCTCGAACAGTTCGACTATGCGGGCGCTACGGCCATCGCCGTCGTCATGCTCGGCATCTCGTTCACGCTGCTGCTGGTGATCAACCTGCTGCAAGCCTGGACGCGCCGCCGCGGCAACCGCAATGACACCATCGAGCGTGCCCCCGAAACCTTGAACACCGCAGGCGCCACCAGCGCGGCAGGAGCCTGACATGGCCGGTACTGTTTCCCGTCAACAAGGCCCGGCACCGGCTGCCGCACGGCGTGGTGCCACGGCGGAATCCGCCTGGGTGCGTGCGACGCTGATCCTCGTGTCGTTCGTGTTTCTTGCGCTGTTCCTGTTCGTGCCGCTGGCGAGCGTGTTCTACGAGGCGTTCAAGAAAGGTGTGGACGTCTATCTCGACGCGCTGATCGAACCCGATGCGCTGTCGGCGATTTATCTGACGCTGACGGTCGCGGCGATTGCCGTGCCGCTCAACGTCGTGTTTGGCGTGGCGGCGGCATGGGCCATTGCCAAGTTCGAGTTCCGTGGCAAGAACGTACTGCTCACGCTGATCGACCTGCCGTTCTCGGTATCGCCCGTCATCGCTGGTCTGATCTATGTGCTGCTGTTCGGCGCGCAAGGCTGGTTCGGGCCGTACCTGTCTGACCACGACTTCAAGGTCATCTTTGCCGTACCGGGCATCGTGCTGGCCACCGTGTTCGTCACTTTCCCGTTTGTGGCGCGTGAGTTGATTCCGCTCATGCAGGCGCAGGGCAGCGAAGAAGAAGAGGCCGCCATCGTGCTGGGTGCGTCGGGCTGGCAGACGTTCTTTCGTGTGACGCTGCCTAACATCAAGTGGGGTCTGTTGTACGGCGTGATCCTCTGCAATGCACGGGCGATGGGCGAGTTTGGCGCGGTGTCGGTGGTGTCGGGCCACATTCGCGGGCTGACCAACACGATGCCGTTGCACGTCGAGATCCTCTACAACGAATACAACTTCGCGGCGGCGTTTGCCGTGGCCTCGCTGCTGACGCTGCTGGCACTGGTGACGCTCGGCCTCAAGACACTGGTCGAATGGCGCAGCCGCCGCGAACTGGCCGACGCAGATGCCGGCGTGGGCGAAGGCCCGGGGCATCGCGCCGCACAACAACAGACATCCATTTCGCAGATTCCGCACCCGCACGTCTCCGTGCAATCTCCGCTCGAAGGGAGCGCAGCATGAGCATCCAGGTTCAACACATCACCAAGCGCTTTGGCAATTTCATTGCCCTCAACGATGTCTCGCTCGATTTCAAGCAAGGCGAACTGACCGCGCTGCTGGGCCCGTCGGGCTGCGGCAAGACTACGCTGCTGCGCATTATCGCGGGGCTGGAACATGCAGATTCGGGCAGCATCCATCTGAACGGTGAAGATGCATCGGATCAGCATGTGCGCGAGCGTCAGGTGGGCTTCGTGTTCCAGCACTACGCGCTGTTCAAGCACATGACGGTGTTCGAGAACGTGGCCTTCGGCCTGCGCGTGAAACCGCGTTCGCAGCGGCCCGGCGAGGCGCAAATCCGTGCGAAGGTGAAAGAGCTGCTGGAGCTGGTGCAACTGGACTGGCTGGCCGATCGCTACCCGCCGCAACTGTCGGGCGGGCAGCGTCAGCGCATCGCGTTGGCACGTGCACTGGCTGTGGAGCCGCGCGTGCTGTTGCTCGACGAGCCGTTCGGCGCGCTCGATGCCAAGGTGCGCAAGGAGCTGCGCCGCTGGCTGCGCCGCCTGCACGACGATCTGCATGTCACCAGCCTGTTCGTCACGCACGATCAGGAAGAGGCGCTGGAAGTGGCCGACAACGTGGTGCTGATGAACCGCGGCCAGGTGGAGCAGGTCGGTAGCCCCGATGCGGTCTACAACACACCGGCCACGCCGTTCGTCTACGGCTTCCTCGGCAACGTGAACCTGTTCCACGGCCGCCTGGAAGAAGGCGAGGGCGGCAGCGTGCTGCACGTAGGCGATTCGTCCATCACGGTGCCGTCGGGCGGTGTCGATTCCTCTCGTGCCGATCAAGCCGTTGCGTTTGTCCGCCCGCACGAGATCGATCTGGAGCGCTATGCGCCCGGCGCAGAGGGCATTCCGGTGACGCTGCGTCGCGCGCTCACGCTGGGCGCTGTCGCACAGCTGGAGCTGGAGCGCGAAGACACCGACGACGTCATCGAAGTCTCCTTGCCCATCGAGCGCTTCCGCGCCGAGGGCTTCCGCGAAGGTGAAACACTGGTGGTGCGCCCGCGCGCCATTCGCGTGTTCGCCCAAGGCAGCGCACAGCCCATCGTGCAAGCCGCCGCTTAACCCCACCCAATTCGCCGCTCCGACGACAACCATTCGAGAGGACACGAGCATGAACTTTCAGCAACTGCGTTCCATCCGCGAGGCGGTGCGCCGCCAGTTCAACCTGACCGAAGTCGCCAACGCGCTCTATACGTCGCAGCCGGGCGTGTCGCGGCAGATCCGCGAGCTGGAGGACGAGCTTGGCGTGGAGATTTTCGAGCGCTACGGCAAGCGCCTGACCGGCCTGACCGAGCCGGGCCGCGAGATCGTCCGCATCGTCGAGCGCCTGCTGCTCGAAGCCGAAAACCTGCGTCAGGCCGGTGAGGAATTCTCCGGCCGCCAGTCCGGCCGTCTGACCGTGGCGACCACGCACACACAGGCGCGCTATGCCTTGCCCAAGGTGGTGCAGTCGTTCCGCAAGGAGTATCCGCACGTCACGCTGGCGCTGCAGGAGGCGTCGCCCTCGCACATTGTGGAACTGCTGCTGACGGGCCAGGCTGACATCGGGATCGCCACCGAGGCTGTGGCCAACGAGCCTGGGCTGACCTCGTTCGAGGCCTACCGCTGGCGCCACGTGCTAGTGGTCAGCCCGGACCATCCGCTGACCAAGAATCCGCTGCCCACGCTCGAAGATGTGGCGCAGTATCCGCTCATCACCTACGACGCCGGCTTTACGGGCCGCCGCAACATCGATGCTGCATTTGCCGGCGCCGGCCTGCACCCCGAGATCGTGCTGACGGCCATGGATGCGGACGTGATCAAGACCTACGTCGCGCTGGATGTGGGCGTGGGCATCATCGCGTCGATGGCGTATGACGGCCGCAAGGACGACAACCTCGTCTGCATTGGCGCCGACCATCTGTTCGAGCCGAACACCACGCGTGTGGCGGTGCGGCGTGGTGCGTACCTGCGCGGCTATGCGCACGACTTCATCGGCATGTTCGCCCCGCACTTGTCGCGCGAGACGGTGGCGGAAGCAGTGGCTTCTACGGTGGTTACGCAGGGCGTGCGGGAGGCGCTGGCGGCGTAGGCGCCACACCAGCGGCGCGGGGTGGCAGCCGTTCACCCCTCCAATTCCGCCATTCGTCACACGCCAATGGCGCCTGCCGAGGCGTCATTCCTATACTGCGGACATCTTCGGTTCCACCAGAGACCGCCATGTCCGCCGTCCCCTACAACGCCTCCCCTGAATCTGACGATGCCCTGCTGCGCCGCGCCCGCCACCGCGCCGGCGCACGCATGGGGTTCCGCATCCACCTGCTGTCGTTCCTGGCGGTGAACGCCGTGCTGGCGGCGATTGCGCTCTCACGCGGGCAGTTCTGGTTCGTCTGGCCGCTGCTGGGCTGGGGAGTGGGGCTGGCCGCGCACGGCCTGAGCCTGGCCTGGAGCATGGGCAATGGCTACCAGCGCATGGTCGATCAGGAGCTCGCCCGCTTGAAGGCGCAGGCCGGACAATCGCAATCCGGCCGCCAGTGATGCGGGAAACCCCAAGCTTCAACGCCGGAGAACCCTCCGGTAAGATCGCCCGCATGCTCGCCAATGTGTCGCTTCCTTCGCTTGTCGACTGCCTGCGCTTTGTGCGGCGCTGGCTGATTCGTTACGCCGTCATCATCGTCATCAATACGTTGATCGCGACGGTGCTGGCGTTCGGCATCCGCCCGGAAGAGACGTTCTGGCAGGACTTTGTTTTCAGCCAGTCGATCGGTCTGGCGGTGTTCACATTGATTGGCATTCCGCGCCACGTGTTTTGGGGCGATGGGCCGCCCAGCAAGAAGTTCTTTCCGTGGATTGTGGTCGGCGCGGTGGTGATTGGCGTGCCGTTCGGGCAATGGGTGGCACGCATGATTCTCTGCATGAATGCGCCGATCCCCATGCCCTGGCGTGCCGATAGTCTGCGCATGAGCTTCATCATCACGATGCTGGCCGCGCTGGGGGCAACCTACTACTACTGGTCGCGCGGCAAGTTGGTCGCGCTGGAGCGTCAAGCCGCGCTCGATGCGCTGGACCGCGAAGAGGCCGAGAAGCAGGTCGTGCGTGCGCAGCTCATGGCGCTGCAGGCACAGATCGAGCCGCATTTCCTGTTCAACGTGCTCGCCCATGTGGATGTGCTGATCGCACGGGATCCGGTTGGCGCGCGGCGCTTGCTGCAGCACCTGATTGGCTTCTTGCGTACGTCGCTGTCACATGCCCGCGCGGAGCAATGCACGCTGGCGCAGGAGTTCGCGCTGCTCCGCGCGTATCTCGACATTCAGGCGCTGCGTTTCGGCAACCGCCTTCGGTTTTCGCTGACGCTGGACGATGCCATCGCAAACATCGTCATTCCGCCCATGTTGATCCAGCCGCTGGTGGAGAACGCCGTCGTGCACGGCATTGAACCGGCACGCGAAGGCGGGGAGATTGCGCTCTCAGCCCGACGCGATGGCGAGCATCTCGTGCTGCAAGTGCGCGATACCGGCGTCGGCTTCGGCAACGATGGCGGCAAGGGCTCGGGGCTGGGCCTCACGCATGTGCGTGAACGGCTGGCGCGCCTGTTTGATGGTGACGCGCGGCTGACGATTACTGAAACCGTGCCGCATGGCGTGACGATCATCGTTGAGTTGCCGCTTGCACGCGAAACAGCCGGCACGCCCGCCCAGGCCAATGCACCTGAATGGCGCTGCCGTTTTTCCCAGTCCTCACGCCCCGCCGCCAACCCAGCGCTGTCTTCGCGCGCACCCGCCGGAACCTGATCGATGCCGTCTTCCCCCCGCCTGCTCATCGCCGACGACGAACCGGCGCTGGCCGATAACCTGGTCGCCGAACTGGCTGCGCTGTGGCCCGAGGCCACGCTGCTGCCGGCTGTGCACGACGGGCAATCCGTGCTGGACGTGATTGACGATACGCAGGCCGGGCAGGGGCCGGACGTTGTCTTTCTCGACATCCGCATGCCGGGGCTCTCCGGCATCGACGTGGCGCGTGAGCTGTCGGATCGGGAGGACCGCCCACTGGTGGTGTTCGTCACCGCCTACGATCAGTTTGCGTTGGATGCCTTCGAGCAGGCCGCTGTCGACTACGTGCTCAAGCCCGTACAGACCGAGCGCCTGGCCGAGACGGTCAAGCGCCTGAAGCATCGACTGACTGTGCGCCCCAGCAGCAACGGCGCCGCAGACCCGGCACAGACGCTGGCAGAACTCGTCGAGCGTCTTGCTGGCTTGCAAGGTGCCGCGCAGACGCGCGTAACGCCACAGGGCGGCTATCTGCGCTTCATCAAGGCGCTGGTCGGGCAAGAGGTGCGCTTCATCCCAGTGGATGATGTGCTGTATCTGGAAGCGACCGACAAGTACGTCAACGTGGTCGCCAGCAGCGGTGAATCGCTCATCCGCATGAGCCTGCGTGAGTTGCTGGCCCAACTGGATCCGGAGCACTTCTGGCAGGTGCACCGTGGCACGGTGGTCAACGTGGCGCATGTGTCAAGCGCCGTGCACCTGTCACTCGGCCGATTGGGCCTGAAGATACGCGGGCGGGCGGAGACGCTGCCGGTGGCTCGGCAGTACGCGCATCTGTTCAGGCAGATGTAGTGCTTTCGGTTGCCCGACACACAGCTTTCGATTTGCCTCGAAAGAGTTACGTCCGGTGTGGGGATTGACGCCCTCGCGTGCCATTGTCTAAATGCTCGTCAACGCAGGTGCGATCAACGTGCCGCATTGGGGGGGATATGGCAATCGGAAGGCGCTGGGGACGCATAGCTGTGCTTGGGGGCGCATTGCTTTGCGCCTGTAACGACATGACCACGTTGCCTGAGGAGTGGGTCAAGACCGTTCGGCAATACAACTACATCGCGGTTTGGCCAGCGCGGCAGGATTTTCAGGTTGGCGATGTCTATGCGATCTGCAACAACCCGTTGGATGGCACTGTCAACAACGCGTTGACCAAAGACGCGTTGCCTACGCTCATTGCCCGGCTGGATATTCGCGAGACGCTGCATAAGAACTACAAAAAATCAGTGACGTTGCCACAACGGCCGATTGATCCGGCATCGGGTGTCCAAGCGGCCGCACCTGCCAGCACGCCCGCGGCAGCCAGCACGCCTGCAGCACATGCCCTGGCGGCGAGCACGCCCGCGGTACTACCAGCCGACGTGCGGCAGATGGCGGTGGCCTTGCCCGACATGGGTTCTGTGCGGGTGGCCGGTGGTCAGTTTGGCGCGACCGTCCCAGGTGGTGCGTTTCTGGCGAGCCTCGGCATTGCATCGCAGTCGTTGAAGTCGGTCTCCATGTCTGTGCCGGCGGCGATTTCCTACGGGTTGCCGCAAAACGACCTGCGTGCATTGGTCAAGAGCGGCAATGCCAACAGTCAAGACAATGTCGCCGTCGCCCGTGAACTGGCCAAGGGCTGTCAGTCGAAATCGGCGTCGCTGGTCGTGATCAGCGAGGTGATTGCTGCGTATGCCATTCGCGTCGATATGGAGTTTTCCGCAGGGACTGAGGCCGGCGCGAAAGCCGCGCTGATGTTGCCAACGGATTCTCGCCGTGCTCTTGTGACCAAGACGCTCGGCAAGTTGTTTGGCGTGGATTTGCCGACTGAGAACGGCGGTACGGGTGGTGACGGAGCCGCGTTGGCCGTAAAAACTGCCAGCGCCCCGGCCGGAGCCAGTGCACCTGCTGCCAGCGCCCCGGCGGCGCAGGGGCCGATTCTGGTGCAGAACGGCAAGTCTCTGTCGGAGTCGACGACGGAGTTGGTCAACGCACTGCGGCAGGCATTTACGATCGACCAACAGGTCGCACCGGATTTTCCAGGTGCAACGGCATCGATCTCATACGCGAGTGACTCCCAGTTGGCGCTCGATACGCGGTTCAAAGAGCCTGTGACGTTTGCCTATCGCTACATGCTGTTGGAGAGCACGGATGTTCCTGTTGCTAGCCAGCAGGTGACCGAAAATCAAAGCGGTAGCAGCGGGAGGAGATCGACGACAGCAAGCGTTGGTAGTCGCACGGAGGCCGCTCCTGCCAGTGCAGAGGAGAAAGTTCGGCTCCAGCCGGCGCCCGCAGCTGTTCCATCGGCAACACGCTAGGCTGGCGCATCGGGCGGTGCGCTCGCATCGCCTTCCGCTATGATCCGTTGTGTCGTCAATGAATCAAGCGCGAGACTACCTGCCATGGAAACAGCAGTTGTAGGCCAACCCCGTCACGGTGGGCAGATTCTCGTCGATGCGTTGGTCGGCCACGGTGTCGACATCGCCTTTGGCGTGCCCGGTGAGAGCTACCTGTCGGTGCTCGAGGGCTTCTATCAGCGCCGCGACCGCGCGCGCTTCATCATCTGCCGGCAGGAAGGCGGCGCCGCCAACATGGCCGACGCCTACGGCAAATTGACCGGTCGCCCCGGCATCGTCTTCTGTACGCGGGGCCCCGGCGCCACCAACGCCAGCATCGGCGTGCACACCGCGTTTCAGGATTCCACGCCGATGATTCTGTTCATCGGCCAGGTCGGCCGCGATTTTGTCGACCGCGAAGCGTTTCAGGAAATCGACTACCGCCGCATGTTCGGCCAGATGGCCAAGTGGGTTGCGCAGATCGACAGCGTGGAGCGCATCCCCGAATACATCGCGCGCGCATTCCAAACCGCCACCGCAGGCCGGCCCGGCCCCGTGGTGCTGGCGTTGCCCGAAGACATGCTGACCGAAGTCGCCACCGTGGCCGACGTGCCGCCCGATGTGGCGACGAAAGCGCGCGCCATGGCCTGGCCCGGCCCGCATGACCTCGCGCATCTGAAGGGGCTGCTACAGAACGCAGAGCGCCCGCTGTTGCTGCTGGGCGGCTCTGGCTGGACACCGCAGGCCGCCGCCCGCATGCAGGCGTTTGCCGCGCGCTGGAATCTGCCCGCCGGCTGCGTGTTTCGTCGACAGGATCTGTTTGACAACCGCCACCCGAATTACGCGGGCGATGTCGGTATCGCCATCAACCCGAAGCTCGCTGCACGCGTGAAAGAGGCTGATGTGGTGCTCGCCATCGGCCCGCGCCTGGGTGAGATGACAACGTCCGGCTACACGCTGTTCGACGTGCCGCGCCCGAAGCAGACGCTCATCCACGTACATGCGGGCGCGGAAGAACTGGGGCGCGTTTATCAGGCACACCTGATGATCCATGCGTCGATGCCCGCGATGGCTGAAGCGCTGGAAGGCATCTCGCCAGACGTCACGCCACGCTGGTCCGCCTGGACCGAAGCCGCCCATGCCGACTACCTTGTCAACATCGTGCCGCCGCCGTTCACCGGGCAAGGCATCGACATGGCCCGCGCAATGCAATGGCTGCGTGAGCGCCTGCCGCACAACAGCATTCTGACCAACGGTGCTGGCAACTACGCCACGTGGCTGCATCGCTTCTATCAGTATGGCGCGCTGGCCTCGGGCTCGCGCACGCAACTGGCACCGACCAGTGGGGCCATGGGCTACGGCGCACCGGCTGCTGTGGCCGCCAAGATCCTCTGCCCCGACACCCCCGTCATTTGCATGGCGGGCGATGGCTGCTTTCTGATGAACGGCCAGGAACTGGCCACCGCCATGCAATACAACGCGCCGGTCATCTTCATCGTGGTCAACAACAACATGTACGGCACCATTCGCATGCATCAGGAGCGCGAGTACCCTGAGCACGTGAGCGGCACCGAGCTGCGCAACCCCGACTTTGCGGCACTGGCCCGCGCCTACGGCGCCGAGGGGCATACGGTACGCTCGCTCGAGGGCTTCCAGTCGGCCGTTGAGGCTGCGTTGGTTGCCCCCGTTGCCTCGATCATCGAGGTGCAGACCGATCCGAACATCATCAGCCCGCGTGCGACCATCGATTCGCTGCGAGCACAGTCACGCAGCTAATTTCCTTCTATCAACGCTCAACCCTTCGCCACTGCCATGACGATGACCCCAGTCACTGATCTATGCGATCTGCACGAAGACAAACTTGTTTACGGAAGCCTACGTGTGCTCACGCCGGTGTTCCGCAGCTTCGGCAAGCGTGCCGCGTTTGCCGGCCCGGCTTCCACGCTCAAGGTGTTTGAAGACAACGGCCTGGTGCGTGCCGCGCTGGAAGAGCAGGGTGCGGGGCGCGTGCTCGTGATCGATGGCGGGGGCTCGTTGCGCTGCGCGCTGGTGGGCGGCAACCTCGGCAAGCTGGCCGAGGAGAACGGGTGGGAAGGTATCCTGCTCAACGGCTGCGTGCGCGATACGCGCGAGTTGATCGAATGCAACGTCGGCATTCATGCGCTCGCAGTGCACCCGCGCAAGAGCATCAAGAAGAACGTCGGCCAGCGCGAGGTGGGGGTGCAGATGCCGGGCGCCTATATTCAGTCCGGTGAATGGATCTATGCCGATGAAGACGGCGTGCTGGTTTCGCAGGACAAACTCGTATGAGCCCGATCAACGCCATTCACGTGTTCGTCTACGGCACACTGCGCGCTGGCGAGGCCAATGACCTGCGCGTGGCCGCAGCCAATCGCGGCATTCCCGAGCCGGAGTTGTTGGGCACCGCAATGTTGCACGGTCGCCTGTATGACTTTGGCGCATACCCAGGCCTGGTGCTGGACCCGACCGGCACAGCCGTACGTGGTGATGTCTATCGCATCGATGCCGCGCTCGTGCCGGTGCTCGACGAGATCGAAGAGGTGTACCCAGGTGGCGACGCACTCTTCCTGCGCGAGAACCACGCCGTGATGCTGGGCAGCGAGCCCATCGAGTGCATCGTCTATCCAGTCAGCCCGGCGCACATTGCCGGGCGGCACGTTATTACGGGCGGGGACTGGGTCGCGCATCGGCTGGCGCGCGGCTGAAGCTCCACGCTTCTCACCAGGGTTGTCAGAACGCCGCGCTCGCGGCGTTTTTCTTTTGTTCACACAAATCGGTCGGGTCAGGGCGACATACGTCAGGCAACTCTGGGGGGGGCGGCAGAAAAACGCCTTCTTTATTTAAGACAGCTCTGATATGTCGCCCTAAGGCGCTCTCCTAAGATCGCTCCGCAGATTAGGAATTCTCCCTGGGAATCGTATCGATTTGTCGCACTCGCGGGCTGCGCGGGCGCGACGGTGTCACGCCTTGATCACCTCACGGTGATGTCTGCGGGACGGCCAATATCGGCCTTCTTCATGAGCACTGCGGTGTCTGCGGTATTACGCGCAGCCAGCGCTCTGCGCCTGCTTGCACTGCGTTTGCGTGCGATGTGGTGGGCATCGGTTGCACCGATAAGAAAGAACACCAATGCAGGCTGCCGTTGACCTGCATGGGTATTGCCCACGTGCGTGGGTTTTTTGGGGATGTGAATGATTGGATTGACACCTTCGCCGAGGACAAGCGCGGCCGTGGCTGCACTTCGTGTTTTGGCAGATGGATTGGGCATGGTGTTTGGTGCCGTTGTCGCGCATGAAATGCAGTTGGGCGGCCCTATCGACTGGTCGCGTACGGAAATTCTTGCGAGCGTTTTGGCCGGCTGTCTTGTGCTGGCGGGTCTAGCAATCAGCGGCGTGTATGGCAAGCGTTTCCAGAGCCGGCCGCTGCGCAGCATTCCGAGATTCCTGATCGTCTGGCTGCTGACGCATGGCCTGATTGTCCACCTGTTTCTCGCGGCGCATATGCCGGTGCTCGTGCTCACGCCCTGGGTGGCGGCGTGGACCTTGGCTTCGATCGCCTCGATGCTGGCGTCGCGCGTGTGCAGCGAAATGTTTTGGCGAATCAAGGGTCGCGTTCATGTGGTGATCCGTCGTGTGGTGATCGTTGGGGGTGCCGAACAAACGCAACGTCTGATGGAGCGCGTGCAGAACGACGCGTACATCGTTGTGGGGCAGCTTGACCCGAACAACGCAGCGGAGCAGGCGGATGCCGCTGTGCACAGGCTGGCGTCGATGCAGGACGTCATCGAATGGGCAGCCGACCAGCAGTTTGATGAGCTATGGCTCGCGCTCCCGCCCTCACAGGAGGAGGAAATCCAGCGCTACCTGCGCGCGATGCAGCATCACTTTGTCGACGTGCGCCTATTCCCTGTCACGAGCGACTTGCCTCTGTTCAATCCGGACGCATCCATGCTGGGTGGGATGCCCGTCATCAACCTGGTGGCATCGTCACGTGACGTGAGTCTGGCGTGGGCCAAGCCCGTGTTTGATCGCCTTTTTGCGCTCGCGGCACTCGTTGGGTTGCTGCCACTGCTGGTGGCGATTGCGCTGCTGGTCAAGGGTACGTCAGCGGGGCCGGTGTTCTTCCGCCAGCGGCGCATGGGGGCAGACGGGCGCGAGTTCACGATCCTCAAGTTCCGGTCGATGCGCGTGCATGTTGAAGAGGCCGGCACGCTGACGCAGGCAAGACAGGGCGACCCCCGTGTCACGCCGATCGGTCGGCTGCTGCGCAAATCGAGCCTGGACGAGTTGCCCCAGTTCATCAACGTATTGCTGGGCCAGATGTCGGTGGTGGGGCCACGCCCGCACGCGTTGGAGCACGACGACTACTACATGCGCCTGGTGGACGGCTACATGTACCGGTATCGCATCAAGCCGGGCATTACCGGCCTGGCCCAGGTCAACGGTTGCCGGGGCGAGACGGCGCGCATCGAATCGATGGCCAAGCGCGTGTCGCTGGACCTCTTCTACATCCAAAACTGGTCGTTCTGGCTGGACCTCAAGATCGTCTGGATGACGGTTTTCAAGGGGTTCAGCGGGCGGAACGCTTACTGATCGGCAGACGCTCATGCGAACTCATTCCTCATTGCTCCCTGCACGTGTGCGTCGCGCGTGCGCTTGCACAGCCGTGCTCGTGCTCGCCGCGCTTGCTGGTTGCAGCATCGTGCCTGGCATGCACTTCCAGGCGAACGAGAACATGCCACCAGTGACCGCCATCACGCCGGCACTGCTTGCCGCGCAAGGCGCAGGTGATGACTTGACCGGCGTGAATGCGGCCGTCGCGCTGCTGGGCACGCCTGAGCGCGCGTACCGCATTGGCGCTGCGGATGTGCTGTCCATCCAGGTATGGAATCACCCCGAACTCGGCATGCAGGGCACGGTGGCTGCGCGCGCGGGCAATGGCGATGCTCCGGTATTCACGGTGGGCGAGGACGGCGACATCGTCTATCCCTACCTTGGTGCGGTGCGGTTGGCGGGCCTCACGATCGGTGATGCGCAGCGCCGTCTCACTGCGGCCATCGCACGCTATGTGCGCGATCCAAAGCTGGCCGTTTCTGTAGCGTCGTATCGGAGCCAGCAGGTCTTTGTAGACGGCGCAGTCAAGAATCCGGGCGCCAAGCCAGTGACGAATGTGCCGATGACGCTGGCGCATGCGTTGGCTGAAGCCGGCGGCGTGCTGCCCGACGGCGATGCCAGCCGCGTGCTGGTGTCGCGCGAAGGGCGGACCGTGCGTGTCGACCTGCCGGCCATGGCCGCCGTCGGCAAACGTGCCGAGACGCTCTATCTGCGTGCTAACGATACGGTGCGTGTTGTTGCGCGCGCGGACAACCCCGTTTTCGTGGCGGGGGAGGTCGGGCGGGCGCAGGCGGTGCCCATGCAGGACGGCCGCCTCTCTCTTGCGCAGGCCATTGCTGCTGCAGGTTCCGTCAATGCCAACACCAGTCAACCCAGCGGCGTGTATGTGGTCCGGCCACAGGCCGATGGAACCCCGCAAGTGTTCAAGCTCGATGCGAAATCGCCCACCGGCCTGGCCATGGCCGCGCGCTTTGCGTTGCAGCCCAATGATCTCGTCTATGTAGAAGCGGCGGGCCTGATGAAGTGGAACCGCGTGGTCAGCCTTCTGCTGCCGACTTCGCAATCGCTTTACAACACCCAACGCGCTGCGAGCGGCAACTGATGCACAGCGTACTTGTGGTCTGTGTTGGCAACGTGTGCCGTAGCCCGATGGCCGAGGAGTTGTTGCGGCGTGCGTTGGCGGCTGGGCCGGCCTTGTCCGTCACAGTGGAATCTGCAGGCACGCACGCGCCAGGTGGGCTGCCGGCCGATGAGCATGCCGTCGAGGTGATGCATCGCCACGGCATGGACATCGACGCGCACCGATCGCGCTTGCTGACGGCACCACTGTGCGCACAGTTCGACCTGATCCTGACGATGGACCGTTCACAGCGGTCCGAGATCATCCGGCGCTTTCCTAACGCCGGTGGAAAAGTCTTCACCCTTGACGATCACCCGGTGCCTGACCCGTTCGGCCGGCCTGAGCACGTGTTCGTGGAGTGTTTTCATCAGATGGCCCTGGCCGTCGATCGCTGGCAATCCCGTATCCGGATGCTGGCCAAACCGAATCGGGGCATCCAACGATGAGCGCCATCCTGTCGCAACAACGTCGCCGTATCGCCGAGCGAACGCTGCATTTTCTTGATCTCCTGGACCTCCTGCGACGCGAGGTGCGCTGGATCGTCGGCACGCTTGCTGCCGTGGCACTTGTCGGCGCGCTGTATGCGTGGGTGGCCACGCCCATCTATCGGTCCGACCTGCTGATTGAAGTGGAGGAGGGCGGGGGCGGCGCGGCGCAAGGCCTGATGGGGGCGCTGTCTTCCGCGCTGGAGGTGAAATCGTCCGGCGATACCGAAATGGAGGTGCTGCGCTCGCGCATGGTGATTGGCGCAGCGGTCGACCGTGTCCACTACGACATCGATGCCGAGCCGCAGCGCTTGCCGTTGCTGGGCAGCATGCTCGCGCGCGGCAGCGACACGCTGTCCGCGCCGGGTCTGCTGGGCTTCGGCGGCTATACGTGGGGCAATGAATCCATCGCGGTGGATCGGTTGAACGTGCCGCCGGCGATGGTCGGCAAGCCATTCGTTATCACCTTGCTGGAGGGGGAGCGCGTACGCGTCGATGGCCCCGCTGATGCTGGGAGCCGCGAGGGCCGGATCGGCGATCCGATCTCGATGACGTCATCAGAAGGCGGTATCACGCTGGTGGTCCGGGCTGTGCATGCGCGGTCGGGGGCGAAGTTCGTGGTGCGTAGCTTTTCTCGCCAGGACACGATTGCCGAGCTGCAGCGTCGACTGGTGATCTTCCAGAAGGGCAAGCAGAGCAGCGTCATTTCGGTCACGCTGGAAGGGGCGCGTGCGCATCGCATCGCGGCGTTTCTGCAAGCGATGGGGCAGGTGTATCTGCAGCAGAACAGCGAGCGGCGCGCGGTCGAGGCGGAAAGCTCGCTGGCCTTCCTGGAGCGCCAATTGCCGGAGCTCAAACGCCAGCTGGAAAGCTCGGAAGATGCACTGCTGCAGTTTCGACGCAAGTCCGACGCGACGGATTTGAGTGAGCAGGGCAAGCTGATGCTGACGGAATCCGTGACCTTGCAGGGGCGCATCAGTCAGCTCTTGCAGGAACGGCAGGCGCAACTGGTGCACAACACTGCCGCGCACCCGAACGTGGTGGCGCTGGATGCCCAGGCCGCGCAGCTGCAAGGTGAAATGAAGCAGTTGCGCAAGAAGCTCGACACGCTGCCGGCCAATGAGCAGGCCGTAATCCGCCTGACCCGCGACGTGCGCGTTAACAGCGAGCTCTATACCGCCATGCTCAACAGCATCCAGCAACTGCGTATAACGAAGGCCGGCAAGGTGGCTAACGTTCGCCTGCTGGACAACGCCGAACCTGCTGAGACACCTATCAAGCCGCGTCGCGTGCTGGTGCTGCTGGGCGCCGCGCTGCTGGGTGCCGTGTTGGGTCTGTGCGTGGCGCTGCTGCGCGGCTTGGGGCGCCAACCCGTGACGCAGCCAGGGCACGTGGAAGAACTGCTGGGTACGGTGGTGTATGCCGTCATCCCGCAAAGCAAGGCGCAGAAGCGCCGTGATCGGTTGACCCGGCGAGCCCAGGTTTCTGAAGGCGATGTGCGTCTGCCGTTGGCGATCAGCGATGCACAGGATGCCGTCGTTGAAAGCCTCCAGAACTTGCGTATGGGGCTGCAGATACGCCTGCTGGAGGCACGCAATCGCGTCGTATTGATCACCGGCGCGACGCCGGGCGTGGGCAAGTCGTTTGTGTCGACCAACCTGGCAGTCGTTCTGGCAACGTCTGGCCTGCGCGTCCTGCTGATCGACGCCGATCTGCGCAAGGGGACATTGCACAACAGCTTTGCATACCCGGTGTGGCCTGATCTCACCTCGCTGCTGCAAGGCAATTCATCGGTGGACGAGGTCATCCACGCCAGTGGTACGCCGGGTCTTGACTTGCTGCTGTCAACACGCAAGCAGGCAACGACCGTGGATCTGAAGCAAACGTCATGCTTCGTGCGGTGCATCGAAGAGATGGCCAGCCGCTACGACGTCGTGCTGATCGACAGTGCACCGGTCTTGCCGGTTGCCGACACCCTGGCGTTGGCCCGCTGCGCTGGAACGATCCTGGCCGTGGCCCGCTATGGCGACACCAGTGAAGGCGAACTGATCGAACTGCAAGCCCGTCTTGCCCGCGTGGGGGCATCGCTCGATGGCGTGCTGATCAACGACATGCAGTACGACCTGCAAAGCACCCGCTATGGGCGCTACGGCATGGACGGCTATGGCAAGACCGCCGCGGCCAACACAACCCCGTCGGTTTGAGCCTGAGCTGCAAGGGCGTACCGACACCGAACACGAGAATCACAGATGCATTTGAAGCAAGAGCAGCAAGAGCGCGGGCACCGTCCCGCCAAGCGCGTGATTACCTTTGGCACGTTCGACGTATTGCACGTCGGCCACCTGCGCCTGCTGGAGCGTGCCAGCCAGTTGGGCGATGCGCTGATCGTGGGCGTGTCCAGCGATGCGCTCAACTACGCCAAAAAGAGCCGCTACCCGGTCTATAACCAGAACGACCGGCTGTCGCTCATCCGCAGCATGCGGTATGTGACCGATGTCTTTGTCGAAGAGTCACTTGAGCTCAAGCGTGACTACATCGTTCAGCATGCGGCTGACGTGCTGGTGATGGGCGACGACTGGGCTGGCAAGTTCGATTTCTGCAATGACCTGTGCGAAGTCGTCTACCTCGGGCGGACGCCGTCGATTTCCACCACGGAGATCATTGAAGTGATCCGCCGGGGCTGATCGATGAGTACGACGGCCAGCACCGCTAGGCGCAAATGGAGCCACCATGCGCTGCTCGGTGCGATGGATCAGGTGCTGCTCGCCGCCATCCACTTTGTGCTGGGCGTGATCGTGGCGCGGCAGGGCGGTGTGGCGGCGCTCGGGGCCTTTGCTTTTGCGTATGCCGTGATTGTGCTGGCCAACATGGTGCATGCCGCCGTGATTGCCGAGTCTTATGCGGTGGCGCCGGTTGAGTCGGGCACCACGGCGTTTGGCGGGGCGACGCCCATCGTCGTCATGACGCTGGGCCTGTGTTTGTTGTTTGCCGGGGCGGCTTGGGCCATGGGTGGGTTTGCGCACGAGGCGCAAGCTTGGCTGCGGCAGCCGTCGTTCTTCCTGGCATTGCTGTTCAGTGGCCTGTATTGGTCGACCAAGCCGTACTACTACCGCGCGGCACGGCCTCTCATGGTGCTGGCGATGACGCTTGCCTATGGGGTGGTGACGTTGGCGCTGGCGTATTTGGGCTACCGGGTATTGGGCCCCTCGATGCAACCTTTGTGGGCGATTGCGGCGGGTGCGGCGGTCGCCTCCGTGCCGCTGCTGTCGTGTTGTGCAAGGCCCTGGGCGGGCGGGTTGGCTCCACTGAAAACCTTTGCGCGCACCAGTTTGCGCTATGCCGCATGGAGCTTGCCAGCCGCGCTGTTGATCTGGGTTAACAGCAACGGGTACGTGTTCGTTTTGCCGCTGCTGGGCACACCGGAGCAGGCGGGTGGGCTGCGTGCCGTGCTCAATCTGGTGGCGCCAGTCAACACGCTGCTGGTGGGGGCCTGTACCGCATTGCTGCCGCTGCTGGCGGAGTTGGCACGCAGCCAGGGCGCAACGGCTTACGCCCAGCGGATTCACTGGCTGGCAGGGCTGATGTTCATCGCGTTGCTGGTGCTCGGGCTGCTGATCGCGCCCTTCAGTGCAACGGCACTTGAGGTGCTGTACGGCGAGCGCTATGCGGCGTTTGGCAACGTGTTGAGGCTTGCCGCGTTTCTGCCGCCGCTGTGGGTGGCCGCATCCATCTACCGCGCTGCCATGCGCGCACGCATGGACACGCGAGGTCTGTTTCTGGTGTATGCCGGCGCGCTGATTCCGGTGGGTCTGACGCTGATGTGGCTGCTGGGCCGACACGGGGCCGCCTCTGCAGTGATTGGCATGCTCGTCACGCAGTGCTTGGTGGTGTTGGGGTTCTGCTACCGCTTCTGGCGGGATACAAAACAAGGGAAAGCGTGAAGGCATTCACTTTTGCACGTGCCAATGGCGCGAAGCTGTTGCGGTTGCCGGCGTATGTGGTGATGGGGTTGATTGCCGTGGTGTTCCCGCGCGATCGATGGCTGTGGGTGTTCGGGCGCCAGACTGGCGTCGGAGACGGCTCGCTCCGGCTGCTGCGCACCGCACAGCAGCGATACCCGCACATGCGGGCCGTGTGGATCGCGCAGAACGCCGATCAATACGCCGAAGCCATGCAACTCGGCCTGGAAGTGGTTCGGAAAACGTCGTGGCGTGCCCGTTGGCTGACGCTGCGGGCGGGCGTGGGGGTGGTCACACACGGCTACGGGGACCTGTGCCGCGCATGTGTTCCCGGCACGTATCTCGTGCAGCTTTGGCATGGCGCGCCCCTGAAGCGAATTCACCTCGACGCGCCCAATGCGCTCGAGGTTGGCGGGCACTCGATGCTCAGTCGGTTCATGGCATCGATCGTGGGCATGATGTTTCGTGCATCGGCGCGGTCGATCCGTTGTTTGCCATCGCCCAGCCTGATCGTCAGCGAGCGGTTTCGTACGGCGTGGGGGTGGCATGATCTCGACCGGATTCGCCTGACGGGCGATCCGCGCTGCGATGTATTGCTCGATAGCGATCCATTGTCCCGACGTGCACAGGCGCGCGCGCTGCTCGGGAAATGTTTGGGCGATACAAACCTGCCATCTCAACTCGTCCTCTTTGCTCCGACCTGGCGCGACGGCAATGCGGATCCGGATTTGCCGGATGCTCACGAGATGCTTCGCTTGAACGCCGTGCTGGAAGCAGTAGATGCGTGGCTGGTCGTTCGCTCGCATCCGTGCGGCATTCCGAGCGCTACCGGTGAGGCGCGTTGCGAGCGTATACGCTTCCTGCCGTCTTCCATGTTGCACGACATCAACCAAGCGCTGAATGCATTCGACGTGCTGGTAACGGATTACTCGGCCATTGCGATCGACTACAGCCTGCTGGCACGCCCCATCGTCTTTCTGGCGCCGGATTTGGAGAGCTACGAACGTAGTCGCGGTCTGTATGAAAGCTATGCCACATTCACCGGTGGAGAGTGGAGTACCAACTGGACCGGGGCAACCGACCGTATCGACGCGATCTTCAATGACGCCGTTGCCAAACAAGCGGCCAGCAAGAACGTGCTCAGGTTGCGAGATCGCTATCACCACTACAAGGATGCCGGCGCTGCAAACCGTGTGCTGGACCAGATCGCGCGCGACTTGGGCCTGCCCGAGCCCACCAAGCCTAGGCAGCCTGAAGCGCCCATCAAGGTGATGCACGTGGCGGGCTGCCTTGGCGGGGTCGAGACCTATTTGCGCTTGCTCGCCAGCTATCACGACGCCACCCGTTTTCACTTTGCATTTGTGTTGCCTCAGCCGTGTGCATTGAGCGAGCAAGTCACTGCCGACCGGATACCTGTCACCATCGTGCCGATGCAGCGTGCGTTATCGCCCACGCACGACCTGCGCGCGGCACTGGCGTTGCGGCGTGCTGTCAAGGCGGCGGCGCCGGACATCGTGCATCTGCATAGCTCCAAGGCGGGCCTGCTCGGTCGCATTGCTTGCATTGGGCTCAAGACGCGGATGGTCTACACGCCGCACGCCTACTTCTATCTTGGCAAGCGCGGGTTGGTGCGACAGGTGTTTCTGATGGCAGAGAAACTGCTGGACCGTTTTGCCAGAAGTGCCACACTGGGCACGTCGCCATCAGAGCACGTGCGGGCCATTACCGATGTTGGTTGCCCGCCCCAACGCGTGTCACACGTGCTCAATGCGGTTGAGGTGGATGTGCTGCAATCGCACCGCATCGATGCTGCCCAGGTACGCAAAGACGTGCTGATGGTGGCGCGTGTGAGTGACCAGAAGAATCTGCCGATGTTTCTGCAGGTGGTGCGTCAGCTCCATGGCACAACCGATGCGGTGTTCCACCTGATCGGTGTCGGGCACTATCCAGACGACATGCGGCGTCTGGAAGCCATGATGGTGGAGGCGGGCGTCACACCCGACATGCTGCGGATTGCGGACTGGATGTCGCGCGAAGACTTGCTGCGCCTGATGGCGAAGGCCGCCGTCGTGGTACTCACCTCGGCGTATGAGAGTTTCGGCTACGTGCTGGCGGAAGCGAATTGCCTGGGTGTGCCCGTGGTGGGGACTGATGTCGACGGCATTCGGGACGTGATCGAGCATGGCCGGAATGGCTACTTGGTGCCGCTCGATGACGCGGGTCTGATGGCCGGCCATGTTGCGCACCTCCTGAGCCATCGCGACACGTGGCAGCGCATGTCGGACGCCGCCATCGACGTGGCGCGCGAACGGTTTGACATGCGTGAGGCAATGGCGCGCATGCAGACGTTCTACGGACGATGGGCTTATGGTCGACGCTAGCGCAAGGGCACTGGCCAGCCGCGTGCTCGTGCTGCTGATGTGCTTTGTCGCATCAGTGGCGTTTGCTGCGGTGATCCCGCTGCTGTGGCACGACAAACTCTACGTCGATGGCCTCACGATCCTCCATACCCAAGGCGCACTGGAGCCGTTCGGCAGCTCATTCGCATCGACGGCCTACCTGCTGTCACCGGTGCTGGAGGGCATGCGAGCGCTCCGCATTGATCTCGATGGCTACGGCGTTGCCTATACCGACGACTTGCTGTTGGCCAACGGCGTTTTCGGTGGTTTGTTTTATATCGGCATGGCGGTATTGGTATTGCAGTGGCGCTTGCGTGCCGACTATCGCAATGTGCTGGTGTTTGCGGCGTGCGTTGTCTTGCTGGCGCCGTTCTACTTCAACATCACCAAAGAGCTGGTCCTGTTTGTCCCGACCCTCTTTGCGCTCGCACTGTTTCGGGCAGGGGTGCTTTCGTTTCGAGGGCTGTTGGTGCTGTGCGTGATCATTCTGGTGGTCTGTGGCATCTATTTCCGCATCTATTACTTGGCCTTCGCCGTGCTGTTGCCGGTGCAATGGCTGCTGCTGAAACGCGGGAAAGCGCTGCTCGCGCTCTACCTCGTTGCGGCGCTGATGGTCGTGCTGTTTCACGATCACCTGCCGCTCGATCTAATCCGCAAAGGGCGGGCACTCTATCTGGAGGGCGTTTCCGCCAGCCGGATCGTGTATCCCTTTGACGATGCGGGCGGCATTGGCTTCTTGCTCAATCGAGCGATTACGTTCGGTTGGATGCTGGCACCGTTGAACCTGCTACTGATTTCGCCGACCTATGCGCCGTTCGTGCTGTTCCAGATGTATCTGACGTGGCGGATGATCGCGGCGTTTCGGCAGCCTGAAAAGAATGTCCAGTCGTTCGCTGCCTGCGCGGTACTGGCGTTCACGATGGTCTCCGCGTTGTTCGAGCCCGACTACGGTTCGTACTTTCGACACAAGATCAGCGTATTGCCGTTCATCTTGCTGTTGATTGCTGATTTTCAATTTGATCGTACCGAGAAGGAGCCCGCTTCATGCGCTGTCTGATGCGGTGGTTGTTGGCCTGCGCCCTGGCGTTGGCCACTTCCGGGGCGGTGTCGGAAACGATTGCAGGCGCCTGCATTCACCCCATCCGCAAGAATGCGGATCTGCCGGCCATCAAGGCGGCCCTGGTTGAGGCTCGGTTGGCTTCTTGGCGCACATCGCTGCCATGGAATGAGCTGGAAAAGCGCAAAGGCGAGTACGCGATCTCTGCACCGTTGGGGCGTGTCGTCGAGATGATCGAGTGGGCATCGGCCACGGGGAGGCAGCCGTTGTTGCTGCTGGGCTATGGCAACAACCTGTACGAGCCGGGTGGGCTGGTGACCACCGATGCCGCCCGGGAGGGCTTCACTCACTATGCGTCTTGGGTTGCCCGCCGCATGAAGGGCAAGGTGCGCTACTACGAAATCTGGAACGAATGGAATATCGGCTTCGGCTCGACCACTAAGCCACGCACCGTCGGTAGCGTTGAAGACTACGCAAAGCTGGTAAGCGTGACGGCTCAGGCTATCCGCGCGGCCGACCCGCAAGCCATCATTCTGGCCGGCGGCGCGACGAACTCGGATACCCGTTGGTTTGAAGCCTTTGCGCGTACCGGTGCCGCAGATGCTGTCGATGGCATCAGCATCCACCCGTACAACTATGGCAAGCCACTGTGGGGGCATTCGCCGGAAGCGGCCATCGCTTGGGTTGACGAGATACACCGTCTCATGCTCGACGCGCATGGCAAGCCGATTGACATGTACGTAACGGAAATGGGCTGGCCAACCCACCGAGGCGGCTACACCGAAGCCGACGCGGCGGACTACCTGCAGCGGTTTATGGCGCTGGCGAAAGCCCGCCCCTATATGAAAGGCGTCTGGTGGTACGACCTGATCGACGACGGCGATGATCCAACGAACCGTGAGCACCGGTTTGGTCTCTTTGGCCGAGACGGGCGCGCCAAGCCGACGGCCCGGCGCTACGAAGAATGCTGTGGTCGGGCGATCGTCGATTCGTATTGACGCGGGTACTACCAGCGGATTCCCAATTTTCACAATGCGGAAGACATTTTTGATCCACAAAACTCCGCACCGCAGAGCACCATCACCCTCTTTCATGATGGGGAAAATCTTTCCGTATCGTGAAACGTTGAATATAAGTTATTGAAAATAAAAGAATAAAAAATTTTCCCCGAATTGAGGTTGTCCTTGTTGCGCTGCATCGCGCCTCTCTACACTCTTATATAAGACACATGACTTTGGTCAGCCAACGGCGCCCCAGGGAGGGCGCCCGCGGAGGGCCGCTGGCTTCAAGCGGTGAGTGCGTTACCCCGATTCTTATTGGATGGATGCGATCAAGCAGGAGAGTGTGATGACGACGCGCGAACAACAAGTGCAGCAACTGCAGAAGGAATGGGACACCAACCCGCGTTGGAAGGGCGTCAAGCGCGGTTATACCGCCGAAGACGTCGTGCGCCTGCGCGGCTCGCTGCAGATCCAGCATACGCTGGCCAAGCGCGGTGCTGAAAAGCTGTGGGACCTGATCAACAACGAGCCATTCGTCAACGCGCTGGGTGCGCTGACGGGCAACCAGGCCATGCAGCAGGTCAAGGCCGGCCTGAAGGCCATCTACCTGTCGGGCTGGCAAGTGGCGGGCGACGCCAACAGCAACGGGGAGATGTACCCGGACCAGTCGCTGTACTCGGTGGACTCGGTGCCCAAGGTCGTCAAGAAGATCAACAACACGTTCGCCCGCGCTGACCAGATCCAATGGTCGGAAGGCAAAGGCGACATCGATTTCTTCGCCCCGATCGTGGCGGATGCTGAAGCCGGTTTCGGCGGCGTGCTCAACGCGTTCGAACTGATGAAGGCGATGATCGAGGCGGGCGCCGCAGGCGTGCACTTTGAAGATCAGCTTGCCGCCGTGAAGAAGTGCGGTCACATGGGCGGCAAAGTGCTGGTGCCCACGCGTGAAGCCGTGAGCAAGCTGGTTGCCGCTCGCTTGGCTGCCGACGTACTGGGCGTGCCGACCGTGCTGATCGCCCGTACCGATGCGGAAGCCGCTGACCTGCTGACCACCGACGTGGATGACAATGACCGCCCGTTCTGCACCGGCGAGCGTACCGTGGAGGGCTTTTACCGCACGAAGCCGGGTCTGCAGCAAGCCATCTCGCGTGGCCTAGCCTACGCCGAATACGCCGATCTCGTGTGGTGCGAAACTGGCAAGCCGGATCTGGAGTACGCCAAGAAATTCGCCCAGGCCATCCACGCCAAGTTCCCGGGCAAGATGCTGGCGTACAACTGCTCGCCGTCATTCAACTGGAAGAAGAACCTGGACGACGTCACGATTGCCCGATTCCAGAAGGAACTCGGTGCGATGGGCTACAAGTTCCAGTTCATTACGCTGGCCGGCTTCCACGCGCTGAACTACTCGATGTTCAACCTGGCCTACGGCTATGCCCGCAACCAGATGAGCGCCTTTGTCGAGTTGCAGGAGGCCGAGTTCAAGGCGGCGGATAAGGGTTTCACTGCTGTGAAGCATCAGCGCGAAGTCGGCACGGGCTACTTCGATGCCGTGACGCAGACCATCGAACGAGAAGCGTCCACCACGGCGCTCAAAGGCTCGACGGAAGACGAACAATTCTTCGAAGAAACGGCGCAAGCCAAAAAGGTTGCTTGAGTTGCCGACGCATCCGGCATCCGGGTCACCTGAGCCAGCGTGCTGACCACACGCCGGCCTCTCGAAACCGCGCTTTCCTCAACGGCGCGGTTTTTTTTAGGTAATTCCTACCCAAACCGGACCAAAATGGGTTGAATTTCGAGGGTAGGGGTTGCCTGCAGAAGCTTGCGCAGTAAGGGTTTCAAGTCCTCGTCACGGTGGTTGAATCGGTAGCAGGTTTCAGCCA